>DASXTQ010000063.1:0-22061 GCA_036505295.1 Candidatus Eiseniibacteriota bacterium
TGAAGTCGGTCCTGAGCTCCCCGCGTTCGTGGAGCCGCCAGAGGTATTGGTGGATGTCGATCGTGTGCGCGGCGAGGCGCCTCGCCTCCTCCGTTCCGAGAATGCGTGGGTAATCCTCGATGAGCGCGAGCCCGCATGACGGGGCGCTTGCGACAACGGTGAATCCGCGGTCCACCAGGGGGAGCAGCACCCCGAGATTCCGCCGCGCATCGGCGGCGATGGAGCGCTCGGCGCCCATGGTGATGAGCGCGATCCCGCAGCAGCGCTGCTCGGGCACGACCACCTCGACTCCGTTCGCCTCGAGGACCTTGACCGTGGCCTCGGCTTCGCCCTGCGGATCATGGAATCGCGCGAAGCAGCCCGCGAAGTAGGCCACGCGCTTCGTGATCGGCACGTCGCGGTGCGGCATCGGCCCGAGCCGCGCGTGCGGGGCAGCCGGACCCGCCAGCGGACCCGCAGCCGACGGCGTGAGCGGCAGCCCCAGCGCCCGCTTCGCGCCGGCGTCACCGGTCCCGAACGGCCGCCGGAACCGCGGAAGGTCCAGCCGGCCCGCGACCTTTCCGACCTTCTCGCGCGCGGCGCGCTCCATCGGATTCCCCACCGCGAGGTTCACGACGGCGGGTGCGATGCCGGCCAACTTCGCGACCTGATCCGCGTGTCCCAGCACCCAGTTCCGGATCGGCATGCCGTGCTTCTCCACGAATTCCTTACGGGCCGCGATCGCGAGCCCCGGGATATCCACCTGGCTCGGGCATTCGCTGAGGCAGAGCTTGCAGTTGAAGCAGGAGTCCATGACCTCCTTGAGCGGCTTCTCCGTAAGCTTTTCGTGCGATAGATCGCCGCGGATCATTTCCATCAGGAGCACGGCCTTGGCCCGAGCCGTGTGCGGCTCCAGCGAGGTCGTGGACCCCACCGGGCAGTAGTCCCGGCACGTGCCGCACCCGTGGCACATCTCGATCATGTCCCGGTAGTCGGCCTCGTCGAAGATCGTGCCGGTCCGAACATAGGAGTTCGTGAAGCGGAGAAACTCTTCGGGGAACGTCCTCGTGTCCGTGATCACGTTTCCGGGATTGAGGATCCCGGCCGGATCCATCGCGCGCTTCACGCGGGCCATGACCGAGTAGGCGTTCGGGTATTGGCGCGCGATGTATGGCGCGCGCAAAACACCGTCACCGTGCTCACCGGTAATCGTGCCGCCGAGGCGCCAGGTCAGCTCGAACGCGTCCTCCGCCATCGCGGCCATCCGTTGGGCAAACGTCGTTTCGTGCGGGTCCATCAACGGCATGACATGGACGTTTCCGTTCCCGGCGTGTCCGAAGATGGCGAATCGCGTCTTGTGCTTGCTGAAGATCGCGCGGAGCCCGTTCACATAATCGCCGAGATGCTCCGCGGGCACGGCCGTGTCGTCGATGAAGTTCATCGGCTTCTCAACCGGCGAGGCTCGATAGATCAGAGGGAGGGCGGCCTTACGCACGTTCCAGAGCGTTGCCTGCTCCCCGGCGTTTCGCGCCGCGCGGAAGTCGAGCACCTTCCCGCGCCGCGCGGCCGCCCACTCCTCCATGGCGGCAATGCCCGCCCGCGCCTCCTCGGCGGACGCCCCCTCGAACTCGACCAGGATCGCGGAATCGAAGCGCTCGGGTATCAAAGGACGCAGGTCCTCGCGGTCCGAGCGGACGAAGGCGAGGAAGGTGTGGTCCATCGCCTCGATGGCGGAGGCCCCGAGGCGCCGGGCCTCCAGCACGGCCTCGGTCGCATCCTCCCAGGACGCGAAGTAGAGGAGCGCGACCGCAGTGGATGCGGGCTTCTCGACGAGCCGCATCGTGACCTCGGTGACGACCCCGAGCGTGCCCTCGGAGCCCACGATCAAACGCATCGGATCGAATCGCGGCTCGATCGAGCTGACCGCATCGCCGGGCGCCCACGCGCCCCAGAGGTCGTAGCCGCAGGAGTTCTTGTTCGATCGCGGTCGCTCGGTCAGGAACGCGGGCGCGCCGGCGCGCAGGATCGATTCCAGCTCCGCCGACAGCAAGCGCCACGCGGCGCCTCCGTCTCGGGAGCCGGCAGCATGCGGGCTCGATCCCGCACCCGAGGTCCCCGCGTGCGAGCCCAGCTCCACAACGTTCCCATCGTGGAGCACGACCGTGAGCCCCAGGACGTTGTCCTTCGTCGCGCCGTGACGAAGGGTGTGCGCGCCGGAGGCGTTCGTTCCGACGTTTCCGCCGATGGTGCAGAAGTCCCCGCTCGAGGGATCCGGTCCGAGCCTCAGCCCCTGACGGCCCGCCGCTTTCTGCACGCGGCCGTGGAGCACGCCGGGCTCGACACGCACGAAGCGCCGCTCCGGATCGAGCGCGAGGATCCGTTTCATGCGCGCGGGAAAATCGAGGATGATCCCCGGGCCCAGGGCCTGCCCGGCGAGGCTGGATCCCCCGCCTCGAGGCGTCACGGGAATTCCCGTAGCCGCGGCAAATGCGACCGTCTTCGCGACGTCCGCCTCGGTCTCGGGCGAAACCACGGCCAGCGGCTTGCGCCTGAAGATGCAGGCCGCCGTGGAAAACAGAGCGAGCGCGATGGGGTCCGTCCGCACCTCGCCTTCGAGGAGCGGCGCCAGATCGCGCTCGATTTTCAGCTGCCGCGGGTCCATAACTCCCCCCGCGCGCGGGGATACGATCAAGCTCGCGCTAGGAGAAACCGGTCGTAGAGGATGGCTGCAACCCCACCGCCAGCCAGGGGTCCTATCCAGTATACCCACTGATCCTGCCAATAGTGCGAGGCAAGTGCGGGTCCGAACGCCCGGGCGGGGTTCATGGCGGCCCCGGTCAGACCGCCGCCCATGAGAACATCGACGGTGATCGTGAGGCCGATCGCAAGGCCCGCGAAGCCGCTGGGAGCCCGCGGATCCACCGCCGTGCCGAACACCGAGATCACGAGGAAGAAGGTCAGGATCGCCTCGACCAGGACCCCCGTCATGGACCCTATCGTGGGATCGATCGTCGGGGTGCCCAGGTGCACGTCCACCGGCCCCCCTTGGTAGAGGTAGCCGAGGATGCCGGCGGCGAGCGAGGCGCCCACGAGCTGCGCGACCCAGTAGACGAGCATCCTGCCCAGGCCGATCCGCCGGGTGATCCACATGCCGAACGAGATGGCCGGATTGAAATGGGCGCCGGAGATATGCCCGAACGCATATACCCCGATCAGGATCGCGAGACCGTGCGCCACGGCGATCCCCGTCGTGCCCACGGACTGCGTCGCCTGCTGCTGCAAGATCGCGCCGGCGCCGAAAAAGATGAGGCCGAACGTACCGATCATCTCCGCGAGAAAGCTCCGCGCGCCCTGATTCATGCGTCCTCCGTACCTAGAGTTCCGCCACGACTTCTAGAGCACCGCAAACGGTTCTCTTAAAGATTGTCGACGGTCTTCCGATCCAGGCGCTTCGTCAGCTCGACCAGGAGCCGCACCGCGGCGTCGTAGTCTTTGCGGTCCATGATCGTGGAATGACTGTGGATGTAGCGCGTCGGGATGAAGATGACAAGGGAGGGCACGCCCGTGTCGTATATGTGGAACCTGCCTGCGTCGGTGCCGCCGCGTTCCACGGTGCCCAAGTGGTAGGGGATCTTCTGCTTATCGCAGATCTCGATCGCGAGATTGCGGAGTTTCACGTTGGGAATCATCGATGCGTCGTAGACCAGGATGCCCGCCCCTCCGCCCAGCTTCTCGTCGCCGTCGCCCAGAGAGCCCGGCGTATCGTGTGCGATCCCGACATCGAGTGCGATGGCGACGTTCGGTTTGACCGCCGCGACGCTCGTCTGTGCGCCGCGCAGGCCCACCTCTTCCATGGTGGTGGCGACCCCGTAGACGGTGTTCGGGTGTGGCGCCTTCGCGAGCCGCCGAAGCGCATCCACGACCAGCGCGCACCCCACGCGATTGTCCAGCGCCTTCGCGAGGTACAGCCGGTCGTTCGACATCACGGAGAAGGGAGCTTCGGGAATGATGGGATCGCCGGGACCGATTCCGAGCCGCTTCTTGACGTCAAAGTAAGACGTGGCGCCGACGTCGATGAACATATCCTTGATTTCCATGACCTTCTTGCGCTCGTCCTCTTGAAGCTCGTGCGGTGGTTTCGAGCCAACCACGCCGACCACGTCTCCCTTCGCGGTCCGGATGCGCACCTTGTGCGCGAGGAGCACGTGGCCCCACCAGCCGCCCATCGGGAGGAACTTGATGAAGCCTTCCTTGGTGACGCCCTTGACCATGAAGCCGACCTCGTCCATGTGGCCGGCCATCATGATGCGCGGCTCCTCCGACTTTCCCCGCTGCTTGCAGATGATGCTGCCCAGGCCGTCCTGGGTCACCTCTCCCAGACCGCGCAGGTGCTTGCGCATGATTCCGGCGATCTCTGTCTCATGTCCCGGAGGGCCGAATGCCTCGGTCAGTTCTTTCAACAGGGTGTGGGTGGCGTCCATCCAACGGCTCCTTGCAATGGGAAGCTGGTCAGGTTGGCGGGGCGAAGTATCGGTCCGAGGGGCGGGAGTGTCAAGCTGTGCGCCGCGGTATGCCTCGGATCCGATGGTGGGGCCTCTCTGTCCTGGGGAACTCCTCCTCCTTGAGGACGCTGACCGATCCGTCTACTTCGAGGATCGCCGACCGGACCTCTTCCACGGTCTCCACGCCATGCTCCCGCAAGGCCCTGGTGAGATCGTCGATCGTGATCCCTTCCCGCGCGAGATTCTGCGACAGGATTTTCCCGTGCCGAATGAGAATCGTCGGGTTTCCCTCGATGAGCTTCTGGGCATTCTTGCTCCGCCTGACGACCCAGGCCACGATCATATTCGCGGCGAACAGGGTGCCCGCCGCCACGAGCCCTCCTTCGAGGGAGGTATCGGGCCCGGTCATTGCGTTTTGAACCGCGTTGGCCAGGAGAAGGAGAAGGAGGAAATCGAAGGGGGTCATCTGTCCGGCCTGGCGCTTCCCCGTGAGGCGGAGCCCCAGGAGAAGCGCCAGGTAGACGAAACCCGTGCGGAAGGCGATGTCAACCAGCGTGCTACCGCTCGTGAGCGGCACTACTCGCTCGGCCTGATCCTATCTCTCGACGATCACGATCGGCTTGTCGACCCGGAGCGAGACTTTCGCCCCCTCCGGAATCTCGAGCTCGTGGCCCTTGGTTGCAAGCACCGCGCCCGTGCCGACGACAGCACCGCCGACGGCGCCGATGATCGTGCTCTTCGTGCTCCCGCCGGCTACCTTGCCGAGGACCGCGCCGGCGACCGTGCTTCCACCGATGATCAGCTTGTCGCGCGTGCTGGTGGATTTCGCGACCAGCTTCCCTTCGGCGTTCGCGACCGTCGCGTGGAGCGGCTTCGGGCCGTCCACGGTTTCGATCGACGTGAACTCGAACATGATCGATGCGCGCTCGTCCGCGCTCTTGCTGCGCGACGCGCGCTTCAAGTCTGCAACCGTCCCGCTCACCCGGGCGCCGGCGTCCGCTACGACGACGCCGCCAATCGTGATCGGCGCGGCGAGCTTCCCTTCGACGTGGTCCCCGATATTGGAGGTCCGGGTGTCGACCGGGGTGACCATCTCGATGTCGAAGGTCGTGCCGGCCGGGATCTCAGTGGTCCGCTGTTCCGCGTAATTGGACGTGCTCGTCGCCTTCGTACCGCTCGACGAGGAGCCGCTGTGCTTCGTGGACGTCGACTTCGTGGCCTTCGGGGGCGCCGCTGGCTCGGTCGCCGGCGGGGCCTGTTCCGTAGGCGTCTCCGATCCGTATCCCTGGCTGACTTGGGTCGAATCGGTCGTCTCGGACATATCCGTCTGCGCCTTCTTCTGGCAAGCCGAGATCGCGAATGCAAGGAGGGCCGCCAGGAGCACGCTGCCTAGAATGCGAATGGGTTTCATATGGACTCACCGTCCTTTGGTTAGTAGATGAAGTTATAGGTGAACCCGCCCATGACCTTGAGCTGGTTCACATCGGACACGAAGGAATACTTGACCTCGCCGAAGATTCCGAGGTTCGGCATGACCTGATTCCGGATGCCTCCCTGGACGTTCAGTCCGATCTTGGTCTTCGAGCTATCGTACCCGGGGGGCGCGAAAGGATTGTCGATCTTGACGAAGTGGAACCCGAGGCCGCCGCCCGCGTATGGAATCACCCTGCCCCCTTCGACCGGAAAATCGAGATTGATGTCGCTTGCGATCGTGAGGTCGCTGACATCGACGCCGCTGACACCGACCTTCCAATACTCGACGAGCGGGATGACGTGCACGTTTCTCACGAACTCACCCCCGTCGATGTGCACGCCGAGAGCGACCGTGCTGCTGGTGCCTTCGGGATCGACAAATCCTATGCGGGCGCCGAGCCCCTGAAATCCGAGCCCATGGCCTTGGGGCGCGGGCGCCGCCGACGCGAGCGCGGCGAATGACAAAAGGCTCAATCCGACCACAAGCGTCACCAGAAACGATCCGTTTCGTTTCATCGCGGAAACCCCCTCAGTGGTTCGAGAGCGGCGCGGGTCGCCCCGGCCGTGACGTTGACGGCGACTCCCCGCGAGCAAGGTAGCTCAGAGACCGCGCGGCGACAACTAGAACGTGAACCGAAGTCCCCCGTGAAATGCGATCCCGTCGAAGTCCGCTTCCTCACGAACAGTCTGCCCGATCGCGGGATCGAAGAATTCGGCTTTGGGCGTGCTCGCGTTCCACACCGCCTCGCCGTAGAGCGAGGTCTGGCGGGCGACGTTCAGATTGGCGCCGGTGAACACTTGCGCCCCGAAGCCATCGTAGTCATTCCTGAAATCGAAACCGTTTTCGTCGGTCCCCTCAACCGTGAGCCACTCCCAGCCCAATCCGCCGCCCACGTAGGGCTCGAACTGAGGCGTAACGGGAATGCGCACGCGAATGGTTCCCATGAGCGGAACGAGATTCGTGTCGATGGACCGCGCCAGGACGACGGTCCTCACGTGCGTGCCGTCGGGCAGGTCGCCTTGGCGCACGAACTCTTCGCCTCCGGTTGAGCGGTGATACCAGGAGAGCTGAATCCCGAGATCGAGTTGATTGGCGAGAACCGATCCGACGCTTCCGTTCACGTAGAGTCCGCTCCCAGGCTGATCGGTTGGATCGAACCTGCCCGCACCCAAGGTGGCGAAGTACACAGGCTCGCTGTAGCCGTAGTCGCGCTCGCGATAGGGGCGCCGGTGCCGGATCGGTCCGTTGATTTCGAGAAGCGATTTCTGCGCGCCCGTGTCCTTGAATTGCGGTCCATCCGCGCCGGGCGCGCTCGGTTGGAAATCGAGTTGGGACGCCGACGCACTGCCCGCGGCAAAGGCGAGCGCCAACATTGCTACGAAGATACGCATGTTCGTCCTCCTGACCATGTGGGTTCGGACACGGCTACGCCCCGCTAAATGCAGCCCCCGTGCCATGAACCATCACACTGTGATTTAACAAGTTAGACCATTTCTACCGTACCGGACCGGGACACCTGAGGCGCCGCGGTTACATCCCTGTGGTCATCCGTCCACACCTTCCGGGCCGCCCCAGGTTTGACCCGCGGCCCTAACGCCGATAGGATGCGCGGCCATGCGCTTCGCTTTGACCGGGCTCCTCTTGGGCGCTCTCGCGCTCGGCGCGGGATCCGCCCCCGCGCGCGCCCAGCCCGCGGAGTTCCTTCCGGCATCGCACGCCCTCTACGAGGATCTCGAGGCCCTCGTTGCGCGCGGCCTCATTGGATCCGCCTCGATCCACACCAGGCCCCTGGCGCGCGTGGACATCGCGCAGGCGCTCCAGGAGGCGCGACTCACCTTCCCGGCAATCGAGTCTGACTTGCACTTCCGGCGGCTCGAGCGCGAGCTGGCTCGCGAGCTCGCGGACATGGGTGTGGCGCCCGAGGCGCGGGAAACGGGGCCGCTCCTCGACGTGGGGGACCGCGATCAACGCTTCCGGATGGCTCTCGCCGGACACGTGCGCGGCGATTTCGACGAGAAGCGCGAAGCCGCGCACTTCCGGCTCCCCGACGAATCCTCCCTGGCCGCGCGGATGAGCCTTCAGCTTTGGCCTTGGTTCGGAGCCTACGAGGAGCTCGGCGTGACGCGGATCCGCGGCCAGCGCGAGTTCATCGACGCCGTCGCGGCCCGCACGGATCTGGAAACAACGGTCCTGCGTGGCGAGGTGACCGGGCGCGCGAATCGCCTCACGGCCGCGCTGGGGTACGACGCGGTCCGCTGGGGTCCCGGCCGGCGGGGTACCCTTCTCCTCTCCGACGCCGCAGGGCCCATGACCTTCTTTTCCATGCAGGGCGCGACCCGCGGCAGGATCGGCGTGACCGGCACCGCGTTCACCGGCGTCGTCTCGGCGGCCGACCACCGCTTCCTCGCGGCACACCGGATCGAGTTCGATACCCCCCGGCTCACGATCGGGCTCGCCGAGGCCGCGCGCTACACCTCAGGCGGGATCGACCTTCTCTACACGTCGGGCCTCCTCCCCTACACGGTCGTCGAGCGGATCCGAATTCGTGAAGCTTCCGCGGACTCTCTGCGCGCTCTCGAGCGGGCGAACGTGATGGCCTCGGCCGACGTCTCCTTCCGCGTTTCCCATGGACTCACGCTCTACGGAGAGCTGCTCGTGGATGATTACGCCACCGAGAGCGCCAACATGCCGAACCGGATCGGATACCAGCTCGGGGTTCGAAGCGAGCAACCCTACGGGACCCGCTACGTGCATGTCCTCGGGGAGTACACGCGCGTTCGCAATTTCACGTACAGCGTGGACTACGGTCAGGACTTCATCTACCGGGGTCGCCCGCTCGGCTATGCGCTTGGGCCCGACGCGGAGAACGTCTTCCTCGAGTCGGCATTCGACCTCTCGCGCGAGTGGCAGCTCCGCTGGACCGGCGATTTCACGAATCACGGCGAGGGAAGGCTCGGCGTGCCCTGGGACCCCTCCCAGGGGGCGGTTTCGACCGTAGGCCTTTCCGGAATCGTGGAGGAGCGGCGCGAGGTCTGGGGGGACGCGAGATGGATGCCGCGCGATAACGTGGACGTGAGCGTGGGCGCCGGGTTTCGGCGCATACGGAACGAAGGAAATCTCGAAGGACGTGATCGCGGGGCCTGGCTCGCGCGGTTGGCGGCGGACGTGAGGTACTGAGCCGGCCGTTCCGCGCCTGGACGCCCTAGTCCGGCGCGCTCCGGAGCGGGACGAACGCGCTTCGCTCCGCATCCCCACGTCCCTCGGCGCGCGCGCGCGCTTCCTCCCAGAACACCTCCTGCGCGCGAAGGGGCTTGCGGCGGCTGGCCCGCTTTGCCAGGGATCCGTCCGGCCGGAGCTCCCGCGCCTTCACGTTGTCCGCAAAGAGCACGTCGAGGATGTGCGCGAGGCGTGCGCGCAGGTCGGGCTCGATCACCGGGAATAGGAGCTCCACGCGCCGGTCCAGGTTTCGCGGCATCCAGTCCGGGCTCCCGAGGAAGGTTTCCACATCCCCCCCGTTCCGGAACTCGAAGATGCGGCTATGCTCGAGAAAGCGATCCACAAGGGAGACGACCCGGATGTGCTCGCTCATCCCCTTCACTCCGGGACGCAGAACACAGGATCCGCGGACGTTGAGGTGAATCCTCACGCCGGCGTTCGAGGCGTCGTACAGCGCGTCGATGATTGCCTTGTCCACGAGGGCGTTCATTTTCGCGCGGATCTGACCCGGATCCTCCGGGGTCGATTTCTCGACCTCGCGGCGGATCAAGCTCAGGAATCGAGAGCGCATGCCGAGCGGCGCCATGGCGACCATCCTCCAGGGGAGCGGCTCGGAGTAGCCGGTGACGACGTTGAAGAACGCGGTCAGATCGCCGCAGAGATCCTCATTGGCGGTGAGAAGGCTCAGATCGGAGTACTCGAGGACCGTCCGCTCGTTGTAGTTCCCGGTACCCAGGTGGGCGTAGCGCTCGATCCCTCCGGTGCCGCGACGCACGATCAAGAGCGCCTTCGCGTGAGTCTTGAGCCCCGCGAGGCCGTACAGCACCTGCACGCCCGCGTCCTCCAGCCGCTGCCCCCAACCCGCGTTTCGCTCCTCGTCGAACCGCGCCTGTAGCTCGAGCAGCGCGGTTACCTGCTTTCCGTTCTCGGCGGCCCGCTCCAGCGCGCGCACGACCTCCGAGTTGGAGGCGGTGCGGTAGAGCACCTGCTTGATCGCGAGCACGGATGGATCCTCGGACGCGAGCCGGAGGAGCCGGAGCACCGGCTCGAAGCTCTCGTAGGGATGAAAGAGCAGGAAGTCGCGCTCGGCGATCGCCTCCCAAATCGCTTCGCCGGGCGGGATGTCGGGCGAGGGCTGCGGCGGCCAGGGCGCCGCGCGCGGCGCCGGGAGCGACGTGACCCGCGTGAACTCGATCAGAAACTTGAGGTCGAGCGGTCCCGGAACGCTGTAGACACTCAGGGGATCGAGCTGGAAGAAGGCCGTCAGCTGTTCCGTGATTTCCCCGCTCGCCGATGCTTCGATTTCGAGCCGCACCGGATCGCCGCTCCGGCGTTGCTTCAGGACGTGCTTCACCGCATCGAGAAGATCCTCCGCCTCTTGATCGTCGGTCGCGAAGTCGGCGTCACGCGTCACGCGAAAGAGAGCGGCCTCCTTGATCTCATGGCCGGGGAACAGTTCGGCCAGATGGTGGCGAACGACGTCCTCGAGGAAGACGAAATGGAATCCGCCCCTGCTTCCTACCTGGATCCATCGCGTGTGCTGCCGCGGAAGCTGGACCAATGCGAAGCGCTCCGCAAGGCCCTCCCGCGCAAGCCGGACCGCGAAACAGAGCGCGAAGTTGGCGACATGCGGGAAGGGCAGCCCCGGCTCGACCGCGGCGGGAGTCAGGATCGGCAAGATCTCGCGCGTGAAGAGGCGGGCCAGAAACCCGAGCTCCTTCGGCGCGAGGTCCTCCGCGCTCAGGAAATGGACCCCGCTCTCGCGGAACGCGGGAACGAACTCGCGCTCATAGGTCGAGTAGGCGGCCCTGGTCAAACTGTGGCAGCGCTGCTCGACCTGCGCCAGGATCGCGATCGTGGCCGCTTCCCCGGGCGCTTCGCGGTCCACACCGGCAGCCACCGCCTCGCGCAGCCCCGCAACGCGGATCATGAAGAACTCGTCCAGGTTCGAAAAGAAGATGCCGAGGAACCGAGCCCGCTCCAGAAGGGGCAACGTGGGATCCTGCGCTTCCTCGAGCACCCGTCCGTTGAAGCCGAGCCAGGTCAGAGCGCGGCTTAAGTAGCGCGATTCGGCCGGGGCGGCGCCGTCGGTCACACGATCTCCCGCAACACCGGTTTCAGCCCGAAGACCTCCTCGAAGAGACCGCCCTTCTGATCGACCGTCAGGCGTTCCAGGGCCACATCTTCGGCTCCCTCCACGTCGATGCGCAGCTCGGCGTCCTCGATCGAGATCTTCGGATTCTGGATCCTCTGCGCGTGCCCCTTGTCCAGGGCGTCGGCGATGCGAAGGATGGCCGAGAGCCGGTTCACGGTGAGCCGCGCCCCCCTCGGCAGCGCGGCGTACGCCGGATGATCCGACTGGGGGCCCCCCTTCCGGTGGTATCGGGCGACGTTCGCCACCACCTCGAGGTCCATCCTCGACAGCCCGAACACCTCGGAATTGATGAGCAGGTAGTACGTATGGCGATGGTGCCCCCGGGCGGCGACGTAGTTCCCGATGTCGTGCACGATCGAGGCAACTTGGAGCAAGAGCCTCTCCCCCTCTCCCATCCCGTGCTGCGCCTGCGTCGCGTCGAATATGGAACGGGCGAGCGCGGCCGTGTGGAGCCCGTGACGCTCGTCCGCGTGGTACTTGCGGGCGAGATTCAAGGCCGCCGTGATCGTCTGCTCGGGAAAGAACACGGTCGACCCGCTCTGGATCGATTTGGCGATTTGTAGGAGGAGCCCGTCCCGGATGCTCGCCCGCGCCACGAGGAGCCGGTCGACGGGGTTCAGGCGGATCAGCTCGGCGTAGGCGAGAAAGGCCGGTGCCAGCGACTCCGCCTCGAGGCTCGTGACCGAGAAGGACGCCGCGACCTCGGCGGGGCTCATCGTGAGAATCCGGTCCGCGAGACTTCGTAGATCCTTCGCCGAAACCGCCGCGAGCTCCCCCTCGCCACCGAGCGCGCGGGCCGCGAACCGCGCCTCGGGTCCGATCCCGATCAGATTCGTCACCTTCTCGAAGGGAAGGGTCCGTTTCACCGCGTTCATCATCTCGCGCACGTTGTGCTGGATCAAACGTGTCATGGCGCGGCGGTCGCCGCTCTCCGCCCGCAAGAGCTCCCGCATCTTCAGCGTGCCGAGATCGTAGGTGAGCGAGCCGACCACCTCGCCGTCGCGCATGAGCGCCCATTCAGTCGCGCCCGCGCCTAGCTCGAACATGAGCGACTGCTCCCTGCCGAAGTCGGGGTGCGCCCCGAGCGCCCGTTGCACGGCCGCAAACGTCAGAAGGGTCTCCTGGGATCCTTCGATCACCTCGACCTCGATGCCGGTCGCGAGGAACACGCGGTCGACAAACGTGTCGCGGTTCAATGCCGCACGGACGGCGCTCGTCGCCACCGCGCGTGTGTGGGTCACACCGTAGCTGTCCATCATGGCGCGATATTGCCGGAGGATATTGACCGCCTTCTGGATGCTCGCGGCCGATAGGGTTCCGGTGCGAAAGGTCTCGCGGCCGAGCGCGAGCGGCTTTTGTACGTCCTCGAGGATGCGAACGGATCCGTCCGCCTTGAGCTCGGCAAGGAGCATGCGGACGCCGCTCGCCCCCACGTCGATCACCGAGAGGACCGGGGGCGCGACCGCGGCGACGGCGGGGGTCAGAGCGACCGGTGCGAGATCAGCCATGGGTCCGGAGCACCGGTTCCAAGTCGAACTCCTCCTTGAAAAGATCGCCCTTCTGCCCCACGGACCATTCGTCGAGCGTCACGTCCCCCCGCGTGCGGGCTTTCAGTATTAGCTCCGAGCCGCGCGTTTTTGCGGAGATCTTCGCGATTCGCTGGCGATGGTCGTGGTCCAGCGCGTCCGCCAACCGCAAGATCGCGGCCAGCGCGCGGACACGCTCGCGGGCGCGCTCCGGCAGCTCCGCGTAGCACTCGTGGCTCGTGTCCGGAGGCGCCTTGCGGTGGTATCGCGCGACGCACGCGACGATGTGAAGCTCCTCGTCGCTCAAGCCAAGAATCGGGGTCTCGGAGATGATGTAGTACGCGTGCCGGTGATGCCCCGATGCGGAGATGAAATTGCCGATTTCGTGGAGGAGAGCGCCGATCTCGAGCAGCAGGCGGTCGCGCTTTCCCATCTCGTGCACGGGCCTGATCTGATCGAACAGCGACACCGCCAGGGCGGCCACGTGGCGTGCGTGCTTGGTGTCCGGTTCGTACTTCCGCAACACGGCCACAGCGGCATTCAAGGTCTGCGACGACTCCAGCTCCTTTTTCCCGGAGGCTCCAGCTTCCTGCGCCAGGTCCAGCAGCACGCCGTCCACCAATCCCACGAAGGGGACTTTCACCTCGCGCACCTTCGTCCGCGTCGCGATGTATTCGAAGACGGCGCCCGCGGGAACGATGACGTCGGCGCGGTCGGGGCGGAGGTCGAATTTTTGGGCCCGCTCCTTGGGCGGAAGCGCGGCCATTGCGGCAAGGAGCGCTTTGAGGCGCCGCAACGAGAGGGAGACGGGTTTCCGGTCGTTCGAATCCCGAGACGCATTCCGGCCCGCGCCCCGTCGGCCTCGGCCGACCCCGGCCGCGCTCAGCGACGCCAGGGTCTCGATGTTTCCGCCCGTTCCAATGAGCCGCGACACGGTGTGCCTGCGCAGCGAGTCGAGGAGCGGGAATCGCGACGCGCGGATCGTCTCCTGGAGGAAGCGCAGAAGCTGGTCGCCGCACTTCTTGCCCGCACGCTCCAGCAACCGGACCGTTCCCAGATTATGCGACTCGACCAGGAGGATCTTGTCGTGCTCGACCAGGGCCAGCTCGATCGAGCCTCCGCCGACGTCGAGAATGATCGATGTGCCCCGCATGAGCGACAGCTTGGCGCGCACCCCGAGCGCGACGAGGCGCGCTTCCTCGGGTCCGGGGATCAACTCCAGGTCGATCCCCGTTTCGCTGTGCACCCGATCCAGGAATGTCGCGCGATTCTTCGCTTCCCGCGTCGCGCTCGTTGCCACCGCGCGGTGCACGACAACGCCGTTCTCCTCCATGCATTTGCGAAAGTCGCGAAAGGCGTCGAGCGCGGCATCCATGGTCTCGGGCGCGATCCGGCCGGTGTGGAACACGGACTCGCCGAGGCGGACAGGAACCCGCATCCGCTCGAGGATGGTGTAACGGGTCGGGCTCTTGAACTCGGCGATGGTGAGCCGGATCGCGTTGCTGCCGACGTCCATGCCGGCACAGCGGATCGAGAACGCGCGCGTCTTGGATGCGGGCATGGCGCCCATCTTACTTCATATGTTAGACTTTCAGAACCTGGAGGTTGTGATGGAACTTCTTATCGTGCGCCACGCGATCGCCGTCGAGCACGGAGATCCTGCATTCGAGAACGACGACGACCGGCCTCTCACGCCCGAGGGGATCCACAAGTTCCGGCTCGCGGCCCGCGGCCTGAAGGAGGTCGCCCCCAAGCTCGACCGAATCATCTCGAGCCCGCTCGTGCGCGCGCGGCAGACGGCCGAGATCCTGCGCGACGTCGTTTCTCCGCACCGAAAGATCGACTTCTGCGACCATCTGGTTCCCTCCGGCGATCACGCCGAGCTCGTAGCCTACCTCAACCGCCTGGGCGTTGAGTCCGTCGCTGTGGTGGGGCACGAGCCCCACCTGAGCAGCTTCACGTCCTACCTTCTCGCGGGAAGAGACGACACCGCGTTCGTCGAGTACAAGAAGGGCGGCGCGGGTCTGGTGGACTTCCCGGAGGGCCTTGCCGCCGGGTCCGGCACGCTCGAATGGCTGATCCAGCCCGGAGCGCTCCGCGACATCGGAGCCGCTTGAGGTAAACGGCCGTGCTCGAGAGGGAAATCAAGTTCCGGGTCCCGGAAGAACGCGACGCCGCGGCGGTTTGCGACGCGATCGAGCGTGCGGGCTTTCGCCTGGAGTCGTCGGGCTTGGTCACCCATGAAGATCGCTACCTCGACACCGACGACTGGATCCTGTATCGCGCCGGAATCGCCCTGCGCCTGAGGCGGGAGGGTGAGCGGCTCACGCTTCAGGCGAAGACCATCCAGTCGCAAACCGAGGAAGTGCTCACGCGAACGGAGTGGGCTCAGGAAGCTCCTCCCACCGACCCACCCTGGGAGAGCCTCCCCGACGGTCCCGTGGCAATCTTGCTCCGACCCCTCGCGAAGCTCCGCGTTTTGGCACGGCTCACGACTCGCGCCCGCGTCGAGAGCGAACGGAAGATGTTCCGGTGGCTGCACGAGCGCGAGCTGTTGGGCTCTGTCACGCTCGACCGCGTGCGCGAAGCCGGAACCCAAAACGGCGGCGGTAGCTACCGCGAGCTGGAGGTGGAGGCCCTGGACGGAGCGGCCGCGGCGCTCGAAGAGGTGCGCGCGGCCGTGGAGCGCCGGTTGGATTTACACACGAGCGTCGAGTCCAAGCTTGCGGCGGCGTTGGCCGCCGCGGGCGAGAAGCTCCCCGAGATCCCGGAGCGAGCCTACGCTCTTTACGAGGGAGATCGGCTGGTGGACGTCGCCGCGAAAACGCTGGGGCGCCACCTGACGAGGATGTTCTGGAACGAGGCCGGGACGCGCCTCAACCTCGACCCCGAATACGTCCACGACATGCGCGTCGCGACGCGACGCCTGCGGACCGCGCTCCAAGTCTTCGCGATGGCGCTCCCCGAGGAGACGCGCGAGAGCCTCGGCCGGGACCTGCGGTGGATCGGCAGGGCGCTAGGGGGCGTTCGCGATCTCGATGTGGGGCTCCGTCGCGTGGCTGCCATGGTGTCGCGGGCGCCGGAGCACGAGCGCGCAGCCCTCTATGTGTTCGCGCGGTACCTCGAGATCGAGCGCGCGCGGCGCCGGGTGCGGTTGCTCCGCCGTCTCGATTCCAAACGGTATGAGGCGTTCCGCGAACGAGCGCAGAGGTGGCTCGACGGCGGGCCGAGCCTCTGGGTGCCGGCAGCGGCGCCGGAAGCCGCGACCGCCCCCGGCGGCGTCCATCCCGCGCTCGCGCCCGCGTACATGGTGGGCCCACGGATCGTTGCCGAATGGGATAACCGGATGCGCGAGGCGTGCCAGGAGGCGGAGCGGAAGTCGACGCCGGCGAACGTGCATGCGCTGCGGATCGCGGTGAAGCACGCCCGCTATGCCGTCGAGTACTTCGCGGTTTCCGAAGGCCAGAGCGCCCACCACCGGGCCAAGCAGCTAGCGCGACTCCAAGACAAGCTCGGCGAGCACCAGGACGCGGCGACGTTGCTCCGTCACATGCGTCGGTACGCGCGGACGATTCCGCGGCGGGACCGCCAGCTTCTCCTCGGAGCCCGCGGCGTGATGGACCGGCTCGAGCCCGAAACCCGGATCACGCGCGGCGAGCTCCATGAGTTGTGGGAGCTGGGCGCGGGCGCGGACGTGACCTAGGCAGGCTACTTGGCCCAGACCACCGCCTTGCGCGCCCACTGGCTCAACGGATACTTACCCTGCAAGATTTGCTGCGCCTCGCTCAGCTTCGTGGCATCGTTCGATGCCTTGTAAGCTGAGACCCCGGCCCAGTAGACGGCTTCCGGCGCGGCTTCGGTCGAAGGATACTTTTGGGCGACCGTGCGGAACCGCTTCTCAGCCTCAGCGTACTTCTCCTGCTTGAACCATACCTTCCCGATTCCCAGCTCGAGCTGAGCGAGGAGGTCGTCCACGGGCAGGAAGCCCTCGATCCTATGGCATTCCACACCATCGGGACTCATGATGAGCTGGGTTGGAGTCCACTGGACACCGAAGCGCTTGAAGACTTGGGGTTGCTCTTTGATGTGAATCTTGGCGGGGATGAATTCGGAGCCGATCAGGTTTACGACGCGCTCGTTCGGGTAGACCTCGGCTTCCAGCCGAGCACAGCCGCTTCAGGCGGGTGCGGCGCTGAAATCGAGGAGAGCTGCTTTCGATTGCAGCTTCGCGGCTTGCAGTGCCTGGTCCGCGTCCGTGAGCCAGTTGATGGCGAGTGCGACCATGACGAAACCCTCCATGGAAAGACGAGACCGCGCGGGGGCGTGCTTCTCCTAGTATGATACGCCCTGACCCGGGGCACCGGCCACCCGGAGATAATTACCGCCCCAGATGGAGCGCCCGTGACAAATAGCCTTCAGGATCGGACACAGGCACCCGTCTCGTCCGTACTAGATTTGGAGGGGGTTCGTCGGCGCGAGCCACAGGCCCTTGCCGCGTTCTTCGACCAGCATTTCGACCGCGTCTACGGCCTCGTGTACCGACTGCTCGGCGACAGGCACTGGGCTGAGGACGCGACCCAGGAGGTCTTTCTCAAGCTCCACCGGGCGGCCCATACCCTGGATCCGGATCGTGATCCAGGGCCGTGGGTCACCACGATCGCCTACAACGTATGCCGCGACCTGTGGAGATCGGGCGCGTACCGCCTTTCGCGGCAAGCGATATCGATCGATGATCCGGATCATGGGGACGGGGCCATCCCACCGAACCTCAAGGACCCCGAGCGGGAATTGATCGCCTCGGAGCGGGAGGGGCTTGTGCAGGATGCGATCGGGAAGCTCAAGGAGCCGCTCCGGGCCGTGGTCGTATTGCGCGAGTACCAAGGATTCAGCTACGAGGAGATCGCATCCGTCACGGGCACGAGCCCGGTCGCGGCGCGCAAGCGCTACTCGCGCGCCCTGACGGAGCTGGGAAAGCTATTGGAGAACTCGTTCGAATGACCGATCGCCAAGCAGAACCGGAAGGCGAGGATACCCGAATCCTGGAGCGGATTCGCGGCCTGGCTCGTCCCCCCGCGGAGCCATCGTTCCGCGAGCGGCTCAGGAGGGATTTCGTCTCCGGCAGCTTCGGTCAGCGGCCGCGTGCCGTCGAGGCCCCACCTCGCAGGCCGGCGCGTATCCTAGCGTGGGGGGCGGGACTTTCGGCCGCGGCGTCGATCGCGATCGTTCTTGCGGTGCTCAATCAGCCGCCGCGCTGGACGGCGCTCCCGAGCGGGGGCTCCGGCAACCTCATCGTGAACGGCCTATCGATACCGGTTCGCGAGACGGCCGAGCTCACGCGCCGTATACGACCGGGCTCCCGAATCCGCCTCGAGAGCACCGAGGAGCTGGACCTGATCAGCTCGGGGCTCCTAGCGATGCAGCTCTCCCCCGGGACCGAGATGGTTCTCCCGCCCCCTCCCGGACGCTGGTTCGCCCGGGGCCCCAGGGGCAAGGTGGCCGGCGGCCTCTTGCGCGTCACCACCGGAAGGCGCTTCCACGGCGCTCGCCTCGCAATCACGACACCCGACGCCACAATCCACGTGACGGGCACGACGCTCGCCGTGATCGCCGAGCCCACGGGCACGTGCGTCTGCGTGCTCGAAGGAACCGCTCACGTCGCCTCGCATGCCCCGCATCAGGGCGAGATGACCCGCGTGATCCCGGGATCCAGTTGCGAGGTCAAACGCGGGGGACAGACGCCCAAGAGAGGCGAGATGCGCGATGCCGAGCGGCCCAGGCTGGTCGACCTGCGCGATCGCATGCAGGCGGTGATGAACTAGCGGTGGACGGGGCCGGGGTCGCGCCGTATTCTGCCCCGCGATGCGGCCTCCTTCAGGGAAGACGCGGTGGCATCGTGGGCGGGCGCTCATCCTCGTTGCCGCGTCGGCGTTTCTAGCGACACTTTCCTCCACGCCACGGCCCGCGTTCGCTGTATACGACCTTCTGGAAGAAATCCCCGTCGAGAATCCCCTCTACTCCGATATCGAGTCTCTGGCGCTCCGCTTCGGGTCGGACGGATTTTTCGTGAATCGGCGGCCCTGGACACGCGGGGAAGCGCTCGCATTCCTGAACGACCTGCGGCGGCGCGAGCCCGCGGCGGTGGAGGACCCTTCGTTCTCGCGAATCGAGCGCGAAGTATCTCCGGATGCTCCAGGGGCTAGGCGCCCGGCATGGGTGCTGGAAGAAGAGGGCCGGCGCGTCGAGGTCTCGCCCTATGTGGAGGCGCTCTACCAGGAAAACCGCACGCTCCTCCCGATTCTGAATCGCGACTATCGGATCGGCGCCCAGGCGAGCGCGCGCGTGGCCACCCGGCTCCTCTTCTTCGGCGACTGGTACGCCGGTACTTCCTCTCAGGGTGGTCATGGCACCCCCAATTTCGGAACGACGTTCGCGCTCGCGGAGGGAGTCGATTTCAACACTTGGCTCAACCGCGCCTACGTCGCGTTGGAAGGGGCCGACACACCGCACCGGATCCGCGCGACCCTCGCGCACTCGTGGGTCCGTTGGGGACCCGGGGCTACCGGGACGCTCGGGGTCTCCGACGCCGCTCCGGCGCTCGATCGGCTCGGATTCGACATCGGCATCCTGCGCGACGTCGAGATCTCGTGGTTCGTCGCGAGCCTGGATCCGGTGGAGCAAAGTTACGACGCCGCACATCGCCTGAGCGTCCGCCTCGGCGATCGACTGGAGCTTGGAGTCACCGAGGAAGCACGCTTCGACGGTACCGATCAGATCTTCTATTACTTCATTCCCGCCTTTCCGTACACCTTCATCGAGAAGCGCGTAGACGCGTTCACCGCGGGCGTGGATAGCACGAACAAGTTCATCAAGAACAACGTCATGGCGTCCGCCGATTTCAGCCTGAAAATGGGACGCGGGCTGCGCTGGTACGGTGAGCTCCTTGTCGACGATTACTCGATCTCCTCCACCTTCAAGCCCAAGCAGGTCGGCTGGCAGACGGGCGTCCATGGGGCGCGCGCGCTCGATGGGCGGCGGATCGTATCCGCGCGGGCCGAGTACACGCGAATCTACAATTTCGTGTACACGGTCTGGCATGGTCACGACTTCGAGTTCGCGGGACGCCCCCTCGGGTATGTGCTCGGGCCGGATGCCGAGCAGGCATGGGGGGAAGTTCGGTTGGATTGGAATGTGCCGTGGACCGCGACGATTCAGGTCGCGCGCGTTCAGAAAGGCGAGGGAGCAATCGGTCAGCCCTGGATTCCCTCGTCGGGAAAAGTCGACAACGTGCCTCTATCGGGCATCGTGGAGCGAACGTGGAGCGGAAGCGCGGGCGTGGCGTTCCGGCCCGAGGCGGGGTTGTCCCTCGAGGGAAGACTCGGTTACGCGGACGTGAAAAACGCCGGGCACGTCGGGGGCGTGGAACGCCGCCACCTCACCGGCTCGATCGAGCTTCGAGCGAGGTGGTGAGGGTTCAGCCTCGGCTTGAGCCGACGGTCGCCGCTTCCCTCAGGACCCCCAGCTCTTTCATCCGCTCCTGGGCGCCCGCCGCCGCATTGTGGAAATCCGGACGCGCGAGGGCCCAAGCGACGTAACCGCGCACCACGTCGCCAAGACTCTCCTCGGGAAGCCAGCCGTGCGCCTTGAGCGCGGATACATCCGAACGGATGTGTCTCGTGTCGCCGACTCGATAGAGTCCGGTCACTCGCGGCTCGCAGTCGACGCCGGCGACCCGCGCAACCAGCTCCGCCAACTCGAGCACAGAGACCGAGCGATCTCCTCCCACGTTGAACGACCCGCCATGCATCCCAGCCCGCTCCAGCGGAAGGAGCGTCGCGCGAACAACGTCGCGGATGCCGACGTAGTCCCGCAATTGTTCCCCGTCCTCGTAAACGAGGGGCTGAACACCGGAGCCGAGCTGCACGGTGAAATTGCGCAGGGCGCCCGAATAGGCGTTTCGAAAGGACTGGCGCGGTCCCTGGACGATCGAATACCGGAATGAAACGCTTGGAATCTTGTAGCGCGCGCCCAGTTTCACGGCGATTTCGTCCTGGTCACGCTTGGAAAAGCCGTACGGGTTGTGCGGGTTCATGACCGCCTCGCCCGTCCACAGGGCTTCGAGCCGGCCCCCGCACCGCGGGCATGCGTGGTTCCATTCGCCTTGCTCGAGCTGCTCCTCGGACCGCGGGCCCGGATAGAAGTCTCCGTCGCTGCCGCATCGGTGTCGCCCCTCTCCGTAGACCGCCTGGGAGGAAGCGACCACGACCAGCTCCACGTTTCGATGCTCGGATACGATCAGCTCGTAGAGGAGCGCCGTGGAAGCGGCATTCGTCGTGAAGAAGGTGCTGAAATCGGGGAGGTAGTCCTGGTAGGCGGCCATGTGAAACACGTACCGCACGTCCTGGAGCGCCCGCCGCATGCATTCGGGGTCGCGAACGTCGCCGCGGATGAACTCCGCATCCGCGGGGAGGTAGTCGGGGACGCGGCCGTCGTGGACCGGAGGCGTCAGAAGATCCAGGATCCTGACGTCGATACCGCGCGCGATCAGTCCGTCGACCAGATGGGAACCGATGAACCCCGCGCCGCCGGTGACCAGAGCCTTCGCCACCCTAGTAGGCTCCTTTCGAGCGGACGACCGCCGCGCCCGTCGCGAGCAGGATCTTGAGGTCGAGCCAGGTTGTCCAGCGCTCGATGTATTCGATATCGAGGCGGACCCATTCGCTGAAATCCCGGATATCCGATCTGCCGGACACCTGCCACAAGCAGGTGATCCCGGGCTTCACGGCAAGTTTGCGGCGCTGCCAAGGCTCGAACTTCTCCCACTCGGTCTGGAGCGGCGGGCGGGGCCCTACGAGGCTCATATCCCCTTTGAGCACGCTCCAAAGCTGCGGCAGCTCGTCGAGGCTGAAACGACGCAGCAGGCGCCCAATCCCTGTCACGCGCGGATCGTGACGCATCTTGAACACGGGCCCTGCCATCTCGTTCAAGGACTCCAACCCATGGCGGCGTGCCTCGGCTTCGGGAACCATGGTACGGAACTTATACCCTGTGAAGTAGCGACCCCGTAGACCCACGACCCTCCATCGATACAGGATCGGCCTTCCGGACCTCAAACGAATCGCGATCGCGATCGATGCCAGGACCGGACTCAGAAGGGCGAGCCCGAGAGCGGCGCCCGTGATGTCGAGGCACCGTTTCAGAACGAGCTGGGC
>DASXTQ010000064.1:0-25068 GCA_036505295.1 Candidatus Eiseniibacteriota bacterium
GCGAGCCAGAACGCGAGCGCGAACGGGATGAAGAGGAGCAGATACCAGGGCTCGGCGAATCGCATGCTAGGCCGCCCCGACCAGCCGCCCGGCGATCGACTCCGCGAGGCGCAGGATGGCCTTTGCCTCCGACTCCTCGTCCTCGAGGCGCGCGAACTTCGCGAGGTCGGCCCGGAGGAGCGCCGCGATCAAATTGTCCCGAGCCTTCGACCTCACGCGCCGGTCCCGAGCGAGCTCCCTGGCGAGCTCGCTCGTGGTGAGATCCGGGGCGGGCACACCGGTCACGGCGGCCGCGTACGCGCGCAGCGCGAGCGAGAGCCGCTCGTAAAAGACATCGCGAGGAATCGCCGCGAACTCGGCCTGAAGCGCGTCCACCGTGCGGCGAAGGACTGCCTCGGGCGGCTCCGGTAGCTTCTCGATGGCAGGGAGCGGCCGCCGTCTGCGACCGCGGATCCAATGTCCCACCAAGAGAACGAGCGCCGCCACGACCAGCGTTGCCAGGAAGGCCGCGACGATGTAGTCCACGAGACGGAGCGGAGGCTCGATGGGACCGCGGTCGGGCCGGATCGCACCGCTCGCCGCCGGAGTGAGCGAGTCCACGAACAGCGTGTCTCGCGGAAACTCCACCGTGTCGGCGCGCGCGCCCGCGCGAATCGGCAGCGCGGCCCGAGGAAGCTCGATCGGGCCCAGATCAAATCCGCGCACGACAAACTCGCGTGACCAGACGGAGCCGCCGCGCGCGGCTCGTTCGGCCGTCGCCCGCGTCGTGTCGATCTCGAGCGAACGGGGCGCGTCTCCCACGATGACCGACCCCGCCTGCGCGCCGGCGCCGAGCGAAGCGGTGAGGCGCCAGGAGACCCGGTCCCCGAGGGTGCCACGGGCGGGCTGAAGCTCGCTCCGGAGGCGAACGTGGATTTCGCCCATAGCCTCGTCGCGCTCGACGACGCGGCGTGGCGCCGTGCCGCCGATTCCACCGCATCCTGCGAGCGAACAAACGGCCCCCAGAAGGAGCGCGCCCCGAAGACGCGTTCGGCCGGCGTGGGACACGGGGTTCAGCGCCGGTAGGCGCGCTGCTCGAAATGCCGGACCAGCTCGGGCGCGACCGGAGAGCCGCACGTGACGCGAATCCGGCCCGCGCGCGCGCGGGTGAGGGTTTCCTTGAGCGCCCGCTGCCGGCGGGCTCGCGTGCCCCGCCACTCGCGCCTGGCACTCGAGGAGGCCAAGTCCACGAGGCGCGTCGCTCCGGTCTCCAAGTCCCTTGCCTGCAGGAGGCCCCGGGCCGGGAGCGCGTCCTCGAGCGGATCCAGAACTTCGACCGCCACGATCTCATGCCGCCGGGCCAGGTGGTTCAGAGGTTGGTCGAAGGAATCCGCGGACCAATCCGAGAGGATGAAGAGAACCGCGCGCCTGTGGAGCACGCGGCCCAGGAAGACGAGGGCGCCGTGGAGGTCGGTACCCGTGCCGCGCGGCTCGAACGCCACGAGATCCCGCACGATCCGAAGCGACCGCGCGCGGCTCTTCGAAGGAGGGAGATAGTGCTCGATCCGATCCGTAAAGAGGAGCAGCCCCACGCGATCGCGATTCCGGCTCGCGGCGAGCGCGAGCAAGGCGCCCGCCTCGGCCGCCGTGTCCCGCTTCGATTTCGCCAGGCTCCCGAACCTGAGCGATCCGGACAGGTCCAGCGCCAGGACCACCGTGAGCTCGCGTTCCTCGTCGAACCGCTTCACGAACGGCCGCCCATGGCGCGCGGTCACGTTCCAATCGATCGTGCGCACGTCGTCGCCGGGGACGTACTCGCGCACCTCGGAAAACTCGAGCCCCTTGCCGCGGAACGCGCTTCGGTAGGCGCCGGCGAAGACCTGCTCCACCGCCCTGCGGCTTCGAATGGTGAGCCGCCGGACTTGAGCCAGAAGCTCCGGGGTGATCACGGAACCTCGACGCGGGCAAGAATCCGGCGGGTCACTTCGTCCACCGGCACGCCCTCGGCTTCGGCCTCGTAGGTGAGTAGGATGCGGTGGCGGAACACGTCCGGCGCGATCCCCTTGATATCGTCCGGCGTCACGTAGGCGCGGCCCTCGAGAAACGCGAGCGCTCGTGAGCCCCGCGCCAAAGCGAGCGTCGCGCGGGGCGAAGCGCCGTACTGAATCAGGGGCCTCAGGTCGAGGCCAAACCGCTCCGGTTCGCGCGTGGCGTGGACCAGATCCACGATGTATCCGCGGATCCGCTCGTCCAGATAGATCGCGTTCACCAGATGACGCGAATCCAGGATCTTCTTGGCCGCGATGACCGGCTTGGGAGGAGCTGGTGGCTCACCGCCCATGCGATCGAGAATGAGCCCTTCCTCCTCGGGGCTCGGGTAGCCCACGCGAATCTTGAGAAGGAAGCGGTCCATCTGGGCCTCGGGGAGCGGATAGGTTCCCTCGTGCTCGATGGGGTTCTGCGTCGCGAGGACCCAGAAGAGCCCTTCGAGCGGATACGTCGTGTCCCCGATCGTGACTTGCCGTTCCTGCATCGCCTCGAGAAGCGCGCTCTGGACCTTGGCGGGAGCACGATTGATCTCGTCGGCGAGAAGAATCTGGGTAAAGACCGGCCCGAACTTGGGAGCGAACGACCCCTTCGTCGGGTCGAAGATCAGCGTTCCGGTCAAGTCGGCGGGCAAAAGATCGGGGGTGAATTGAATCCGGTGGAACGTCGCGTGGATCGCCTGAGCTACCGTCTTGACGGCCAGGGTCTTCGCAAGGCCAGGTACACCCTCCAGGAGAAGGTGCCCGTCCGCCAAGAGCCCAACCAGGATCCGCCGGACCATCTCCCTCTGCCCCACGATGATCGACTCCACGGATTCGAGAAGGGCTCCGAGGAAGGCGCTTTCCTCGCGCACTTTCTCGTTCCGTTCTTCGATGGTGAGCTGGGGCATGGGCAAGGCGCGAGTGGGGGTTACTGGCTCCGGTTCGTGTAGAGCGGGAAGGCCCGGCAAAGCTCCTGGACCTGGGCATGGATCTTCGCTAAGGCGGCCGGTTCCCCACGATGCCGCAGCGCGTCGTCGATCCAACCCGCAAGGCGCTTGAACTCGCTCTCTCCGAGCCCGCGTGTGGTGACCGCTGCGGACCCGATCCGGATCCCGCTCGTGACGGCAGGGGGCCTCGGATCGTTCGGCACCGCGTTCTTGTTCACGGTGATGCCCGCTTCATGGAGGGCCGACTCGGCGTCGGCTCCCGAGTAACCGGCCTCGCGCAAGTCGACGAGCAGAAGATGGTTGTCGGTGCCTCCGGTAACCAGCCGGTACCCCCGGCTCGTGAGCTCCTCGGCGAGCACCTTCGCATTCGCGACCACCTGCTTGGCATAGGCGCGGAACTCGACGGTCGACGCCTCCTTGAAGCAGACCGCCTTGGCGGCGATCACGTGCATCAGGGGCCCCCCTTGCATTCCCGGAAACACCGATTTATCAATCGCCTTCGCGTATGCGCTCTTGCAGAGGATGAACCCGCTCCTAGGGCCACGGAGGGTCTTGTGCGCCGTGGAGGTAACGACGTCGGCGTGAGGCACAGGATTCGGATGGACGCCACCGGCGATCAGTCCCGCGACGTGGGCCATGTCGAAGACGAACTTCGCGCCGACCTCATCTGCGATCGCGCGAAGCTTCGGGAAATCGAAGAAGCGCGGGTAGGCGCTCGCGCCCGCGACGAGCACTTGAGGCTTCACCTCCCGCGCGAGCTTCGCCACCTGATCGTAGTCGAGCAGCCCGGTTTCGGGCGACAGACCGTACTGCACCGCCTTGAAGAGAATCCCGGAGAAGCTCACCTTGTGGCCGTGGGTGAGGTGCCCGCCGTGTGCGAGGGCCATCCCGAGAAGAGTGGCTCCGGGGGGCATGAGCGCCAGGTACGCGGCCAGGTTCGCCTGCGCTCCTGCGTGCGGCTGGACATTGGCGTGCTCCGCGCCGAAGAGCGCCTTCGCGCGATCGATCGCAAGCGACTCGGCGACGTCCACGTGCTCGCACCCGCCGTAGTAGCGCCGCCCCGGATAGCCTTCCGCATACTTGTTGGTGAGCGGCGAGCCCATGGCTTCGAGCACCGCCTCGCTCACGAAGTTCTCGGAGGCTATGAGCTCGAGCGTGCTCTGTTGCCGCGAGACTTCGGCGCGGATCGCACGGTCGATCTCCGGGTCGACGGACCGAAGCGACGCCTCGCGCGGCGTCGCGGCGGCGGCGCCGAATCCGGTTGTCATGGGGGGCTTGGCTACCGCGCCTTCTTCGCCGCGCGCTGGACTTTTCCGCGCGCCTCCACCGGGAAGAGCCAGCCGAAGCGGTCGCGGGCGCGGCCTTCCACGATATCGAAGAACGCCTTCTGCAGCTTTCGTGTGATGGGGCCGACCGTCCCCTGGCCCACGGGGATTCGGTCGACCTTCGTGATCGGCGTGATCTCGGCGGCGGTTCCAGTGAAGAAAGCCTCGTCCGAAATGTAGAGCATCTCGCGGGGTATTTGCTCCTCCCGCACCTCGAGACCCATTTCGCGCCCCAACGTCATGACGCAGTCACGGGTGACTCCGGGCAGGATCGCGTTCGCGATCGTGGGCGTGTGGAGCGTCTCGCCGCGGACGAGGAAGATATTCTCACCGCTCCCCTCGGCGAGGTAACCGAACACATCGAGCGCGATTCCCTCTTCGTAGCCGTCGGCGACCGCCTCGAGCTTGATCAGCTGGCTGTTCATGTAGTTCGCGCCTGTCTTCGCCATCGCGGGGAACGTATTCGGCGCCTGCCGATTCCACGAGGAAACCCGGACCGAGATGCCGTGATCGAGTGCATCCTTGCCCAGGTATTTCCCCCAGTTCAGAGCCGCGATCGCGACGTCGATCGGAACGCCTGTCGGATTCACCCCCAACGTCTTGAAACCCCGGTACACGACGGGGCGGATGTAGCAGGCGTCGCCGCCGTTCTTCAAGACCGTATCCCGGATCGCGTCCATCAGCTCGTCATAGCCATAGGGAATGGGGAGCCGTGCGATCTTGCAGGAGTCGAGCATGCGCTGCACGTGGCGGTCGAGGCGAAATATCGCCGTGCCGCCCGGTGTGGCGTACGCCCGGATCCCTTCGAACACGCTCGAGCCGTAATGCACCACGTGGGAGAGGACGTGGATCTTTGCTTCCTCGAACGGCACGAATTTCCCATTCATCCAGATCAAGCCGCCCGATTCACGTGCCATGCCCTCCTCCTTTCGGCGTGGATTATGGTTCGCTCGAGCGCCGCACGCCCTCGCGCCGCTCGACCGATTCCCGGATCACCGGAATCCATCCCAGAAGGTGGCTCCGGATCCGGTTGAACGTGTCACGATACTGATCGGAGCTCCCACCGATGGGGTCAAGGACCCCCTCGGATGCCGCGGAGCCCGGCGCGGCGCCCTTTTCGGTGATGAGGTGGATCCGATCCGCTGCGTCCGATGCGAGGTCCCGCGCATACGCGACGTGCTGCGGCTCCATGCCCAGCACCAGATCGGACGCCTGGACGAGCGCGCGGGTGACCGGTGTCGAGCGATGCGAGGAGATGTCCACGCCGCCCGCGGCGCACACCTGCACCGCGAGATGCGTCGCGGGAGCGCCCTCGGTCGCACCCGTGCCGGCGGAGACCACCCGCGTCACGTCCGCGAGGTCCGACGGCAGCAGCGATCGCAAGATCCCCTCAGCCATCGGGCTGCGACAGGTGTTCCCCGTGCATATGATCAGAACCTGGAACATGGGCCTCGCTTCGGGCAAGCGGAAGAGCATCCATCGGACAATCGAGTGTAGGAGCCGGGCCCGGCAGCGTCAAGGGGACCTTCCGGTCAGCCGGACGGCTCCCTCGCGGAGCACGTGAACGCGATCCCCTTCGACCGAGACGACGGTCGAAGGAACCCCGGAAAGCTCCCCTTGATCGACAACAAGATCGACCTGGTCTGCGAGCGCGCCATCCACGCGGATCGGGTGCTCGTCTCCAGATTTGTTGGCGGAGGTGGAGAGTACGATTCCGCCGGCGGCGCGGACCACGGCACGCAGGAACGGGCTGCCGGGACAGCGAAGGGCGACCGTTCCTTCCGGCGCGCGCAGCGATTCGGGAATCGACGGGGACGCAGGCAGCACGAGCGTGAGCGCGCCGGGCCAATGCTCACGTGCGAGGGCGAGCGCCTTCGGGCTCGTGCCGGCCCAGCGGCCGAGGTCCCCCGGCTCGGCGATCAAACCGATGAAGCGCTTCCCGACCCCGCGCGGTTTCAAGCCCAGGAGCCGAGCCACGGCGTCCCCATGGTCAGCCAAGGCGTGCAGGCCGTAGACGCCCTCCGCCGCGAGGAGCGCGATGCCCCCCCGGCGGAGCACCTCGGCCGCACGCTCCGAGGCGTTCTGCCACGCCGTACCCGGCGCGAGAACGACCCGCTCCATGGATGGATCCTCGCCCGATCCCCGCGATCAGAGGCGCTCGCCGCGAGCGAGCCTCAGCTTCAGGTCCTCGAGCTTCAGCGCGAGACCCCGGTCCGAGAGGGCGAGGATCTGAATCGCGAGCACCGCCGCGTTCTTGGCTCCCGAGGCACCGATCGCGACCGTCGCGACCGGCACGCCGGCGGGCATCTGGACCGTCGAGTAGAGAGAATCCACCCCGGCCAGCGCCGATCCTCCGAGCGGCACCCCGATCACGGGAAGCGTGGTGTGCGCCGCCACCGCGCCGGCGAGATGATTCGCCATGCCCGCTCCGGCGATGAAGACCTGGACCCCTTGCGCCGGCGCTTCGCGAACGATGTCGCGCACGCGGTCCGGGCTCCGGTGAGCCGACGCGGTTTCCATGCGGAAGGAGACGCCGAAGCTCTCGAGCACGCGCGCTGCCTCCTCCATGGTCGTGCGGTCCGAGTCGCTCCCGAACAGGATCAGAACGCGTGTCTTCTCGCTCATGAGATGGGCCTCCCTGGCTGGAGCGCGGCCGCGATATCGCGGCGATACTGCATCCCGTCGAAGCGGATCCAGGAGACCGCCTCGTAGGCGGCCTCGCGTGCCCGCTCCAGCGTGTCGGCGCGCGCGGTGACGCCGAGGACCCGTCCTCCGCTGGTCACGAATCGGCCGGCGCGGCGGTCCACTCCCGCGCAGTAGAACCGGATTCCGTGGGGCCGCGCGTGGTTCAAGCCTTCGATCACCTGGCCGGTATGCGGCTCCTTCGGATACCCCGACGCCGCGAGCACGACGCACACAGCGGCTCCGGCGTAGCGGACAAACGTTTCGTGGCGATCCGGAGGAAGCGAGCCACGGGCGGCGGCGAGGAACAGCGGCAGCGCGTCCTCCTCGAGGAGGGGCAGGACGACCTGAGCCTCGGGATCGCCGAACCGCGCGTTGATCTCGAGCACCATCGGGCCCGAGGGCGTCAGCATGAGCCCGAAGTAGAGAATCCCCCGGTACGGGATGCCGCGGGCACGCAGCTCCGCGAGGAGAGGGTCCACCATCCGGCGTGCGATCGCAATCGCATCCTGCGCGCTCGGGACGCGCGCCGGAGCGCATGCGCCCATCCCGCCGGTGTTCGGTCCCGTGTCTCCATCGTATGCTCGCTTGTGGTCGCGCGCGGGAGGAAACAGCATCCACCGTTCCCCGTCCGTGAGGACCAGGAGCGACGCCTCCTCACCCTGTAGAAAGTCCTCGATGACGAGGACCCTTCCCGACTCCCCGAGCTCTCCACGCTCCATCCACGCGCTGATGGCTTCGAACGCCTCCCCCTCGCGCTCGGCGACCACGACCCCCTTACCGGCCGCAAGGCCGTCTGCCTTGAGCACGACCGGATACGTCGCGCCCGCCAGGATCCGCTTCGCCTCCGCGGCGCTGTGTGCGACACGGTACGGAGCGGTCGGTAGATTCAGCTCTTGCAGCACCTGCTTCGCGAAGCTCTTGCTCGATTCCAGGCGAGCCGCCGCGCGGACCGGTCCAAGCGCCGGGACAGAAACCTTTGCGAGGGCGTCGGCGAGCCCGATCGCCACCGCCGAGTCGGGCCCGATGACCACGAGGTCCGGCTTCTCTTTCGCGGCCCATCCGGTGAGCGCCGCCAGATCGGTGGCGCGGATCGGCACACACGTCGCTTCGGTTTCCATCCCGGGGTTTCCGGGAGCGACGAAAACAGCCGGGTGTTCCGCGGAATCGTGCAGCGCGCGCACGAGCGCGTGCTCCCGGCCACCGCTGCCGACGACGAGGATCTTGGGGAGCCCGCTCACCCTGCCCCGAGCTCCTTCCGGAGCGCCTCCTGGATCTTCTCCGGATGCGCGCGGCCTCGGGACTGCTTCATGGCCTGCCCGACGAGAAACGCGAAGGTCCGCTCCTTCCCGGCTCGCACCTCCGCCGCGGGGCCTGGGTTCCCCGCGATCACCTCCCGTGCGAGCGCGCGGAGGGCACCCTCATCGTCGATCGGGAGAAGGCCGTGAGCCTGGACCAGATCCTCGGGGCCTTCCGGCCGGGTCAGCATCATCTCGAATACCTGCTTTCCGATCTTGCCGGAGATTCGCTCGGTCGCGATCATCTTGATGAGATCGCCCAGCCGGTCGGGCCGGATCGGAAACTCCTCGATGGATTGGCCCTGCTTGTTCCGGATGCCGTTCACCTCGGTCATGATCCAATTCGAGGCGAGCTTGGGGTTCCCCGAGCGGCGCGCAACCTCTTCGTAGTAGGTCGCGAGCGCGCGGGTCTCGGTCAGGACTTCGGCATCGTACTCGGGGATGCCGAAATCACGGGTGAGCCGGTCCCTGAGCTGGTGCGGCAGCTCGGGCAGCTCCAACCTGACCGTCTCGATCCATACCGGATCGAGATCGAGCGGCAGGAGATCCGGCTCCGGAAAATAGCGGTAATCGTGAGCTTCCTCCTTGCTACGCATCGTCTCGGCGATTCCCTTGTCCGCATTCCAGAGGAGGGTCTCCTGCACCACCCGGCCGCCCGAATCCACAATGCGGATTTGACGGTCGGTCTCGAAGGCGATGGCGCGCTCGACATTCCGGAAGGAGTTCATGTTCTTGATCTCCGCCTTCGTGCCGAACGCGGCCTGCCCTTTGGGCCGGACCGAAACGTTCGCGTCGCAGCGAAGGCTCCCCTCTTCCATGTTTCCATCGCAGACGTCCAAGTACATGAGGATCTGCTTGAGCCGGATCAGGTAATCGTAAGCCTCTGTGCCACTTCGGATCTCCGGTTCGGAGACGATCTCGATGAGCGGCACCCCGGACCGGTTGAGATCGACGCGCGTGGTCGTCACGCCCTCCCGGCCTTCCGGATGAAGCGACTTTCCGGCATCCTCCTCGAGGTGGATCCTCACGAGACCGATCCGCTTCCAGCCGTCTCCCGAGCGAATATCGATGCCGCCGCCGGTGCAGAGCGGCCGATCGTACTGGGAGATTTGGTAACCCTTGGGGAGGTCCGGGTAGAAATAGTTCTTCCGGGCGAAGACGCTCCGCTCCGCGACCTGGGCGCCGACCGCCAGGCCGGCCATGACCGCGAACCGCACCGCGCGTTCGTTCAGCACCGGAAGCACGCCGGGGAGTCCGAGGCAGACCGGGCAAACCTGCGTGTTGGGTCGCGCGCCGAACTTGGGGCTGCAACAGCAGAAAATCTTCGACTCGGTCCTGAGCTGGGCGTGGACTTCCAATCCCACGACCGTCTCGTAGCGGTCCTGGCGCGCGCCCGCCCCCGCGGTGGATTGGGTCGCGGGCCCGGTCGCGCTCATCATGCCTCCTCGAGCGGGAGCCTGGTCGGATTCATGATCGGCGCTCGCCCAGGAGTGGCGGCACCCGCGCCGCGTCGGCGTTCTCCGACTCCCAGGCCCGCGCGACGCGGAGGAGCGTCGCCTCCTCGAAGGGACGCCCCACGAGCTGGAGCCCGATCGGCAAGTTTGCCTTTGTCAGGGCAGCCGGAAAGGACAGCGCCGGCACCCCGGCCAGAGAAGCAGGAATCGAGAAGATATCGTTCAAGTACATCGCGAGAGGGTCATCCACCTTCTCGCCGATCTTGAACGGAGGCGTCGGCGTCGTGGGGAGGAGGATCGCGTCCGCGCGGGTCAGCGCTTGCTCGAAGTCCCTCCGGATGAGCGTGCGCACCTTCATCGCGCGGAGGTAATAGGCGTCGTAGTAGCCCGCCGAGAGCGCGTAGGTGCCGAGGAGGATCCTTCGCCTCACTTCGCGCCCGAAACCGCGGCCCCGAGTGGCGGCGTACATCGTCTGGAGATCGCCGCTCTTGGCGCGGAAGCCGTACCGCACGCCGTCATAGCGAGCCAGGTTGCTGGAAGCTTCGGCCGGCGCGATGAGATAATAAGTCGCGATCGAATAGCGCGCGTGCGGCAAGGTGACGTCGAGGATCTCGGCTCCCTTCTTGGCGAGCGCCTTCGCGACGCGGTCGAGGCAGGAGAGGATTTCAGGATCCACCCCTTCACCGATCACATCGCGAGGAATCCCCAAACGGAGCCCCGAAACCCCGCGCTCCAGCTCCTCGAGCGGAACGGCCGCGGCTTCCGCGCGGCTCGTCATGTCTCGCTCGTCGCGCCCGCAGATGGCGTTGTAGAGCAGCGCCGTGTCGCGCGCGGTTCGCGCGATGGGTCCGATCTGGTCGAGCGAGGAAGCGAACGCCACGAGCCCATACCGCGAGACCGCACCGTAGGTGGGCTTTAAGCCGAATACCCCGCAGAAGGCGGCCGGTTGGCGCACCGATCCTCCGGTATCCGAGCCGAGCGCCAGCGGCGCCTCCCCGGCGGCGACCGACGCGGCGGATCCACCGCTGGATCCGCCGGGGACCCGCTCCAAGTCCCATGGGTTCTTGGTCGGGAAGTAGGCGGAATTCTCCGTCGAGGAGCCCATCGCGAACTCATCGCAATTGGTCTTGCCGGTGAAGACAGCCCCCGCCTCACGCAACCGCTCCACGACGTGGGCGTCATAGGGCGGAAGGTATCCCTCGAGAATCCTGGAGCCGCACGTTGTCGGAACGCCGCGCGTGCAGAGGTTGTCCTTCAGCGCGACCGGGACGCCCGCGAGCGGCGTCAGCTTTTCTCCGGACGCGATGCGAGCGTCGACCGCCTTCGCCATGGCGAGCGTCCGCTCCCGATCCCGGTGAAGGTACGTGTGAAGCTGTTCCGCGGTCCTGTCGATCCGGTCGAGAAACGTGCGCGCCACATCCGCCGCGCTTCGTTCCCTGCTCAAGACGGAACGGCCGATCGCTTCGGCCGACTCGAGGACGAGCGCTTCGCTCATACGACCTGCGGGACGCGAAAATAGTCGCCGTCTCTGTCGGGAGCCTGAGCCAGCGCCTCGTCGCGGACGTCGGACGGTTTCACGCGGTCCTCACGGAGCGGCGGCTTCGAGCCCGAGCCGACCTGGCTGGTCGGCTCGATCCCGCTGACGTCCAGCGCCTGAAGCTGCTCCACGTAGGAGAGGATCGAGGCCAGCTCCTTGACGAGTCGCGCCTCCTCCGAGGGATCGACCTCGAGTCTCGACAGGGCCGCGACGTCGTGGACGACCTTCGCATCAATCGGCATGGCTCAGCTCCGCGAAGGCGGCGAGGATCTTCTTCGTTCCCGCGCGCGGGAATTGGACCGTGAGCTTCGCGCGCTGCCCATGCCCTTCGCACGCCACCACGACGCCCTCCCCGAACTGGGGGTGGCTCACGCGGACCCCGATGGGATTCGTCCGGACGCCTTCCCCCCCGCCGGAGCGACCCGCCCTGCTTGGCTTCCGCAAGGCGGCCGTGGAGGCGAGCCAAGGCTGACCCTCCACCCACTCGAGGCAGTCTTCCGGGATCTCGTGGAGGAAACGCGACCCGCCTCCCGAGCCCGAATTCCACGCGCGCCGGTAGGAGGCGTGGAGGAGGTGGACCCTGAGCTGCGCGCGGGTGAGCGCCACATAGAAGAGCCGCCGCTCTTCCTCGACCTGCGCGGGATTGTCGATCGACGACACGTGGGGGAGAAGGCCCTCCTCGAGCCCCACCACGAAGACGACCGGGAATTCGAGCCCCTTCGCGGAGTGGATCGTCATGAGATTCACCGTATCCCCCTCGTCGTTCCAGAGGTCCACGTCGGTCAAGAGCGCCACTTCGGCGAGGAAACCGTCGACGGAAGGGTCCTCCGCGCGTCTCAAGTAGGACTCCGCGCTCGCGATCAGCTCATCGACGTTCTCGATCCGCTCCCGGGCTTCTACCAGATTCTCCTCGGCCAGGTACTCTCGGTAACGAATCTTCGCCACCAGCTCGGCCAAGCACGCGGGTGGGGAGAGCGTCACCATGGGCCTGAGCGCCGCGAAGAGGTGGGCCACGCCGGCCAGTCTCTTCGCCGCCGAGGGCCCGGCCGCGGCGCTGAGTTCCGGGTGCTCGAGCGCGTCCGGGATCGTGAGCCCGCGCTCCTCCGCGAACGTCCGCAGCCGGTCCAGCGTGGTTCGCCCGATACCTCGAGGCGGCACGTTCAGGATCCTGAACCACGAGATGGAGTCGCGCGGCTGAACGAGCGCGCGCAGGTAGGCGATGATGTCCTTGACCTCGCGCCGCTCGTAGAAGGAGACCCCGCCCGTGAGCTGGTAGGGAATGCCCGACCGGCGCAGCGCGTTCTCGACCGCGCGCGACTGGGCGTTCGTGCGGTAGAGCACCACGAAGTCGCGGTTCTTGAGCGAGAGCTCGCGACGCGTCTCCAAGAGGAGCGATACCATCCGCTCCCCTTCCGACTCTTCGTCCTCGGCAAGGTGCACGCGGATGGGCTCTCCGCGAGCGTTCTCGGTCCAAAGCTCCTTTTCCTTCCGGGCGGCGTTGTGCCGGACTACCCCGTTCGCCGCGCGCAGGATCGTCTGGGTGGACCGGTAGTTCTGGGTCAGCCGGAGCACCGTCGCCTCCGGGAACGACTTCTCGAATGACAGGATGTTTCCCACATCGGCGCCGCGCCAGCCGTAGATCGACTGGTCGTCATCCCCCACCACGCTCAGGTTCCGATGGGTCCGCGACAGGCTCTCGATCAGCCGGAATTGGATCGCGTTCGTGTCCTGATACTCGTCCACGAGCACGTGAAGGAAGCGCGTCGCGTAGGCGCGATGGATCTCCGTGTCGAGCTCGAACAGGCGGACGGTATGTCCGATCAGGTCGTCGAAGTCCATCGCCCCGCGGTCCCGGAGCGCCTTTTGATAGCCGGCGTAGACCAAGGCGAGCTTCCGGTCGATCGTCGTGAACGCCGTCTTCTGGAACTCCTCAGGTCCCACGCCCTCGTTCTTGAGGCCGGAAATGCGCCCGCCCGCGGCGGCGGGGGTCAAGCTCCGGTCCTCGGGACCCGGCCCGTGCAACAGCTCCCGCAAGAGGGCGCGCTGATCGTCGGTGTCGTAGATCACGAAATTCTTGGGATACCCGAGGAGCTCGGCGTGGCGGCGCAGGATGCGCACGCACGTGGCGTGAAACGTGCCGAGCCACACGCCCAGGTCTTCACGCCCGAGGAGCGTCTGGGCGCGCGCCTTCATTTCGCGGGCCGCCTTGTTGGTGAACGTGAAGGCGAGAATCGAGCCCTGAGGTATGCCGCGATCGCGCACGAGATGGGCGATCCGCCCCGTCAGGACCCGCGTCTTTCCGCTCCCGGCGCCCGCGAGGATCAGGAGCGGACCGCCGGGATGCTCGACCGCCTGGCGCTGCACGGAGTTGAGATCCACGGCTCTCCTAGTACTCGAGTCTTACCTTGAGATCGAGGTTGTACTGTTGCTGGGGAACGTTTTGGCCGGTCCCGCCCAACGGCGCGCTGAGCGGTTTTCCGCGGATCTGCTCCCCTCGAAGCAGAAGATGCCGCGTCACCCGGTACTCGGCGCTCAGGCTCTGGGTCTCCTCCGACGTACCGGAGAAGTTGCGAGAATACTTAACATAGAGTTCCGGGGTCACGTACTTTCCGACCCCAAGCAAGCCGATCGGGTTTCCGGTCGGATTGGGGCCGGTCGCCGTCCCCGATTTCAGGTCGATTGTGTCGATGAAGCCCACATCCGCCAGCCAGCGTTCCGCGTTACGGAAGAGGTAATTCCGGACGGGAAGGGTGGCGTCGGGACCCGCGGACGGCGCCAACCCCTCCGTGGCGCTCACCTCTTCTCCCGCAGAGCTGAACTGCCCGATCGTGATCACCTTCCAGAGATACGCCTCGCTGTGCCCGCCGTCGTCGTGCAGGTGCACCTTGAGCTGACTGGCCCGGCCCGAGAGTGTCTGATAGATCACCCTGGTCTCATTGCCCACGCCCGCCAGGGTCGTCTGCGCTTCGATGGATATGTCGGGGTCGATCCGATCCAGCGTGGTGAAGCTGATGGTGCCGCTCACGATGCGGAACTCGCTCGAGTACATGTAATACTTCCCCCTCACGTCGAGGGATCCCAGGATCAGGTCGCGAAGTCCTTCGTTTCGGAGCGTGAGCTGTCCGTTCATGAGCTCGACTTCCGTATCGAGATTCCGGTACCAGAGGTTGCGCGGCACGTCGATCACGATGTCGTAAAGAAGCGGGGTCGGCAGGTCCGGCTCCTCTCGGGACCGGCTCAGATCCATCGTCAACTCACCCCGGGACAACATCGCCGGGGCCACGCTCGTGATGCGGGGCACTTCCCCGCCCTGGGGATTGCTCGCGTCACGCACCAGAAAGTCGCCGCTGAACCGGAACAGGTAAGTCTCCCGATCGGTGGCGGTGAACTCGGTCGCGTGAAGATGAAATTCGTAGTCGCCCCAGCGCCGCCCTTCCGCGGTTTGCCAGTAGCCGGAACCGCTCAGGCGCCCCCGCTTCCCCTCGCGTCCGGCGATCCGGGTCACATTGATCCGGTGCTCGTCGAACGTAGCATCCACCTCGAGCCCATCCACCACCTCGTCCCGTCCCGCGACCCGGAGGATCCCATCCACCAGCTTCAGCGAGCCTTTGATGACGGGCCGGGACGGCGTTCCCTCGACGTCGGCGATCACGTTGAGCTTGCCGGCGCTCGCCGCAAGCTCCGGGACAAAAAGCGCCGCGACGCCGAAGTCGGCGTTCGCCATGCGAAGCTTGAATGCCATGGGCTGGTCCCGGAGCAATCGGCGCCCTCCGTATAGGGCTAGATCGATCGGAACAAAGCCCTCCAGGTGGGATTGAGCGCCGGCCCGGGTGAAATCGAGGCGCGAGATGGTGAGCCTTCGGTGGGCGTAGCTTCCCGAAAACTCCGCCGAGTCAGCCTCCACACCATGGAGCGCGAGCGCCGAGCCGCGGGCCTCCAGCTCGAGGATGGGCTCGGCGGCACTCCCCGTCACCCGCACCTTCGCCGTCGTGATGCCTCGGAGCGAGCGCAGGCTGGTATCCATCGGGGCGAAGGTCGTCATATCCAGCGATTCCGCCGTCCCTGCGAGCGCCAGATCCACGCGCGAGGTCCACGAATGGTCCCCGCGGCTCAGCGCGTGGATCCAATCTTGAAACTTGAGGCGCGGCCTTGCCGAGCCCGCGAGCGAAGCCTGTCCGCGGCCGGCGACCCACTTGATCTCCGATACGGAAAGGGCTCCGGGTGCGTAGCTCAAGCTCATCGTGAGCGAGTCCCCGCTCACGCCCCCGAGGCGGGGGCGGGCGACATGAAGGTTCGCCTGAAGTTCGGGATCCGCGAGCGGACCTGCCAAGAGCAGGTCCCCCTCCACGATTCCGCGCGGTGCGTTCGGAGACTCACCGGGACCGATCACGTGGCTCAGGTCGATGCCTTGCAGAGTGGCGCGCGCGTCTACGCGGCTCGCACTGAGCCACGCCGACCCCGCGATGTCGAGTCTGCCTGGGTCCATCGCCAGCGTGAGGTGCGAAATCTGAAGTTTGTCCCCGGCAAGAGAAGCCTCGACCGGTCCTTGGCTCTTCCATTCGCGGGCTCCGACGGCGACCGTGAGCGAATCGAGCGTCGCGACGGCGGTCTTTCCTTGGAAGCGCACGTCGCCGTGCAGCGAGAGCGTCGTGTCCCCCGATGTCTCCCGGAACCGCTCGATCACGATCTTGTCGGTTATGGTGAGCGTGGAGACCACGTCGCCGAGCGGTCGGTCCCCGGCCCGAAGCCTGGCGACCGCCAGTTCCGCGACCGCCGAGGGCGGAGAACCCAGGCGCCCCCGGGAGGTGAGCCGCAGAGAATCGAATGCCATCCCGTTCGAGAGGCGACCGGAGGTGATGATCCCCCGCATCTGGAAGTCGGGTGCGTTTGACCTTCCCCGGATCGACCCCGTGATGTGCGCCTGCCCCGCCTCCATCGCGACCGGTTTCAGTAGGGAGTCCATGGCGCCAAGGTCGCGTACCACCGCCTCGAACGAGAATGCGAGCGTGGTATCCGGAGCGATCCTGCCGGAGCCCAGGAGTCTTGCCCCCGGGGTGTCGACCCACGCCGTGTCGACGCTCACGTCCCCTCGCTGTCCCAACCGAGCGCTGACCACGCCGCGATCGATGTCGAGGCGACCCAGCTTTCCTTGGCGGAGATCGAGACCGATGCTCGCGATGGGATATGGCTTTGCTCGAATCGCCCGGACCCGGGCGGTGCCGTTCAAGAGTCCGTGTGGCGTGTTCGCGGGCAGCCGCCACCAGGGGAGAAGCGCGGGATCCACGTTCTTGAGACGCGCTTCCGCCGTGAGAACACCACGCGTCTCAATCACCGCGTCCCCGGAGACCTCCGCCTGCTTTACGCGGGCGAACGCATCCTCGATTCGAACCGCGCCCGGGACGAGCTTCGCGCGGGCGGTCAACGCCTCCACCGGCTCCCCCGCGATCGTACCCGACAAACGGACCGCCGCGTCCCCGGATGTGGGATCACCGGTGAACGAGACCTCCCCCACGAGGGAGCCCTGGGTGACCGGGGCCAGGTCGAGAAGCCGCATCACCTCGGCCAGGTCCAGCGGGTTGAGCCCGGTTCGCGACGAGACCACGCGCGCGTGGGCGAGGTCCCAGTCGATCGCCGACCGGATTCGTGAGCGATCCAGCGCGATGTAGAGCGGGTCGAACCGCATCCGCCCTCGAGAAACGACGGCCACGCCCTCCACCCGGATCGATCCGGGACGCCCGGGCATCCGGCTCACGCCCGACACCCGAGCCACTCGGATCGTGGTGTGCTGGGGCTCGAGGAGCGCGACGACGTTCCCGGCGATATTTCCGAATCGCACCCCACCTCGGTCCAGCGAGATCGTGCCGTCTCGGATGCGGATATCGATCCGCGTCGCGGTCTTGTCGAGGGCGCTGCGCTTGGATCGTCCAAAGCGCGGCACGACGAGGTTCCCGCGGCGGTCGTGCACCAGAGGGAGTACCGGCGAGTCGATCGTCATCCTCAGGGTTCGGCGGCGCGAGAAGAGCAGCTCAAAAGTGTCGTATTCCGCCGTGAGCCGGGTTGCGATAAGCCATGGCACAGGCCCGTCCGGAGTCACGACGACCAGCCGGGGATGCTCGAGGACGGCACCGCCGAAAATCGAGCCGTGGATCCCGGCCGACTCGAGCCTCGTCGAATCGGTCCCGACCGAGTTGCTGATGAAGGCGACGATGCGCCGCGAGAGGGTCGGATCCCCCTTGGCAAAAAGGAGCCCCACGATGCCGGCTCCCATGGAGACGAACAGAAGGAGCGCGGCGAAGGCGATCAGGGTCCAAGGCAACCACCTTGGAATTCTGCGGCCCGGTCCCAGGCGCGACTCTACCCCGTTCTCCTCGCGACGTTTTCTGGTCCGAATGATCCAGAACATCTCAGAATGCCTGCCCCAGGCTGAAGTGGAACGTGCCCCGGCTGGAGCTCAGGTCGCGCTCGTCGGATCTCGCGCGCTTCAGCTTCCAGCCATAATCAAATCGCACCGGCCCGACCGGCGTGGCGATCCGGATCCCCGCACCTGCCGAGTAGCGCATGTCGGAGTAACCCGCCCCACCGCCCGCGACGGTGAAGACGCGCCGCAGGGTCACGTCCCGGGGACGCTCCCAGACGTTTCCCGCGTCCATGAACGCCGCCCCGCCCAGGACCCAGAATAGCGGGAATCGTGCCTCCACCGAGCCGAGCAGAAGAACTTCTCCCCCCCGGATCTCCCCCTTCACGACACCAGCGGAGTCCGACAGGATCCGAAACCCGATCTCGTTCTCGAAATACCCGCGAACGGAGGAGGCGCCGCCTGTCACGAACCGGTCATCCACCGGGATGTTGCGCTCGATCTCGGAGAGTGTGTCGCTCGCCGGAACCGCGCGTTCCCCGAAGGGGCGTATGTAGCCCGCCTGGAGCCGCAGAGCCAGGGTAATCCGATGCGGAACGGGTATGTAGGTGGTCGCGGCCCCGGAGAACTTGGTGAAGCGGGCGCTACCTTTGAGTACCCCTCCCGCGATGACGGTGTTCCCGATAAGATCGCTTCCCGCTTTGGGATCGAAGGGATTCACCCGGGTGTCGCGTTCGATGGATAGCCCGACCCGCCGCGTGGAGTAGCTCTTCTCCTCCTCTCCCGGCGCCGGCTTCAAGCTCGTACTGTCCGAAATTACGTGCCGGTGCTCGAACGCGAGGGTTCCGCGGGTCCATCGCCAGAGGTCGCGCCGGAGCGCAAGCGAAGCGCCGTAGGCCCGCAAGGGAAAGAGCAGAAGCGCCCGGTCCCCCGTCTGGGTCTGCACGATCTGCTCGGCGTACCCACCGACGGTCGCCTGCGTGCGGCTCCCGAAGATCCAGGGTTGAGAAATCGCGGCATCGGCCCGGCGATTTCCAAGCCTGGATTTGGGCTGAGCAGAGTCGGGCGTCGTCACCCGAAAGCCCAGCCTCCCGGACGCGACGAAACGGATTCCCTCGTGCCCTATGTTCCGGTGCCCCCACTCGCTCGTGAGCCGGAGCTGGTCCAAGGTTCCGTACCCGAGCCCGACATCGACCCACGCCATCTTGCGCTCCCGCACCGTGAGGTGAAGGTCCGCCAAACGGGTCGTCGAATCGATGTCCCCCCGCTCGAAGATCACATCGCCGTAGAGTCCCGTGTCGTAGATTCGCTGTTGGCTTTCCGCGAGCTTCTTCCGGGACAGGATGTCCCCGGAATGGACCGTCAGCTCGCGGGTCACGACCCGGCGCCGGGTGTCCTTGATCCCCTCAACGCCCACCTGCCCCATTCGCACGATGGGGCCGGGCACAATCCGGTACACCACCAGCGCGCGCACGCTGTCCACCTCCAGGGAGTCTCGCACCTGCACAGCCGCGTACCCGAGGTCCGCGTAGTGGTCCTCGATCGCCTGGCGATCCGCTTCGACCAACGTGATGTCGAGGGGGTCCGACGGCTCCAGCTTCAGGACGCGCTGTACTTCGGCCTCGGAAAGAGGAGACGTTCCTTCCACCCGCACTCCGGCCAGCCTCGTCAGCGGTCCCTCCGTGAGGAAGAAGTGGACGTCCACCTTCGCGGAGGTCCCCGGAACGGGGATGGCCGGCGCGCTGTCGACCTGGGCGGCCAGGAAACCATGGCGGCGGTAATAGGACTGCAACGTCACGCGATCGAAGCGAACGAAGTCGGACCGATAGGGCGGATGCCGCCAGGGCTTGAACCATGAAGAGCCCCGGGTCCTCAAGAAACCCCGGAGCTTCCGGTCCGAGAACGCCTTGTTTCCGTGAATCTCGACCCGTCGTACCTGGCGCGGCGTCTCGAACTCCGAGATCTTCTGCGCGGAGGATGGTGTGCCGGAAAACGAGGAGGCGAGCAACAGCGCGACCAGGAGGAGTCTCGCGTAGACCGCGCCGCGCATCGGGGTGTCGCGCCGCGTCAATCCGGCGGAATCAACGCCCGTCCGGGGAAGGAACCGTGTCGGCAGGCGCGTTGTGATTCAGCCGGCGGTTGATTTCTGCTTCGGCGCGCCTTCGCTGTGAGACCCGGGTGAGGTCGTTGGCGAAGGAAAAGATGACGAGACCTCCCAACACGGCGAGGCCGATGCGCTGAAACGCCGCCTGGGTCTTGATCGAAAGGGGCTTCCTGCGTATGCCCTCGAGCAGCGCGAACAGCACGTGGCCGCCGTCCAGGATCGGAATCGGAAGCAGGTTCATGGCCATCAGGGCCACGCTGATGAAGGAGGCGAAGGAGAGAAACTGATCCCATCCGCCCCTCGCCTGGTCTCGTGCGACCTGCGCGATCGCAATCGGTCCCGCGACGCTCGAGCTCAAACGTATCGGATTGGTTACAAAGCTCCAGAGTCCGCTGTAGATTTGTCCGGCCGCGTAGAGCGTCTGCCTCACCCCGAGCCACGCCGCCTGCGGCAGCGGGAACCGCTCCACGACCGTAATCGTCTCCGGCAGCGAAATGCCGATCACGCTCTCTGGCGTTGTCTTCACCGTGACCAGGAACACCTGCGACCCCCGGCGGACTCTGAGCTCAAGGGGTGTGTCCGGGCTGCGCCGGATCCGCGCGCTGAGCTCGGACCAGTTCCCGACGCGCTCCCCGTTGACGCTCACAATCTCATCACCTTCGCGAAGCCCCGCTTGGTACGCCGGCAAGCCGACGAATACCCTTCCGATGACGGTCCCCGTATTCCAGTCCAGCTCCCGGGCCAACCGCGCCGCGTCGCGGCGCGGCACGCGAAGAGGCACCTCGGTCCCGTGTCGCGAGACCGTGAGGGGTACGTATTCCGGCCCCTTGGCTCCGACGACCTGATCGATCGCCGCGGCGAGCTTCCTCATGGTCCCGGCGGGCCGCCCGTCCAGCGTGGCGATCCGATCCCACTCGCGGACGCCGATGCTCTCGACGATCGAGTGGGGGCTCACGCGTCCGACCACCGACGGGAAGTCCGGTGTCTTAACCCCGATCACGTAGACGGCGACGTTGATCAGGAAGGCGAAGATCAGGTTCGCGATGGGCCCGGCGGCGGTGATCAGCGCGCGCACCCACCAGGGCTTCGAGAGAAACTCGTGGGGTTGTCCCTGCCGATCCTGGGAATCGGGGCTGTCGCCGGCCATCCGCACGAATCCGCCGAGAGGCAGAACCGAAATGCGGTAATCCGTTCCCCCTCTCCGGAACCCGAAGAGGCGCGGCCCCATGCCGATGGAGAAGGAGAGGACCTGAACGCCGAGCCACTTGGCGACGAGAAAATGCCCGAGCTCGTGCACGAACACCAGCACGCCGAGGACCAAGGCGCCGTACAGAGCGATCGTCCAAAAATCATGCATCGTGGGGGATACCTTTCAGGTGGCTCAAGCCCCCTTCGGGGGGTGGATTCGTGACTCTAACAGGTTGAATTTACACGGTCAACCGACCCCGGGCCGCGAGCGCCGAGCGATAGACTTCACAGGTAAGCTGGGCGGTTCGATCGGCGCTGAACCGCTCCGCACGCTCCCGGCCCAGGGCTCCCATCGAGGCCCTCAGGTCGGCGCGGGAAGCTACACGCACCATGGCGTCCGAAAGCGCCGCGGGGTCTGAAGGAGGCACCAGAATCCCAGTCCGCGCTTCCTCTACGATTTCCGGTACACCCCCTGTCCGCGTCGCCACCACCGGCAGCCCCGCCGCCATGGCTTCCAAGATTGACGTTCCAAGCCCTTCCGAGAGCGACGGGAGACAGAAGAAATCGGCCGCGCGAAGCAGCTCGAACACATCGGTCCGAAAGCCGAGGAACTTCACAGATTCCTCGAGCCCCAACGCGCGTTGCTCGCCGCGCAGCTCCTCTTCCAGCGGACCTTCCCCCGCGATCCAAACCCTGAGCGACGGCACCCGCCGAATCGAGAGCGCCGTCGCGTGGAGCAGGTCGTTCTGACCCTTCCGGGGCGCCATCGCTGAGACATTGAGGGCGACGACGTCCTGGTCACCCGCGCCGAGGCGTCTACGGGCCGAGGAGCGATCGAAGGGTCCTGAGAGCGACGCCAGGTCGATTCCGCTCGGCACGATCCGGATCAGGCCGGGGTCTACCCCGCTCCGGACCAGCGCATCCTGCACGGCCTGCGAGATCGCCGCGATTCGCTCGATCGGAAGCGCGTAGAGAAGTCGGCTCCCGAGCGAGCGGCGCACCGGAAACTGGACCCGGCGCGAGAGCACGCGGGCCGGTCCGGGCGCGATGAGGGCGGCCATCGCGCCGATTGCGTGGGCGCGCGCCGCGTGCCAGTGCACGATGTCCGGCCGTTCCTCGCGCATGAGTCGAGCGAGCGCGAACACCGAGGGCAGGTCCCACGACCCTCGCATGGGCAGCGGGTGCACCGTGAATCCTTCCTTCGATGCCCTCTCGGTGAGCGCACTTCCGACGGGCGCCACGAGGTGAGGCTCGTCCCCGCGGGATCGCTGCCGGCGCATGAGGAGGAGCACCTGCTGTTGTCCCCCTCGCCACGGCCGTTCGGAATCGACGTGGAGGATCCGGATCACCGGCGCGCGCCCGGCGCGGTGGCTTCGCGCGAGCGTTGGATCGCCTCGACGAGAAGATCCCCGATCCGAGAGGGCGAGGCCTGCGCGCGCGCTGCGGCGCGGCCCGCCGCCCCCATGATTTCACGGCGCTCGCGATTCCCCGCGAGCGACTCGATCGCACCCGCGAGCGCCGCACCATCGCCGGCGGGCACGAGCAAGACGTGCTCTTCGTCGCGGAAAAACTCCGCCATGGCGGCGGAGCGGCGCGTGATGGTCGGCACGCCGAGCGCCATCGACTGAAAGACCTTGTGCGGCACAACGCGAGCCGATTTGGCGCTCGTGCCAAAGATGCCGAGGCTGACATCGGCGCGCGCGAGGCGCGTGAGGGCCTCCTCGTACGGCATCCGAGGGATCAAGTGCACGCTCCGGAGCCCGCGGGCGGCGATATCGCGCTCGATCCGGGGCATCAGCATGCCGCCTCCAATGAGCGTGAAGCTCGCGAGCCGCGTGCCGTGGCGCGCCTCCAGCTCCGTGGCGGCGTCGATGACCGCCGGAAGCCCGTGGAGCGGCAGGTAGCCTCCCAAATACACCACATCGAGCGGCCCGCCCTTGGGAACGGGCGCTCTCCTGCCTCCCAGCTCGAAGGCGAAATGATCGGCTCCGACCGGGACCCGACTCAGCTTCCTCCGCGTGACCCCGAACTCGCTCGAATAAAAGTCGCCGTGCTCCCACGTATCGCAGAGCACCATGTCGGGTAGCGAAAGCGACAGACGATCGCTCGCGCGGACCCGGCTTGCGCTCACGGTTCCCCTCTTCAGCCTTCCCAAGTCACCGACCTGGGTGTCCCACCTCGAGACGAGCGGATCGAAGAGGACGGGGGTATCCACGATGCGTCCCATGAGCTGCGCGAATGGAACGTCGCGATGCCCGAAGGAAGGCACGAGGATCGCGTCGAGCTTCCGGGCCCCGCGAATCCATGAAAGCGCGAGCCTCATCTCCCGGAGCCCGATGGGAGAATGCTGGGGCGCGTGGACCGAAAGGACTTCGGCTCCACGGCTCTCGAGCCCTTCGCGAAGGACGCGCGTGCGCGGGTAGGAGGGGTCGTACGCTCCGAAGAACGCAACCCTCATCGTTCCTCGTCCCGGATCTCCGCTTCCCATCGACGCGCGTACTTCGTGAACACGGAGAACGCGGCCAGCCAGCAAAGCACCACTCCGCGCCGCCCTTCGCGGAATCCCCCCTCGAGCGCGTACATGCGCAGGAAGCGCAACCAGGGGCGAACGAGGAGCCGGCTCCCCGAGGCGCGGACGCCGCGGCGGCGCAGGTCTTCCGCGGACCAGCGGGAATAGCGGTTCCATTTCTCAAAGTACTGGTCCAGATCGCGATAGGGCTCGTGGACGAGCCTTTCGCGAAGAAAGCCCTCACGGCCGCGAAGCGCGATCTCTTCGTGAACCATGGCCGGCCGGTACTCACCCCGGGTCCGATCGAACAGCCGAAGCACTTTGTCGCGCTGCCAGCCGGCGGACCGGATCGGCCTCCCATAGAACTGGTTCTCCCGGTAGATCCAATAGCCGTCCTTCCGCCCGGCATCGGCGAGCACGGATTCGATCTCCCTCCGGAGCGGCGGTAGGACACGCTCATCGGCGTCCAAGATCAACGTCCACGAGTGCCTGAGCTGGGGCAACGCCCAATTCTTCTGAGCGGCCGGATTCTCATATTCATGGTCGAGCACACGGTCCGCGATCGAGCGCGCGATCGGCAACGTCCCGTCGGTGCTCCCGGAGTCCACCACCACGACCTCCTCGGCCCAGCGAACCGACTCGAGGCACGCACGGATCGTCCTCTCTTCATTCTTCGTCGTCACCAGCACGCTCAGGGGCTCGCGCGGGGGCCCAGCTTCCCTGCCGCTCAAGCGACGCTCCCGGCCCGTTCGCGGAGCCGCGCGCGGCACGCCTCGACCACCATCGCCGTCGTCACGTCCCGCATGCAGCGCAGATGCCGATCCCCGTGCAACGGGCAGACCGTCTCGTTGCAATGGAGACACTCCAGATCCGGCGCCTCGATCGCGACATGCGGTCCGGTGGGGGGCTGCCACGCCCCGGGATGCGTCGGCCCGAAGACCGTTACCGTCGGGACCCCGAGCGCGACGGCGAGGTGCTTCGGTCCGGAATCGTTGCTGACGACGAGCGCGCAGCGGGCGATGAGGGCGGCGAGCTCCTGCCACCCGGTCGCGGGGGCCAGGGTCGCCGGGTTTCGCATTTGCCCGCGGCACGCCCGGGCAAGCCGCTCCTCGCCGGGGCCCCAGATCCACACAATGTCGGCGTCCTGGTGGAGCCCATCCATGGCGGCCGCGAAGCGCTCCGGAGGCCAGGTCTTGGTCGCCCATGTGCCGGAGGGAAGGCAGGCGACGAGGGGACGCGCGCCCAGTCCCGAGCGGCGCACCCATTCGTCGATCGTCCGGTGGGCCTCCGGAGCCACGGCGAGGGTGAGCCCGAGCCCGCGCGGCGCGATTCCGATCGCGCGAACCAGATCGAGCGAAGCCTCCGGCGCATAGCGCACCACCGGCCCGTCGGGCCCGAGCGGCTCGCGCGGAATCCGGATCGTGTAGGCGTAGCGGCGACCAGCGAGATCGTAGCCCACGCGAATCGGCGCGCGTGTCAGCGCGGTCATGAAGGCGCTCCTCGGATTGGAAACCATGTCGAGGACCAGATCGTATCCACCGCGCATCAGATCCAGGTACCGCGAGGCTTGCGACACGAGCGATCGCCGATCGATTTCGAGCACCCGGTCCACGTCCGGATTTCCGCGCAGGAGCGCCCCGGCGCCCCGCGCCGTGAGCACGTC
>DASXTQ010000065.1:0-13772 GCA_036505295.1 Candidatus Eiseniibacteriota bacterium
CCGACACCGACGCGAGGGTGAGGAGACGCTTCATCAGAAGTAGCTCCGAAGCTCGAGTCGGCCGTTGTACACCGCGTTCCGGCTGCTCGCGATCTGTCCGTTCCACGAAACGCCCAACGAAACCTGATCGCGGAGGCGGTAGTCGCCCAGGAGATCGTAGTCGACATGGTTCCCGAGAAGCGGCGGGGCGAAAAAGACGCCCGGCTGATAGACCCCTTCTTGCCTCGTGCGCGCCCAGAGCGCACGGCCGTCGAGCCGAAGCGTTCCGCCCGAGGCGCAGCGCGCCGAAGGACCCGCCGCAAAGGTCTCTTGCAGGCCGCCCCGCGTCACGTCGCGGTCTTGCCTCCCCCGCATGTTCATGGAGACCGACCACGCGGGGCCCAGCGCGCGAGAGAGCTCGAGATCGCACCCACGGCCGCGACTCCTGGAATCGAAGCGATCCACCGCGTCGCTCCGGAGGGCGGTCTGGGACGACCCGTCGATCGTCGCCGACGTGACGAGTCGGACCCCGCCCCAGAGTGGGTTTCGCACTCGGAAGGTTGCGTCGATTCCGTCGCGCACGACCCGGAGGTTTTCGAATTCGCCCGTGCGGTCGCGCCGGACGCCGGCCTCCGCGCGAAGGTCGTAGCGGCTGCCCCTCGGCGCGAACTCGATACTTTGGCGTGCGTTCACGTTCCCGCGAATCGTCGCGCCGGCGTCCAGGTAGTCGCGCGGATCGAGGGCGTGGCGAGGGCTACCCAGCGCGAGGGAAGACAGTGTTTCCACGCGGAGGAAGGTGCTGGCGCCCCACGAGCGCCAGAACGAGGGCCCGGCCGCCGCTGCGGAGGCGGCGCGCCCGGGGTAGGCGTCCAGCCGGAGCTGAACGTTCGCGCGGGTCCGGGGAACCGGGATCCCGGTCTCGGTGACCACTTGATAATCCCCTTGGAAGCGGGGGTTCCCGAACGCGTCATATGCGCCCGTGCCCGGATCCACCGGGACGACCCGCCGGATCACTTGGGGCTCGCGGAGCTGCGTGGCGTCGTAGCGCAGCTCCGAGGTGAACGGAGCGCCCGGCGCGCCGGCGAGGATCGCAAGCTGCGCCAGGTCGCTCGCCGATACCCCGGCGGGGTCGGCGACGCGCCGCCGCGTCCAGCCCATCTCCATCGAAAGGGAAGCTCGGGAGCGCGCGGACACGCCCGCCTCCCACGTCGCACCGCGGGTCGGAAGCAGCCCCAGTCCCGAATCCCCCCGCCGGTCGAGGCGTTCGCCATACGAAGCGCGAAGATTCACCCGGGATGCGGGAGAGACCCCGAGCCCCATGGCCCACTCGCGGCTCCGGCGCTCGGGGATGGAGTCCCCTTCCTGATGGGAAATGCGCTCCTCCTGAAAATGCACCTTCGGGGTCACGAATCCCTGCTGGCGGGCGAGATCAAAGTTGAGGCGCGAGCGCGAGCCCGCCTCCGAGCCCAGCGTGTTCCGGGACCCTTCCCAGCGGACAGTTCCCGGTAGCGCGCCCCGCCAGTCGGCGGCGAGAGCGCGGCGCATGGACCGCGAACCTCCCTCCAGGCGTCGCTGTCCGATTTCTCCCCGGAAGGAAAGTAGGGAGAAAGGATCGTACTGGAGACCAAGTTCTCCCCTCGTCTCGCCGCCATCCCGGGCAGCCTGGTTCCAGCGGTCCTGCTCGAAGGCGTTGTCGAGCCGGTCCATCGTCGTGAATCTGCTGTCGCGGGAGCGGAAGGAACCGGAGAATTGCAGGAGGCCCAGGGAGCGCCCCGTTACCGAGAGCGACCGCGGATCGAGCCGTACGCCGACCCGAACCGCATTTCCTCCGTTGTCGCCATCGTCGAGCGAGGAGAGCGCGTTTCGGTCGAATCCGGAGCGCGCCGCTTCCGCTTCCAGGCTCAGCGCGCTGAAGATGCGCGCCGATCCTCCCAGATCGAGGAGCCGCCGGTCGTCCGGTGAGGGGAGCGAGCGCCCCGGCGCGAAGGATCCGAGACTGCGCCCCATGTAGTGATAGAAGCGGCTGCCATCCGCGGCGAGCGTGTCGGCGTACGCGCCGCGCCCAGCGCCGACCGGAGCGAATTCGACCAGGTAATCCCCCCTGCCCGCCCCCAGGTGGATCCATTGCGGGTTCGCCGGGTCCGTCTGATCCCAGACGTACTCGCCGTGTCCGGCGCCGACATAACGCGCGCCGGACGGCGTGGCAGCGGAATCTCCAAGGCTCCCGAGCGCGCGCAGGTCTTCCGCGGTGAGCGATGCGTCGATGGGGCTCTTGGGATCGTCTCCGTCCTTGAGGTAGGTCGCGTACCACCGACCCGCCGAAGCGATCTGCCCCTGGGTGAATGCCGCGTAGAGACTGCGCCGGAAATTGTTGCTTGCTCCCTCGAAGTCGAACGCGATCCTGCTCTCGGCGGTGACAGGGTGGCGCGTCGTGAAGGTCACGGTCCCGGCGCCGTAGTCGACCACGTAGTCCTGATCGGCGCCGCGCTTGAGCTTCGCGCCGTCCAGCCAAACCGTCTCGGATCCCGCGACAATTCCCGGCGGAATCTCGCCGGGCGCGCGCGGGATGAGATCGTACGGCCCCTGTTTGCCCTCCTCCCCTCGGATCTCGATCGAGCGGCGTTCCCCCTTGGCGCTTGCCGCGGCAAGGTCCCATTTGGCGCCCGCGACCCTCGCCTGGCCCCTCACGCCCTGGAGCTGCCGGGTGATGCGCGCGAATTCGCCGGGCCCTCCGTCGAGCCTGAAGTCCCCCATCGTGACCTCGCCGTGCGGCGCTCGGACCGACAGGAAAAGCCGGTCCAGATCCTGCAGCTCGCGCGTGGTTCCGTCCGGCTCGAACGGAAGCTCCTGATCGCTCAAGGTGGCGGCGAGCTCCACGTCGCCGGCGACACGCCCCCGCACGGTGAGGTCGAGCGTTTGATGCAACGATGCGTCGCGCCCTCGCCCCATCTCGACGCTCAGGGTCTTCGAACCCGAAAAGAGAAGCGTGCCTGGAGTTCCCGCCCCCGGGGGCGTGGCCGCGGCAACCGGGTCGGCGCGGCGCACGATGGTCGGCGCGCCCGCAGCAGAATCGGCTGCGAGAGGCTTCGAAAACGGCGAGGACGCGCGGAGCGAAAGGAGCGAGGGCGATCGGAGCACGGGATACTCGATCACCAGCGTGTCGCCGGAGGAGGGTGGCCCCCCGGGATAGACCACGTCGGTCGGGCGCGAAGAGGCCGGCCGCACGCTCGCCATCGCGAAAAGGAGCGCAAGCGTGACGGCCGGGCCATGCGCTGGAGCGCCGCGGGTCATGGCCGCGCGGCCCGCTCGGGTTCCAGCACCTGAATCTCGGCGCGTTCCGGATCCGCCACCGCGATCTGCCCGCGCGGGCCGATCGCGAGCGCGGCGGGGCGCCATGGAACGCGATCGCCGCCAAGAGCGCGGATCAAGAGGATCGAGCCGTCCGAACCGATCACGAAAATGCGCTGGCCGACCGTGTCGGCGGCGTACAGGTGACCGGCACGGTCGACCGCAAGATCGGAGATCGAGACGGCCTTGGGAAGTGGATCCAGCACCAAGCCGAACCGGAATCGCCCGCTTGCGTCGAAGCGGCGCAAGGCGCCGCGCGCGGCATCGTAGATCCAGACCTCGCCGCGCTCCCCCACCGCCGCGGCAAGGGGCACAAGGATCGAGTCCTCGGGGACCAGATACCGTGCGACCCTGGCCCGTCCAAGACGGTCGTCGAGAGGCACGAGGTCTCGCGCGGGCGCGGAGAGGAGCCAGAGCTTCCCGAACCGGTCGAGCACCAGGCGCGCGCCCGCACCGCGCGATTCCTCAAGAGCGGAGGCTTGAAACGGCTTGAGCCCCAGGAATCGTCCCGCGCGATCGAAGGCCACGACCGCGCCGCGGCCGCGGTCCAGGACGAGAAGCGATTGGTCTCGATCCACCACGAGGTCCTGGGGCAGCTCGAGCGAAGTCTCATCCGAACCGTACCCACCGACCTCGTACAGGACCCGTCCCCGCGGGTCGAGCTTGGTGATGCGGCGGGTCTCCGCATCGAGCACGTGCAGGTTTCCGTCGGAGTCGTACGCGAGTCGGGACGGACGGCGGATCCCGGCGGCCTCGAGCGCCTCGCGATCGAAGGTCCACTCGGTTCGGAGCGCGGTGGGCGGCCCGGAGGCGGTCGAGTCCGCCGCCTCGCGCTCTTCGGCCAGGCAAATCCCGTGCGAGCCCGCCAGGCAGGCGAGCGTCGCCAGAATCGCGATAAGAGTTCTTCTCGTCGGACCGCTCATGGATGCTGGAGGGGGATGCTCCTCAGCGCGGCCGTGGTACGGCGGAACTCGAGCGACTAGAACCGGTGCCGGATCAGCACCTTTCCCCCGCCGTCGGCGGTGATCATGGTGAGGAATCGTGTCTCGTTCTGCTCGATCGCCGATTGCTCCGCCTTCATGTCGCGGCGGTGAAGCACTTGGGTGTCGATGGCGCTGACCACTCGATTCAGGATCGCCAGCGCGAAGGAGAACTTCGCGCGGCTGAATGCGCGGGTCGAATTCTGCCGCGTCTCGATATAGGACTTCTGGAGCGAGGCGCTTGTCCAGTTCCAAGCCCGATTCCCGGTCGGAAGCCGCGCGGCCACCCAGGCGTCCTGCGCCGCTGGATCCGACGGAAACTCGTTCCGGGCGTCCCGCCGGAGCGCGTCCTCGTAGGAATCCGGGCCCGATCCACTCGAGCGCAGGTAGGTTCCGACGAGCCTCCAATAGTCGTCCGATTCGGATTCCGTGCCGATGCCGGCGTTCAGCGTTGCCTGTTCGATGTAGTCATTCTTCCGGAGATGCCCCGCGACCTCCCACGCAGCGAAGTTGGCCCAGATCGCGCCCTCGGAAACAAAGAACCCCGTGGCGCGCCCTTTGTGACCCAAATACAACTCCCCCGCTCCGGGCAGGAGGAGCGAGAGCAGCACCGCCTTCCTTGGATTCACCGAGCTCGGCGCCCGCGCTTGGGTTGCTTCCTGCTCCCCCTCCTGCGCCGCATTCGCGAGCGGGCTCCACGCGGGCTCCGATCCCATTCGCGGTACGGCGATGGGGGCGCGCGTTAGCTCCGTGCTCGCCTGCGCGGACGAAGCCCAGGCGAAGCCAGCGGCAACAAGCAAAATGACGGACGGAGTGGTCTTAATGGAGCCCCTTCGTGACGACAAAACTGAAGGCATTTTCCCTCGCAAACGGCCTCGTACGCATCTTGAACCGGATCTGCGTGTCGTTGCCGAGCGAAGCCCGGCCCCGATGCTTCATGATGCGCAGCACATCCACCGCGCTCACCACTCGATTCACGAAGGCCCCCGCCACCGCCGTATTCGCGTTTTTCAGAAAGTTATTACTGTGTGCACGGATCCCTCGATAGAAGTTCCGGTTGTCCTGGCTGTCCCAGCCGGACCAGTATGTCGAGATCTTTCCGATATCCTCGTAGTATTGCTGCCGGTTGTTATCTCGGAAGTAGAGGATGAGGCTGTCCGCTGCGGGATCGTAGGTGCCGTTGGTTTGCTCCTGGGTCTTCCAGGAGGTGTAGTCCCAGTGCCCGTCGGCGTAGGTCTCGAACTCCTTTTCCTTCGATTTGCCGCGGTCGTGGTAGTAGAGGTACGCGGCCCAAGCCATACCCTCGAGACCCAGGTTCACGAACCCACGCTTTTGTCCCGCGTACAAATGACCCACCCCCGGGACGGCCAGGTTCATGAGAAACGCCTTACCGGCGGATCTGTGAACCGTTTCTTCAGGGGTCAAAGCGGCAGGATTTGCCGCCGTGGCGGTCGGCTCTGCGATGGGAGCAGGGGTTACAGAATCCGCGATCGCCCGCTGAGCGAGCAGAATCTCCCTCGGGGTCTCGGAGTCAAAATCCAGTAGGGACGCAGTTTGACCGAGACGGGGGTAGGCGGAGGCGGCCAGGATCGCCGCGATGAAGAGTAAGGCACGTGAGGTCAGTCTTCTCATCCCCTAACCGGGCTGAACCTTCTTGGAACACAATCAATTATAGCTGCGTCCACTCTATTTGACAACGGCGAACTTGCCGAACACGACATCGCTCGTCCCGGTGCCATGTACCTCCACCCGCACGAGATATACCCCGCTCGCGAGATCCCGTACCGGAATTCTTACGACGTTTTGTGCTGGGCTCGATGGCCCGGGCAGGCGCTGGACCTCGTTTCCCAATGGGTCGAGGACCCGGATCAGGACCGAGCTGACCCCTTGTCCGAGCGTGTACGCGAGGCCGATGTCACGCCCGCGGGCCGGGTTGGGGAAGCAGTAGAGAGAGCCCTTCTCGAGCGAGGACGCCTGGACCACCGGGCCCTGGTAGGTATCCTCGAGCACCGAAGTTCGACGGCGATTGCCCCCAAACTCGGGCCAGGGCGTCCGCACGGACACGCCATTCCTCGAGAAGAGGGCGCTGTCCGCCCTCATGGGAACCTGGTAGGCATGAAGGGCCCCGTCGTCGTCCCCACCAATCACGAGGTGGGTCCAGGCCGGACCGGCCGGATCCGGTGGCAGTTGCGCGTCGTTCAGGCTGAGTAGCATGGGGGTGGAGGACGCGCCGCCCTGAATCGCGAGGGGCCAGCCCGGGATCGTCTTGCCGTCGCTGTCGAGCGCGACGAGAAGACCGTTGAAGAGGCCGACGATCACCTCCGCACGCGCGTCCCCGCTCACATCACCGACGATCGGCGACCCCTCACCCCCGCGAGCTTCCGGTCCGTATCGCCCGGTCAGTGAAACAGGCCAGCCGTGGGGCTCGATGCCGTTCCGATTGTAGCGGTGGACGCGGCCCTCCTTGTCCATCGCAAGGATCTCCGGATAGCCGTCACCGTCGAGATCCCCTGCGGCCAGCGGTCCCCAGAGAGTTCCCGCGACCTCAACCGGCCATCCCGGTAGCTCCGTGCCGTCGAGCCTGAAGCAGTGAATCAGGCCTTGCCTTGCGTCCGACACGACCAGCTCAAGGTCGCGATCCGCCGCACGATCTATGTCGACACCCAGCAGGTAGGGCTCGAAGTTCGAGCTGGGCACGCGAAAGAACACGTTCAGGTAGCCTGGTGCCTTGTTGTACGGATCGACGATTCGGATGTAGCCGTTGCGAAGCGCCCATGCGACCTGATACCCGCCGGCGCCGGTGAAACGGCCCACCGCCAGGTTGCCGGATGTCGGCGACGTGACCATGGCCGCCCCGACCTGGAGCGTGTCCGCCACGGTCGTGACGAGCGGTGCCACGCTCACGCTGTCCGAAGGGATGATGAGGAAGGATCGCCCGTCGCTCGCTCCCACAACCACGTTCCCTCCCGGATCGAGGGCGGGGGCGGTGGTGGCGACAACCAAGGCGTTGGTCGAATCTAACTTCACTGGTCCCCAGCCGTACAGCGAGGTTGCTGCCACACCTGAATCTCGGGGCGCTGCAGCACGGAATGCGTACACTCCGCCGTTCTCCGCCGTAGCCACGACGGCCGCATCATGCTGCGCAAGAGGATTCCGATGAAATAGGCTGTCCGCGAAAAGCACCGGCCCGACCACCTTCGCCGGCAGGCGGAAGAGGGTCGCAGTAGAATCGGGCCGAAGCTTGTAGTAGGGCTCACCATCCGAGGTCCAAGCGTAGGCCACGCTGTCCACCGCCGTCACGACCGAGACCAAACCGTCGTGCCGCAATCGTCCATACGTAGGCTTCGCGCCGCGCTGGCTCACGCCGGTTGCCAGCGGCCACCCCACCACCCTCCAGTCGGCGGTGACGGTGAGGTTCATGTCGAGCGCCGCCGGGCTTCCCACGTCGATCGCGATGTGGCTCACGCCGCCGTCGTTGGTGTTCGAGTTCGGAGTGGTTTCGGGTCCGAGCCGGGTGTGGTTGCCGACGAAGTAAGGATCGAAGGGGCTTCCGAAGAGATACCGCGACGTAGGATCGCCGATGTCGGCGATGCCGTCCGCCTCGACGACACGGACGCCCCGCCGTGACGGATTCGAGTTGATTCCGAAATCCGGCGGGATGTGCCGGCCGTAGATCACGGAGTTGTCGACGTGCCAGATCAGGATTCCCTGACCCGGCAGCAGGAAGTCGTACTCCTTGTCCCCGACGGAATCGGCCCCGGCCGCCAAGCCTGGGCCCAGGATAACCCCGCTCGAGTCGCGGTCCAGAAAGAGCGTGTTGTCCGCGTTCAGATCGGTCTCGCGGTTCTCGATTAAGTAGAACTCCTCCCCACCCAGCGGTACGAACAGGGTCCGGTCGGAAAGCTGGGTCGCCCGGAGCGCGGTCGTAAGAGACCTCCCCGGATCGACGTAGTCGATGTTGTCGGGCCAGAGGAGAAACTTGGACCAGGGATCCAGGCTCACCGGCAGGATGCCGCTAGCTTCCACCTTGGCGTTGGTCTTCGCGTCCGTGATCTCCGTGCTGAGCAGGTACCCAGAATCCATGTTGCTCCAGACGCCGACTCCCGGGAGGAACGTCTCGATGTCGTAAAGATCGAAGAGCCCCTGCGTGTGGCCGAACTCGTGGGCCATCGTCCCGTTGATCGCGGCGTAGTAGCCGTCCTGGGACTCGGTCTCGGGCATGACGAGCCCGCCCCGGATCGAGACCGCGCCGCCGTTCACCGGGACCGAGTCGGTCAGATTGATCTGGAAGGTCGGAAAATCGCGCGGGCTGTCGTTGTTCAGGTCGGTCTGAAAATCGGACCCCGCGTGGAAGAGCGCGACGACGTCGAACCGCCCGAACGGGATCGAGTCCGTCTGGTCCGCGATCCGGACCGCGTCGTGGAAGAACCTCTTGGCGCTGTCGAAGGACTGCTGCCCGAGGGTCCAGGGTCCGTACCGCCCGGTGTCGCCCAGCCGATACGCGGCGGAATCCGCCTGGGGGTAGACGTCGTACTCGATCACGAGGTGCCCGTACGAGGCGAATGCCCAGTAACGCTTGAGAGCCTCGAGGTGGGACAGGAAAAACTTTCGGTCGTGCGGCGGCGGGTCGATCACGATCCCGAGAGCCTTTCCATCCCTGAGGTCGAATTTTCCGTCCGGCGTGGTGGTCAGCGGCCCAAGGCTATCCGTCGCGAAGTCGATCCTGAGCCCGAGGACACGCAGCGTCTCGGGGGCACCGAAGAACGCCACCGTCCGCTGGAGCCGCCCCCCCTTGTTCGCAAGGAGCGGTGGGCGGCGGCCGGAGACGAAGGGGCGGGCAGACGCCTCTCCGATCCTGTGCGGAAAGGCGCGCCACAGCTCGGCCCGACGCGCCGTGAGGGCGCGCGCCGCGGGCGAGCCGGCGCTCGCGCCTGACGCCTTCGAAGCGGTGAGGCCGCGTTCGGTGGCCGCCCAAACACGAGGAGCCAGGCCCGAAACGAGGACCTGGCTCCCGAAAACGAGGACCGCAAGGGAACGGGTGAGGGTCCGCCCGATCCGCACGAGCTTAGAAGTGGTAGCTTGCCGAGAAGCGGTTCACGCGCTCCAAGAACTCCGATTGGGGCACCCGGGCGTAATCGAACCGGACGCCGCGATAGATCAGCCCTAGCCCATACGTGAAATTCTTGATCGTCCCGCGCGGATCGTAGATGTAACCGATCCGGAGCGCCAGAAGCCGGTTGAACTCGAACTCCCCGCCGCCGTTTTCGATCCAGGCCCCGTGGGGAAGGAGCGACCGGTTCACGTCCGCCGCGACGACCACCCGGTAGAGCTCCGTTTCCAAAGGCGTCACGGCGACTCCGAGCTTCGCGTTCCGGCCCAGGGGGTCGGACTGGTCTTGATCGATGTAGGCGATGTTCGGCCCGAGGTTCTGAATCGCGAGGCCGATGGAACTCTTCAGCCGCGGGACCTTGTAGAGGGCGCCGACATCCGCCGCGAACGTGGTGCCGCGGCCGGCCTGACGGTCCTGGGTCTTGTCCTCCGGCGCGAGATCCACGCGCACGAGCTTCAGGGCGACACCAAACCCCATGTCCTTCATCAGCTCGGTGCCGTAGGCGATTGTCGGGGCGACCTCATAGCTCGTAAAGGTACCCAGCTCGTTTCCGTCCACATCGGTCGCGATGCTCTGGCCGTAGCTCAAATACCCGAGACTGAACCCGATCCCACCCCAGCCTTCCACGTGCTGGGCATAGGCGGTGTATGAGAAGAAGACGTCCTCGGCCAAGTCGGGGACGAGCTTCGCGTACATCGAGCTGACGTCATGACCGGTCGTGAATGCGAGGGCGCCCGGGTTCCACCAAACGGCGTTCGCGTCGTTGGCTACCGCCACAAAGGCGCGTCCCATGCCGTCGGAGCGAGCACCGGGAGCAATGAGGAGTGATTGAGCGCCTGCCTCAGCTTGGGCGTTCGCGGTTCCCGCGTACCCGCCCAGAATCAACAGAAGCCCGAGGCAGCCGGCGACAAAACGACTCATGTGCAACCTCCTTCAGAAAAAGATAGGGACGCGCGTGCGCCCCGGCCTAGCGCATCATTTTAGCGGACAAAAGAGGCCGGGTCAAGCTTCCCCTCGGGCTCACCGGGTCTTGAGAGCTCGCCCAATCGCCGTAGCCCGTTTCCCCTCATTGGATTCGGCGGTCACTCTAAGGAGGTACACGCCGATGGCCACATTTTCTCCCTCCGAATCCTTTCCGTCCCAAGGAAGATAGTTTTCCCCTGCCCGGCCATCGCTCGAAAGCTCCCGCACCCGCCTGCCCGAGACCGTAAGCACCTGTACCCGGAGCCGGCCGTCTTGGTTCAGCCGGGCGTGGACATAGGTGGTGCCCTCGAACGGATTGGGATAGTTGAAGACCTGGCTCAACCGCATCGGGTCGCCGGGCTTGGCCGGGGCGTGCACGTCGAGGACGAAGGTGCGGACCCCGATGTTTCCAAACGTATCGGAGGCGTGGATCTCGAGGGTGTGGAGCCCTTCCGAGAGCTGAGGCACCGCATAGGAGACCGTCCCACGCGTGTAGCTCCCGGGGTCATAGGCAAATCCGGCCGTCAGCTCGGCCGGTGTGCCCCGATCGTCGGTGATCACGAAAATGGTGTGCGCGTTGTCGAGCCGCATGAGATCGATTCCGCTCGAGTCCTCGATCACGACCGTGAGCAGGTCCCCCGGCTGGACGCTAGAATCCGATCCCGCGGGGTATCGGAGCGTGATGACGGGCGGAAGAAGGTCGGTGCGGGATCCGATGGCCTGGGCGACCCGGATCGAATCGACCGCGAGCGCCACGCCGCGCCCTCCTGCCTGGCTGAGGAGCGCCCGAAGCTGCCCGTTTCCCCCGGCAATCCGCGAGTCGAGCGGGACGACGAAGCGCGCGGTGAACGCCCCCCGGTCGAGCGCCACGCTCCCTCTGAAGAGGATGGGCCCGGGAACCTCATAGGGAAACGGCACGAGCTGGTGGATCGAGTTCAGGCCGATTTGGACCCGCCGAAACGGCTTCCCCTGCACCTGCAACAGCACGGTCCCGGCCGAGAGCGTGTCCGGGGTCGAGTCCGGCGCGAGCGCGTGGCCGCGGATGATCGCGAGGTCCCCGCGCAGAACGGAGTCCAGCGGGGACTTCTCCCAAACGCCTCGTCCACGCGGGACCGGAGGCGCCAACGCGGGGTCACCCAAGAGCACGTATTTCCGTACCACCGAGTTCACGTGCGCGTTCTTCGCCCGCGCGTACGCCAGGCCGACGGTAACGGTCGAATCCACGCGCGGCGCGATCGGGAAGAGCTGGTCCACGAATTCGTCGTTCAGCTGCGTGCTCTCGAAGCCGAAGCCGCGCTCCGTCGCCGCGATGGCCGCGGCGGCTCCACCGGTCGGCGTCTTGAGCAAAAGCTCGCCCAGTCCCTCCTGCCCCAGCACGTCGAACTTCCCGACGGTGCAGCTGAAGAATCCGAAGACGCCGGGCCGCGTCGCGTTCGTGAGCCGGCCGGCATCGGAGGCGCGGAACACCTGCTCGTCGGCGATAACAATGTCGGAGCCGTGGCCGATGTAATCCACGAGCCAGTTTCCTTGGTTGATGCGAGCGATGAAATCGTCGCGCGCGGCGGGCTTCGATTGGTGGGTCGTGTCCGCGAACGCGTAGTCGTTCAGGTAGACCTTGGAGCGCTCGACCGGATACGGCAGATGCCGAGAGTCCTTTCGCTCCATTTCCATCACGTGCTCGTTACCGAGGTCATCGCGCTCCTCGCGCTTCCACGAATCGTCCGCGCAGAGAAGCGCCCGTGCGCGCCATGGGTCAAATTCGGCTGTCGTCTCGAAGGCCTGGACCTTCGCGCGCGCGAGCGTCGAGGCCTCGAGCGCCGACTTCGCGGGCAGGCGTCCGATCGCGAGATCCAGGATCTGGTCGCCCGGGCCGTCGAGGAATCCGTAGAAATCATCCGAGATAAACTGAGCCAGAAGTCCAACGTCGTAGTAGTTCGCATACGTCGGCACGAGGTCCAGCGTGCCGAATCCCTGATAGTTCTTGGGATCGAGCGACGCGTCCCCGAAGAGGCAGACATAGGTCGGCGCAGCGGGGCTCCAGTGGAGCCGCGCGTACGCCAGGAGGTTTCGGATGGCCGTGGGATCCAGGTAGCCGCCGCCGAATTGGGCCGCGATCCGGTCGGTTGTCGCGATCGCGACGCGCGGCGCGACGAGACCCGACAGGCGGCTCGAACGGAACGTGGCGAGCGATTCGGCCATCGCGACCAACGACGGGTGGGCGACGATCAGGTAGTCGGCGCCGTTGGCCGGCTCCAAGAGGTCATCGACCGCGTGCGGACTCAGGGCGGGCGCGTACCGGGCAATCGACCCGGGCCTCGGGGCCCGGACCGTCGAGACCAACGCGTACCTCCTGGGACTCCCGGACGCCACGCTGTCCTCGAGGGTGAGGCCGAACGGAGCCGAGACACCCGAAAAGGCTCCGTTCACGTACCGGACCGGATTCTCCGGATCGGTGCGGTCCAAGAACCAGACCGCGGTGGTGTCGGTGATCCCGTCCACAACGTAGTGGACCGTCCCCAACACGGTCGAGTCCGCTGCGAACTGGAGCGTGTCGTTGATCGCCCGAAGACGCCTGGGATACGTGACCTCAAACCAGGCGAGGTCGCTTTGATCGAAGCGCTTCGCGTCGTTGATATCGATCACCCGCGGGACCTGAACCTCAAGCGTATCGGACGCGCGCACGGTGAAGCCCGACGCGAGAAGATCCTGGGGCTCGGTGAAATTCCAGGAGCCGCTCGCGACGAGCGCTCCGTCCCAGAACAAGTTCGTGTAGTGGTCGTCCACCGTGTTGCCGACCGAAATCCCCTTTCCCCACATCCGGAGCACGATCGATCCCTGGCCGCCCGGGTCGGCCCCCGGGAGCGTCAGCGGGAACGCGACCCGCGAGCCCTGCGTGATCAGCCGGTAGAACCAGCGCTCCCATCGACGGGACGAATCGAAAAGGTTGAAATCGCGGATGCGATTTTCCTCGTAGTGGACACGATGTTGCACCGAGGTGACCGAGGCCGCGGGGGCAACCGGGGCCGCGTCTCGAAGCGCCATGCGCTTGGCGGGCGAGAGCACGGGGCCGGCGCCCCAGGTCAGCCAGAGCGCTTCCTCGTCCGAGCGCTGAGCCTCTTGGTAGTCGGGCGAGCCGCCGAGCGCCAAGTCGTGGCCGAAACCAGTGGCTCCGGTCGCGTAGACGTAGATCCGATCGCCGGGATCGAAGACGGCATCCCCTTCTCCGGTGACCACGATCGCGCACTCGCGGAGCGAATCCGGGCCCAAGTCCACATCCAGGCTCTCGGGAAGATCCCCCGGGGTCGCGCGGAATACGCGGAACGTCGCGGGATCGATGCCCGACAGTGAAATCCCCGCGGAAGCCAGGTCCGCCGGGCTCACCGCGTAAAGGC
>DASXTQ010000066.1:0-30806 GCA_036505295.1 Candidatus Eiseniibacteriota bacterium
ACCTGGATCGTTCGAGCGCGACCTGCCCGAGGAGAAACGCCGCGTCTTCACGCTCTTCACCTTCTCGAAGTCATACGCGATGACGGGCCTTCGCCTGGGGTGCGTCGTCGCGCCGTCCTTGTACACGGCCACCCTGCTGCGCAAATGTCAGGAGCCGCTCGTCGCGAGTGCCGGCATGCCGATCCAGTGGGGCGCGCTTCCCGCGTTGGGCGCGGCCGAGCGCGCGGGCGTCGAGCGGATGAAGGCCGCGTATCAAAAGCGGCGCGATCTCGCGTTGTCGATCTTGCAGCCGGCGGGGATGGCGGACTACGTGCCCGAGGGGGCGTTCTACATCATGGCCGACGTCTCGGCGACCGGGATGACCGGTGACGAGTTCGCGGTCGCCCTCCTGCGCGAGGAGCGTGTGGCCGTGGCGCCGGGCTCCGGGTTCGCGATTCAGCCCACGTTCCATGCGGACGGAACGCCGGTGGCCGAGCCATCGCCGACCGGCGCGCCGGAGTATCCCACGAACCCGAAGGCGCGCCACCGGGTGCGGATCGCCTTCTGCGTCTCGGACGAGGAGCTGGGCGAGGGCTTGCGGCGGATGGTGAGGTTCGCGGAGCGGGCATCGGAGCAGCACGCGGTGCGCCGGCCCGCGAGGGCCTAGCTCACCCGGCGTCGGCTTGGGTCACTTGGGGTGCTCCGTCAGCAGGCGCTCGAACCGGCGATCCGGGATGAGCCACATCATCGCGACCAACGCATAGAGCGCGCAGGAGATCCACGGGGCGACGAACGCCAGCGCGACCGCGACCGCGTAGATCACGATCGAAATCCTTCCCTTGAAATCGCCCCCTAGGGCGACCGCCAGCGTCGAATTCGCGCCGTGGTGTGCGACAAGGGCGTGGGCCAGGATGTAGTACGCGATGGCCGCGAGCAGGAGCACGATCCCGTACACGGCGACCGGCCAGGTGGCGAAGTGGGTCTCCCCCATCCAGTTCGTGACCAAGGGTGTCAGGGAAAGCCAGAACAGGAGATGCGAGTTGGCCCAGAGGACGCGGCCGTTCACCGAGTGCACGGCCTGCAGCATGTGATGATGGTTGTTCCAGTAGATGGCGAGGAACACGAAGCTCATGACGTAGCTCAAGAACACGGGGATCAGCGGTCTCAGCGCGCCGACGTCGGCTCCGTTCGGCGCCCTCATCTCGAGCACCATGATCGTGATGATGACCGCGATGACGCCGTCGCTGAACGCCTCCATCCGGGACTTGGTCAATCCGTGCTTCGCTCCTTCGAATACCGCGGCTGGTAGAGGAGGTCGAAGATGAGCCACCCGTTTCCCACGTCGGTGGCCGTGAAGCCGAGCTTATCGCGCAGGAAGGCGCGAAGCTTATCGGGCTCCGAGGAGTAGAACATGGTGTGAACGCCGCGGATCATGGGTTACCGGGCAGGGTCGGCCTCGGCAACTGGAACACCGATTCCTTCGTCACCCGCGTGTACATCGGCCCGCCCAAACGGCCGATGGCGTCGATCGCGGTCGAGTCGACGCGCAATCCGTTCAAGAGCCCCTCCGCGATATGGAAGTACACGACCTCGCCGATCACGTAGTTCGCCCGCAGCGGGCCATCACCGTGCTGAACGATCTGGAACAGCCGGCACTCCATCGCGATGGGGCATTCGGCCGCGCGCCAGGGCTTCACCTTCACGCTCGGAGCCTTCGTGAAACCGGCCTCGACGAACTCATCGATTTGTGGCGGGTAATCAGCCGAAGCCTGATTCATTCGCTCGCGCAGGGGCCATGGCGAGATGTGGACCACATACTCCCCCGTGGCGCGAACGTTGTGCAGCGTGTCCTTGTCGCGGCCGGCGCCGCTGGTAACGGGAGAGAACACCAGAGAAGGAGGGTTCGCGCCGCCCGCATTGAAGAAGGAAAAGGGCGCCAGGTTCGGAATTCCATCGCGCGAGAGCGACGAAACGAACGCGATGGGGCGCGGGACCACGCAACCCACGAGAAGCGCATACACGTCGGCCGGCTCGAGGGTCGCGGGATCCAAGTCCCGCATCTTCACCCTGTCGCGCCCTCGCCCGCGAACTTCCCGGGCTGCTCGAGCCACGAGTAGGGATAATTCTTGTCGTCGTACGCCTCGGCGAGGGTCGTGACGTAGAGCGGATGGAAGGTGTCGAGCATCACCGCCAGCTCCTTCGTCTCCTTGGCTCCGATCGCCGCCTCGGCGGCGCCCGGGTGCGGCCCGTGCGGAATCCCGGACGGATGCAACGTGAACGAGCCGACCTCGATCCCTCGGCGGCTCATGAAGTTCCCGTTCACGTAATAGAGCACCTCATCCGAATCCACGTTGGAGTGGTTGTACGGGATGGGAAGCGCGTCCGGATGGTAGTCGTACATCCGCGGCACGAACGAGCAGACCACGAAGTTGGTCCCCTCGAAGCACTGGTGCGTTGGGGGCGGCATGTGGATTCGCCCCGTGATCGGCTCGAAGTCCTCGATGTTGAAGATGTAGGGATACAGGAATCCGTCCCAACCCACGACGTCCAGCGGATGGAACTCGAACTCGTAGGACGTGATCTGATCCCGCGCCTTGATCCTCACCTCGTATTTTCCGCGGTCGGTGAACGTCTCGAGCCGCTCGGGCCGCCTGATATCACGCTCGGAGAACGGCGCATGCTCCAGCAATTGCCCGTACTCGTTCCGATATCGCTTGGGCGTCTCGATCGACGAAGCGGATTCGATCACGAGATACCGCTGGGGTCCGGGCTCGGGATCAAACATGTACGTCGTCCCGCGCGGGATCACAACGTAGTCGCCGGGACGGTAGTGAAGCTCGCCGAAGATCGTCTGGATACGGCCAGTTCCCTCGTGGATGAAGTACATGTCGTCGCCCTGGCCGTTCCGGTAGTAGTACGTCATCTTCTGGTCCGGGACCGCGATCGCCATGGACACGTCCTTGTTGTGCAGGAGCACGACGCGACCGGTCACCGGGTCGCCGCTCTTCTTCAAATCCTTCGTCTTGAAGTGGTGGTGGCGCAGGACCTGATCGTCCGCGTACTGAACCTTGCAATCCTGGACCTTGTGGATCTCGCGTGCCTGAGTCGGCATGTTGTAGTGATAGATCAGCGACGAGCGCCCGGAAAACCCACGCGAGCCCATGAGCTGCTCCGTATAGAGCTTTCCGTCCGGGCGGCGGAATTGCGTGTGTCGCTTGTGCGGGGTCTCCCCCAGCGTGTGATACATCGGCATCGTGTTGCCTCACTCCTGGTCAGACGATCGTGTTGGTCAGGGTACCCAAACGCTCGATTTCGAGAACGACTTCATCCCCGGGCTTGAGCCAGGGGTGGACCTTCTCGCCCAGCTCCAGAAGGCATCCGGTACCCACGGTTCCCGAGCCAATGATATCGGCGGGAAAAAGATACACGTCCTGCGACGCCCTCGCAATCATCTGGCCGAAGGTGTAGTGCATGTCCTTCGCATTCCCGCGCGAGAGCGAGGCGCCGTTCACACGCGCCTCCATCGTGAGATCGTGACGGTCGCCGGTCCGTTTGGGCTCGACCTCGTCGAGCGTGACCAACGCGGGGCCGAGGGAGGTCGCGAAGTCCTTCCCCTTCGCGGGCCCGAGTCCGATCGCCATTTCCTTCCGCTGCACGTCGCGCGCACTCCAATCGTTCAGGATCGTGAAGCCCGCCACGATCGAGCGCCACTGATCGATCGGAACATTGCGCGCCCGCGTCCCGATCACGCACGCGATCTCCAGCTCGTAGTCGAGCGCTTCGGTCCACGAAGGCTTCGAGACCGGCGCGCCGTCCCCGACGAGCGAGCCGGGATTGGAAAAATAGAACGCTGGGAACTCGTACCATTCGGGCGGTACCGGAAGGCCGCGCCGCCCGCGGGCGTTCTTGACGTGGGCCTCGAACGCGTAGAAATCGCGGATGGTGGGCGGGGGTGAGATGGGAGCGTGCAGCGTGACCCGCGCGCGGGAGTGCCACGCGGACGCGAGATTCGGGTGTTTGGGGCCGGCGCTCAGCGCGCGCTCGAGAACGGACCTCGCGAGGGGAAGGCCTCGCTCCCAATCGCCCAATAGGAGATCGAGGGAGCGGAGCCGCCCCGCCGAATCCAACCCGGGCGCCACGATCGAAGCCGCGGCTCCCAGCTCCAAGATCCGGTCCCCTGCGAGCGCGCCCAGCGAGCGCTCCGCCGTCCCGCTCCTGCTGAAGGAGACGAGACGCATCCGAGGCTAGAGATTGCCCCGCAACGCCTGCTCGCGCTCGATCGCCTCGAAGAGCGCCTTGAAATTCCCCTTACCGAAGCCCCGGCTTCCCTTCCGTTCGATGACCTCGAAGAACACCGTCGGACGGTCCTCGACCGGCTTCGAGAAGATCTGCAGCAGATAGCCTTCATCGTCGCGATCGACGAGGATTCCGAGCCGCGACAACTCCTCCTCGTCTTCGTCAATCCTGCCGACCCGATCCTCCAGCACCTCGTAGTAGCTGTGCGGGACGCCGATGAACTGGATGCCGGTATCCCGGAGGTGGGCCACGGTGGAGCAGATATCGCTCGTGGCGAGCGCGATGTGCTGGACGCCGGGCCCTCGGTAGAAGTCCAAGTACTCCTCGATCTGCGACTTCTTCTTTCCCGCAGCCGGCTCGTTGATTGGGAATTTGACCTTCCCGCTGCCATCCGCCATCACCTTCGACATGAGCGCGGAGTACTCGGTCGAGATGTCCTTGTCGTCGAAGTGCTGGAATTGGCTGAAGCCCATGACGTCGCGGTAGAAGGCCACGAAGCGGTTCATGTCGCCGAGCGCGACGTTCCCGACGACGTGATCGATGTAGAGTAGCGGTCGCGCCTTCGGCTGCTCTCCCGTGGCGCGAAAGCCCGGAAGGAATGCGCCTTTGTACTTCGAGCGGTCAATGAACGAATGGATCGTGTCGCCGTACGTGGCGACCGCGGCGCGGCGGATCGAGCCGAACTCGTCCTGGATCGTCGTGGGCTCCTGGACCCCTTTGGCCCCGCGTTTCGTCGTCTCTTGGTACGAGCGGTCCACGTCCTCGACTTCGAGCGCGATGTCGCGGACACCGTCCCCATGGAGCCGGATCTGCTCGGCCATGAAACCCTCCGGCCCGAGCGGCGTGGACAGCACGAAGCGGACCTTGCCCTGCTCGAGCACGTAGGAGGCGCGGTCGCGCACCTTCGTCTCGAGCCCCCCGTACGCGGTCACGGTCAGACCGAAGGCGTGCGAGTAGAAGAACGCGGCCTGCCGTGCGTTCCCGACCCAGAACTCCAGGTGGTCGATCGAACGAATACTGAGGAAGTCGTCGCTCGCAACCTTGCCGCGTTCGGCTTCCGATGCCGCCCTGGTGGGTGCGCTGGAAGGGCGCGCCCCCGCGGCGTGCCGAGCGGGATCAGCCATAGAGCCCCCTGAGTTTCGTCGCTTCCGCGACTCTGCCGACGCCGAGCATGTAGGCCGCGGTTCTGTTGTGAACCCGATGCTTCCCCGCGAGCTGTGCCACGTCGCGGAAGGAGCGCCGCATCACGGTCTCGAGCTTCTGATTCACCTCATCCTCGGTCCAGAAGTAGTTCGCGAGGTCCTGGACCCACTCGAAGTAGGAGACCGTCACACCCCCGGCGTTCGCGAGAATGTCCGGAATCAGGAAGACACCGTTTTCGTGGAGGATCGGATCGGCGTCCGGGGTCGTGGGCCCGTTCGCGGCCTCGGCCAGGATCTTGGGCTTGATCCTGGGCGCGTTGTCTTCGGTGATCTGGTTCTCGAGGGCCGCCGGAATCAGGATGTCCACCTTGAGCTCGAGCAGCTCTTTGTTCCCGATGCGGTCGGTGCCGGGAACCCCCACCACGGTTCCCGCTTCGCGCTTATGAGCCTGGACGACCTTGGGGTCGAGCCCGCGCGAGGACTGGATCCCGCCGCGCGAGTCGCTCACCGCGATCACTTTGGCGCCGCGCTGGTGCAACAGGTCGTGCGCGATCGAGCCGGCGTTTCCATAACCCTGAATCGCGACCGTCATCCCCTCGAGCGGCTTGCCGAGGTACTTGCACGCCTCTTCGATCGTGTACGTGCATCCGCGGGCCGTGGCTTCCCTGCGGCCGAGAGAGCCTCCGAGCGAGATCGGCTTCCCGGTCACGACGCCGGGGGACGCAAATCCCTGACGCATCGTGAACGTGTCCATGATCCACGCCATGACCTGAGCATCGGTGTAGACGTCGGGCGCCGGGATATCCTTCTCGGGCCCGATGATGATCGCGATCTCGTTCGTGTACCGCCTCGTCATACGCTCCAGCTCGTGGAGCGAGAGAGACTTCGGGTCCACTTCCACTCCGCCCTTTGCGCCGCCATAAGGGAGGTTCACGACCCCGCACTTCCAGGTCATCCATGCGGCAAGCGCTTTCACCTCGTCGAGTGTGACCTGAGGGTGATAGCGGATGCCCCCCTTCGCGGGGCCACGGGACACGTCGTGCTGGACCCGGTATCCCTGAACGACCATCCAAGAGCCGTCGTCGCGCTCGAAAGGAACGGAAACGATCAGGCAACGGCGCGGCACCCGGAGCTTGAGGCGAATCCCCTCTTCGAGACCAAGCGCCTCGGCGGCGATGTCGAACTGGCGCTGGGCGACCTCGAACGGGTTCCTCGTCTTTTCCAAGACCAGACTCATGGCATCCTCTCGATGGTGGGTGGCGGGGCCCCGAGTCGAATCGAAGCATGACCGGCGCCTGAGCGGCTCTACGTCAGGCCATTCTACTCCCAGGCGCGGGGCTCGCAACCGGGAATCGGCACGCGGGATCGGCCCCTTCCGCTTACCGAAAGACGCGCGTGGGCGCCGCTTCGATATACTGCGAGGATGGATCGATCCCACGTGGCGCGCGCTACCTTGGCGGCCGGTGCGGCGGCGTACGCGGTGTCGGTCGCCGTAGCAAGCCAGCACCCCGGGCCCCGCGCATGGGCGCTCCACCTGCCGGGTTTCCTTCCACCTCCGGCGCGGTTCCTCGTGATGGCGCTCCTCTTCGGCGCCGCCCTCCTCCTCGTGATCGACCTCTTCCGCCGGGGCGCGTCGCGCCCTGAGGGGGCGCATCGTCGGGGCGCCCCAAGGGACCGCCCGGCGCGGCGGCGGACCCCCAGCACGGAGCCCTTCCGCCTGCCGCGGTGGAGCGGCTGGCTCCTGCTCTTGCCCTGGGCGTGGATTCTATGGGAGCTCCGGCTCAAGACCTTGTTCTTGGGGGACGGCACGATATGGCTCGGGGGAATCCAGTCCGGGCTGCCGAGTCCCTTCAGCGAGCCGCTCTCGGCGGCGACCTGGGAGGGATACGGTTTGATCCTGCGCACGCTCGGGATCCCAGTCGCGGCGCCGACCGTTGGCGCGCTGTCCATCCTCTCCGGCGTGGTCGCAGCCGCCATCCTATGGGGAATTGCTTCGGAGCTGACGCCTCGAACGGGATCCCGCGCGATCGCATTCGCGGTGCTCGCCACGCTGGGGATGGCCCAGCTCTACTTCGGGTACATCGAGAGCTACCCGCTGGCGAGCGTCGCGATCCTCGCCTACCTCTGGCTCGGGCTGCGCCGGGCGAGGGGTGCGGATCACCCTGTATGGCTCGCGACGGCGCTCGCGATCGCGATGACGCTTCACCTAGTAGCCGGCTTCCTCCTTCCTTCCTACGTCTATCTGGTGCTCCGGGAGAAACGCCCGCTCTTCCATCGCGGCATGCTCGCGCTTCTCCCGCTCGCGGGAGCCGCCGCGATCCTCCTCCTCCTGGGGTTCAAGCCCTCGCAGTGGCTCGTGCCCCTCAATATCGTGGCCCGCGCCGTCCGGCCAGGACACGATATCGCGGTGTTCACCAAGCCATACACACCTCTCTCCCTCGGACACGCGTGGGATTTGTTGAACGAGGTCCTGCTGGTCCTCCCGGTTCCCGGGCTCCTGCTTCTCGCCGCCGCGGCGGGTCGCCGGACCGGCCGGGACGCGACCGCACCGCCGGGTCGCGGTCCCGATGCCGCCACGGTTTTCCTCGCAGCCGCCGCACTGCCGGGGCTCATCACCGCCATAGCGCTCGTCCTCCCCGTGCCTCCGGCCCAGGACTGGGACTTGACCTCGATCATGATCCTCCCGCTCGCCGTGGTCGGGGTGAAAGCTGGGTGCTCGATCCCCAAGGTCCCATTGCGAGGAATGCGCGGCGTGGCGCTCGTGCTCCTCGGGGCGGGCGCCATGCTTTCCTTCGTGCTCGTGAACGCGGGCGAGACCTCGGGGGTACACCGATTTGAGACCCTCATCGGCCCGGGCGCCAAGATCACCGCCTACGGGCGGGCCTACGGGAACGAGCTCCTCGCCAGTTACTATGAGGATCGCAACGACTACTCTCGTGCGCTGGTCCATGCGGAACGGGCGCGGGACGCCGAGCCCACGAACCCGCGCTACTGGGTCAAGACCGGCGCCGCGCTCTACAACCTGTATCGGTACGATGAGGCGATCCCCGTGCTCGAGGAGGGAATCCGGCGCGGGCCGAATCGAGACGATGCCTACTACGACCTCGGCAATTGTTTCACGCGGAAAGGCCGGTATGACGCCGCGGTCGCAAGCTATCGGGAGGCGATCCGGCTGGCGGGGCCGAGCGCCGATTACCTCAACAACCTCGGGGTCGCGCTCTACAGCGCGGGAGAAACGGACTCCGCCCGCCTGGTGTGGACCGAGGTGGTCCGCCGCTGGCCCGGATACGGACGATCCAAGCGGGCGCTCGTCCGCCACTTCGGGGGCTTGGGCTCCGACAGCGGCGGGGTCAGCTCGACGCGACGTTGAGGCCGTGCTCCGCCGCGCCGATCAGCATGAATATGTCGGCGATTTGCCGGTGCCCGAGCGACAGGAGGAAGTTCGGATTGCGGCCGTAACTCTTCGAGCCCAGCAGGTAGAAATCGGGCTCGGGACTTTTCATGCTCTCGGGCCCATGGGGGACCTGGCCCAGGCAGCCCTGCGCGGCGGCCGGCTCCTTCATCTGCGAGGCAAGAATCGCGGTGGCGAGCGCCATGGGAGCTTCCGAGGCGTAGCACAGGTGGATCTGAAGCTCCCGGAAGAGCGAAAGGTCGGGGCGATAGCCGACCAAGGCGAGCACCCGATCCACTTCGATCCGCTGTTCCTGGTCCCGCAAACCCATGAGCGTGGCCTCGATGGCCCCCGATGCGAGGACGCGATATGAGGTCACGGTGGCCCCCGGATGCCGACGGATCCACCCGGCTTCGCGCGCGATCCGGTTCGCGCTTAGGTCCAGCTCGCGTAACACGGGGAGGCTCTCGAGCTCCGCCTGGGGCACCGGAGCCAAAATGCCTTCGCCGCGATCGCGATGGACCCACTCCACGCGCGTTCGTGCAGCGCCGCCCCCCGCACGGACCAGAGCGTCGAGATCGACAATCGCGTTTGCCGCGGAGCGCCCGTCGCCGAGGAGCAGGATCCGCTTTCCGGCGTAGCGGGACCTTCCCTCGCCGGAGATCGCGGGAAGGCGCTGCTCGAGTCTCTCTCCGAGATCTTCCTCCCCGAACGCCGGCAGCCCGCCCGGCCCCGTCTTGTTCGCCGTGCCGTACACTCCGCTCGCGTCGATCACCACGTCCGCGCGGAAAAGCCGAGCGCCGCCCTTCGAAGCCATCACATGTAAAAGAAACGGGCTCAGGGCGCGCGCGTGATCCCCCGTCGCCGCGATCGATCGAGATTTCGTGGTCCCCTCACGCGCGATGGCGGCGACCCTGGCGCCCTCCTGCACGGCGCCGGCCAGCTCGGGAAGACGGGAGAGAGGAAGGATGTATCGTTCGCGGAGCTCTTCGGCGGTGAGCGTCTCATCATCGCCGGGGACCTTGAGACCCCCCGCGCGAAGCCGCTCGCGGCCCAGCCCGGTCGAGTTCATGTGGAACGGGGTGAACAAGGGAACGGGACCGTAGAGACGGAAGTGCTCTCCAACGGTCGCGGACTCAAAGACGGTGACTTCGTGGCCCGCGTGACGAGCGTGGAGCGCGGCTTCCAGGCCGATGGGACCCGCGCCTACAATCGCGATCTTTCGAGCCGTCATGATCTACCCCAGCCCGAGATGCTCCAGCTCCTCTTCATCGAACCCCAGGTAGTGTCCGTACTCGTGGAGGAGCGTGATCTTCATCTCCTTGGATACCTCTTGCCGGCTTCGTCCCGCCCGCTCCAGATTTTTCTGGAAGAGGAGCACCACATCGCCGTAGCCGCTTCCGCCCCTGAGCTTGTGCCCCACCGGGGTCCCCACGAATAGCCCCAGCACCTCAGGGTTGATTGCCGGCTCGTGCTCCGCGATCTCCCGCGGCGGCTTTGGCTCCACAAGCACCGGCACCTCGAGCACCGCCTCACGGATCACGCGAGGCAACGAGGCGAGCACCTTGTCGAGCATAACCTTGAAATCCTCGGCCGAAAGTCGTGTCGGCAGCGGAAAGTCATCGGGTGCGAGCCGGTGCGCCTCGGCGAAAAGACGGTCCGCCTCCTCGAAGCGGCCCAGGGTTTCGAGCACCATTCCTTCCAGCTCGATGCGCTCGGGATCATCCTCCTCCGCCGCGGGAGGCGCTAGGGCGTGCACCGCCTTCACCGCTTCGTCGGTTCTCCAGAGGAGGTGGAGGCATTCGGCGCGACCCAGGAGGGCGCCCCAATGCTCGGGGTCCTGCCGGAGCAGATCCTCGAAGAGCTTGAGCGCGACCTCGTATTCCCCGTCTTCAAGAGCCGTGTCTGCTTCGACGGCCAGCGCCTCGAGGGGATCGGATTCCTGCGTCACATCACTTGGCGGTTGTCGTGCGGTCGGCGCGCTCGAGGAGCTCTTGGATCTCTTTGATCGTGGGTTGGAGCTGCTGGTTCTGCGCGCGCAACAGCTCACTGTCCCCGGATTGGGCGTACCGATCCATGGCCGTGATGCATTGCCGCGCCGTGGCAATGCTGATCGCAAGGTGCTCCCGATCGAGGATGTTCATCGCGGAGGACTGCTTCTCGGCTGTGTCGAGCACGGTGTTCAGCTCACGGTCGAGCCCGGGAACGCGGTCGGCGGAACCCTCCTCGACGGCCCCATCGAGGCGCGCGCTCACGTCCTCGATGCTCTCCTTGAGCGCGGCGAATGAAACACGCGCGGCCTTCGTGTCCCCTGCCCATTGGCAGGACGAAGCGGCGAGGACCGCAAGGAGCGCCGCGATGAGCCAAGCGGTGGGCATGGGGCGCCGCATTGCTAGAGGATGTAGACGATGGTGAACACGAACAGCCAGACCACGTCCACGAAGTGCCAGTACCAGGATGCGGCCCGGAACGGGAAGTGCTGCTGCGGCGTGATCCGGCCGCGAAGCACCGCTCCGTACACCACGTTGAGGAAGATCAGCCCCATCAGGACGTGAAGCCCGTGGAAGCCGGTCAGCATGAAGAAGGTGGTTCCGAAGATGCCGCTCTTGATGTTGAACGCCGATCCGTTCAGGAATCCGTATTCGTAGGCCTGGCCGCATAGGAAGATCGCGCCCAGGGAGATCGTCATGAGGATCGAGGCGATCACCCCGTCGCGGCGGTCTCGCTCGAGCGCGGAGTGCCCCAGGTGAAGCGTCACGCTGCTGAACAGAAGGATGAACGTGTTGACGGCCGGAACCAGGATTTCGAAATGGGGCATTCCCGCTGGGGGCCACACCGGCGCGTGGTACCGCGCGTAAATGAGCGCCGCGAAGAAGGACGCAAAGATCGCGGCCTCCGAGCCGATGAAGAGGGCCATCGCCGTCGTGAAACGCTTCTCCGCGTCCACGGCGTCCCTGCCGAAGAAGCGGTCGCGGAGAAGCTCAGCCCACCACCGGGAGGCCCCGTAGATCATAACCGCGAGGCCCACCAGCAGGACGCCGAGTCCCTGCTTCCACCCATGAGCCAAGGAAACAAGCCCGACGGGAATGAGCCCGGCGCCGAACGCCGTGATGATCGGCCATCGGCTGGGTACCGGTTCGTGACTGTGCGTATGCGCTGCCGCTTCCATCGGGTGCCCTCGAAGAACGTCCTGACGTTTGAAGCGCACCATGTTGCCCCGACACGCGCGCACTGGCAAGGACTTTCCTCGCCGCGCCGCGCGGACGCATCAGGATTCTAAAGCGGTTCCTTCACTTCGATATTTGCGCGGCGACGAGAGTCTCTTCGGCCTTCGTGGGGCCCTGCTCCCGGGCGGGAGCGGCGGCGACATCCTTGGCCCCTTCACCCTCGATCTTGGTAAACCTTGCGAGGATGGTGTACACCGATGGGACAAGCAGAAGCGTGAGGAAGGTCGAGAAGACAAGCCCCCCGACAACGGCGATCCCCAGGGGCCGCCGTGATTCCGCGCCCGCCCCGAAGCCGATCGCGATCGGCAGGATCCCGAACACCGTGGCGAAGGAGGTCATGAGGATCGGCCGAAGCCGGATCTTCGCGGCTTCCACGACGGCCTCCGTGACCTCGCGTCCCCTGGCGCGGAGCTGGTTCGCGTACTCCACGATCAGGATCGAGTTCTTGGTCACGAGCCCGATGAGCATGATGAGCCCGATCTGCGAGAAGATATTCATGCTCTGCTGGAAGACGAAGAGCGAGATCAGCGCCCCGACCACCGCCAGGGGCACCGACAGGAGAATCGTGAGCGGGTGGATGAAGCTCTCGAATTGGGCCGCGAGCACGAGATAGATGAACACGACGGCCAGGAGGAACAGGAAGTAGAGGCTGTTGCTCGATTCGCGGAACTCTTTCGATTGCCCGGCCAGCTCGTGCCGGACGGTCGGCGGCAGCTCTTCCCGGGCGATCTTGTCCAGCCCATCCAGAGCCTGGCCCAGGGAGACGACAGGGATCAGGTTCGCGCTGATCGTCGCCGAGCGGACGCGGTTGTAGTGTTTGAGCTCCTTCGGAGCGACGGTCTCCCTCACCTTCACCACGTTCGCGAGCTGGACCAGCCCCTCCTTGCCCTTCACGTAGATTTCCTCGATCACGTCCGGCGTGGCGCGGCCGGCGGCAGGAACCTGCGCGATCACGTGGTACTGCTTGGACCCGCGCTTGAAATCGGTGACCTCGCGGCCGCCCAGCAACGTCTCGAGCGTTGTTCCGATCTCGGTCACGGAGACGCCCAGAGACGCGGCTCGATCGCGGTCGATCAGGATCTCCAGCTGCGGCTTGTTGAGCTTCAGGTCCGTGTCCAGGTTGATCAGATACGGGAATACGTTCGGCTTCTTCCCGATCGTGAGCTCCGTGGCGGCCTTTCCCATCATCGTCGCGGTCGCCTTCTGCAGATCCTCGTAGCTGTCGGCTTCGAGAACGTACTCGACCGGGGACGACGAGAAGCCTCCGCCCAGGCTCGGAGGATTGATCACGAACGCCAGGACACCCGGAATGGAAAACAGCTGTGGGAAGAGCTCCTGCACGATCTGCTGTTGCGACTTGTGTCGCTCATGCCGAGGCTTCAGGTTCACGAAAATGAAACCGTTCGTCACCTGGCCGGGTCCGCCGAATCCCAATCCCGTGGCGGTGAAGAGCCCGCGCCGCTCGGGAAGCCGGAGCAGGATCGACTCGATCTGGCGCATATATCGATCCGTGTAGGCGAGCGTCGAACCCTCGGGCGCAAGCACGATTCCGAACGCGATCCCGCGGTCCTCGGTCGGAACCAGCTCGCGCCTCATGAAAAAGAAGGCGGCCCCGGCGATCACGATGAGGAGCAGCGCAACCCCGATCACCCGTCCGCGACGGCGCAACGCGGCACGAAGCGTGCGATCGTAGAACCGGTTCAGCCAATCGAAAAAGGCGTCGAACGTCCGCGACGCCCACGTATCGGATCCTCCGTGGAGTGGCTTGAGCATCCGTGACGTGAGCATCGGCGTGAGCGAGAGCGCGACGAATCCAGAAAGGAGCACGGCGACCGCCAGCGTGATTCCGAACTCGTTGAAGAGGCGCCCGACCGTCCCCTGGAGAAAGGCAACCGGGACGAAAACCGCCACGAGCGAGATCGTCGTCGCCATGATCGCGAACCCAATCTCGTGCGATCCGTCGAGCGCCGCCTGCCGGCGGGTCTTGCCCATCTCCAGATGGCGATACACGTTCTCCAGCATGACGATCGCATCGTCCACAACGAGCCCGATCGCCAAGACCAACGCGAGAAGCGTCAGGATATTGATGGTGAACCCGAGGAAGTAGGCCACCGCCAGGGCGCCGATGATCGAGATCGGGATGGCGACGGCGGGTATGAACGTGGCCCGGAAGCTCTTGAGGAAAACGATGATCACGAGCACCACGAGGCACATCGCGATGAGGATCGTGTGCGAGACCTCGTTGATCGAATCCTGGATGAAGGTGGACGAATCGTACGCGACGTCGAGGACCTCTCCGGGCGGGATTATCTGCCTCAGCTCGGGCAGGATCTTTCGGACCCCGTCCGCTACGTCCAGCGTGCTCGCCTTGGATTGCTTGATGATCCCGAGCCCGACCGCCTGTTTCCCGTTCCAGCGGACCGCGGTGCGCTCGTCCTCGGGCCCCACTTCGACTTTGGCCACGTCGCCCAGACGCACGAAGTCGTTCCCCGACTGGGCGACGATCAGCGACGCAAACTCTTCGGGTTTGGTCAGCTCCCCCCGCGTTCGAACGGCGAACTCCCGCCCCTGCCCCTCGACCCGGCCTCCCGGGATTTCGGCGTTTTCTTCCCGGATGGCGCGTTCCACGTCCTGCGTGGTGATTCCCCGACTCGCCATCCGCAAAGGATCGAGCCACACGCGCATCGCGTAGCGCCGTCCGCCACCGATGAAGATCGATCCGACTCCCGGAACATGCTGGAGACGATCCTTCAAGACCAGCTCGGCGGTCTCGGTCAGCTCGAGGCCGTTGTGGGTCGTGCTCGAGAGCGCGAGCCAGACGATCGGCTGGGCGTTCACGTCGACCTTGGCGACGATCGGGTCGTCCGCTTCGCTCGGCAGGCTTCCGCGCACGCGGGCGACCTTGTCGCGCACGTCGTTCGCCGCCTGTTCCACGTTCCGGCTCAGCTCGAATTCGATGGTGATGTTGGAGCCCTGCTCCAGGCTCGAGGATTGGATCGTCTTCACGCCTTCGAGCGTGGCGAGCTGCTCTTCCAGCACGTCGGTGATCTCGGTCTCGACGACGTTCGGGCTCGCGCCGCGATAAAACGTCGTGATCGAGACCACCGGCGGGTCGATGTCCGGGTACTCGCGGACGGGAAGGCGCGTGAACGAAATCACCCCGAACAGGATGATCGTGAGGCTCATCACCGTCGCGAAGACGGGACGTTGTATGGAGACTTCGCTGAGCTTCATGGAGCGACTCCTCCGCTCTCACCCCCCGGCCGGCTCGGCGCGAAGAACACCTTGGCCCCTTCGAAGAGCTTCTGGTGCCCAGTGCGGACGACCAGCATGCCGGGCTCGAGGCCCTTCACCACTTCGACCGCGTCGGAGAAACGGGTCCCGAGCGTGAGGGCGCTGCGGGTCACGGTGCTATCGGCCTTCACGACGTACGCGTACGACTGATCCCCTTCCGCGAAGACCGCCTCGCTCGGGATCGTGAGCGCCTTGGGACGCTGACCCAAGACAGCCGAGACGTTGGCCGACATGCCGGGCCGGAACTTACCCCCCGGATTGTGCACCCGCGCAAGGATCCGTGCGTTCCGCGTGCCCGGATCGAGGACGGGATCGATGACCTCGATTCGGCCCGTGAGCGCGTATCCGGGATAGGCTGTCGTCGATATCACGACCTCCGCCCCGCGCCGGAGCTGCGCCACATAACGCTCCGGAGCCGAGAAATTCACGCGCAGCTCGGAGAGCTTCGTCAGGTCGGTGATGGCTTGACCGGAACGGACGAACGCCCCCGGGCTCACCCGGCGCGAGCCCACGAGCCCCGCAAAGGGGGCGACGATTCTCGTTTTCGATAGCCGCGCCTTGGCGAGCGCAAGATTCGCCCCGGCCACCTTGAGGGCCGCCCCGGCATCGTCCAGATCTTGTGGAGCGCCGGCGCCTTGATCCACAACCGACTTCACTCGACTAAACGTACTCTGAGCCTGGTCGCGGATCGCCTCCGTGCGCTCGACTTCGGCGCGATGCTCGGCGTCGTCCAGCTGGGCGATGAGCGCCCCGCGTTCCAAGGCACCTCCCTCCCGGAAGGGGAGGCTCACGACGATCCCGTCGATCTCCGACACAACCGTGATCGCGTCCGCGGCTTCGATCGTGCCGACTGCCTCGAACCGGTCTGCAACCGGCGCCTGAACGACCCGGGCCGTCTCCACAGGCATGGGCGGCGGCCGAAAGCCGCCCGCGCCGCCGCCTCCGGCGCAACCCGCGACGCTGACGAGAAGGATCAAAGCCGCCGGTCGAGCCCGGTGCCTGATCCAGGCCGGGACGGTCGATGGGCCAATCATGGATTCGGTCTCCCTCATTGGGGTTTCGTCGGGTTGAGCCCTTCCGACGTCAGTCGTTTCAGATCGGCGGCCGCCTTGGCGGTCCGCACAAGGGCCTGCGAGAATCGCTGCTGCGCCGTGGCCAAGTCCGCGGCGACGCGGGTCAGTTCGAACGCGGTCGTCTTGCCGTAACGGTACTCGAGGACCCCGATCCGCACCTGCTCGAGCGAGGCGTTGACGCCGCCTTGAGCCGCCTCCATTCGTTTGGACGCGTGCAGCAGCTCGCGGTACCCGACGCGGACCCGTTCTTCGAGGGACCGCTTCGTCGCGATCATCTGCTGCTCGGCCTGGTCCGCTTCGGCCCTGAAGCGCTGGTGGTCCCCCGCCCCCGATCGGAAGCCGATCGGAATGCTGAGCGACAGCCCGGCGCTCCACGTCGGGAAATCACGCTTCCGGACCTGGCTCCACGTGTCATCGAAGCCGCCGTCAATATTGATCCGATCGGGCAGGTTCGTGAATGGGTTGATGAAATCGCGTCCGCTACCCGAGAGGCCCTTGCCTCCCAGCGAGCCTCTCAGGTCGAGCGCAGGCAGCTTGTTCCACCACGCGCCCGACTCCCGGGCGCGCGCCGCGGCCAGCACCCGTTCGGCGCTCTGAAGCTCCCGGCTCTCGCGCAGCGCCCGCACGACGAGGGACTCCTCGGGCTCCACGGTGAACTCCCGGGGCGGCTCGTTGGTGGGCTTGAATCGCGGAGCACCCGCCTCGGGACGCTTGCCGATCAAGGTCGCGATCCGGTCCGAGATCTGATCGAGTGTTTCCTCGCCGTCGAGCGCCGCCTGCTCCTGCTGTGCGAGGAAGACGCGTGCGTTCGCGACCGCGCCCGGCCCCACGATCCCCGACCCCGCCCGAAGCCGCGTTTCGTCAAGGAGAGCCTGCGCCCGGTTGCGGATGATCAACTGGACGCCGTAGTCGCGCTCGGCCGCGTAGAGATCCCAGTAGGTGCGCTCCACCTGGGCGCGCACATCCAGGATGGCGTCCTCGTATCGCGCGCGCGCCGCCTCGAACTCGCGGGCGGCCGCCGAGCGATCTCCCCAGGTGCCGGGCCCGAATCCCTTCAGGAGCGGCTGCTTCACGCTCAGCACGCCGTCGGTGTCGTATTCCGGGTTGAGGAACGAGAACCTGGAATTGGTCTCGCTCTTCGTGGTCAGAAGCGATGCGGAGAGCTCGGTGCCTGTCGGCAGCTTGACCCGGGCGCCCGTGGAGGCTTGCGTCTGGGTGGTTCGCACGACGCTCGCGCCCGACGGGAGGGAGTCCCCGCCTGAGAATGGAGACGCCGTAGGCTGGTCGATACCCGAGCGATGCGCGTCGAAGAATAGCTCCGGATCGAAGGCACCGCTTTCGTGCCGGAGCGTGCCGCGCGCCGCGTGCATCGCGGCCTCCGCCTCGCGCACCCTTGTTGCTTGGATCAGTGCCAAGCGCTGGGCCTCATCGAGCGCGATCGGCGTGCCTTCGATCTTTTGAATGGTGACCGTGAGCGTGCTGTCCAGATTGGTTTCGAGCAGCTCGGCGGCGGAGGCGGCGTGGTGTGCGAACGCGAATGCCAGCGCAAAAAGAAGCGTCCGCGCAGACCGGTAGAGCGCGCCCTGCGCGGCGATTCGTTCCGGTTGAGACATGACGCGAACGGGCCTCACTGCCTCCTCAGTGTCTTCATTCACGGGTGAAGCGATATTCGGCGAGACGAGACCCGCAGCGATAGCGGCCGGCTTACCCCTTGGCGAACACGCTGTTCGGGGAAGCTATGGGTCGGACCTCGAGGTCGAGCTTCTCGGTCCGCCTGAGAACCGTTATTTGCGACGGAACGCCCACCTGTTGTTCGGTGAGCTGTTGCTGGAGGTCGTCGATTCCGCTGATGGGGTGGCTATTGAAGCCGACGATGATGTCCCCCAGCTGGACGCCGGCTTGCTCGGCAGGTCCCCCCTGCTCGGTAGAGAGTACCAAAACTCCACTCTCCACGGAAAGCCGGTGAAAGCGCGACACCTTGCGCGCCACCGGAACGGTCTGGCCGCCGACGCCGATGTAGCTCCGCGTCACGACGCCGTCCCGGATGAGCCGGGCCGCCACGAACTTCGCGGTGTTGATCCCGATGGCGAAGCAAAGCCCTTGCGCCGGCATGATCACGGCCGTGTTCACCCCGATCACCTCGCCGCGCGAGTCGACGAGCGGGCCACCCGAGTTTCCCGGGTTCAGGGCCGCGTCGGTCTGGATGATGTTGTCGATCAAGCGTCCGGACTGCGCGCGCAGCGAGCGGCCCAGCGCGCTCACGACCCCGGCGGTCACGCTGGTTTGGAACCCGAACGGGTTCCCGATCGCGATCGCGACTTGGCCGACGAGCACGGCTCCGGAATCGCCGAGCGCGGCCGGATAGAGCGAGTCCGGCCCGACCCGCACGATGGCGAGGTCTGTCTCGGGATCGTCCCCGACAAGCTGCGCTTCGCGCGTCTGGCCGTCGGTGCGCGTGACGTGGATCGACTCGGCGCCGTGGACGACGTGGCTATTCGTGAGGATGAACCCGTCGGGGGTGAAGATGAAACCGGAGGCGCTGCCGCCGACCCCGCGCGGGTCCCGGACGGGCTGGCCCTTGGGAACGGCGCGCCTCGTCTCGATGTTCACGACCGACGGGCTCACGCGCTCCACCGCCTGGACGACGGTCTGCGAGTATGCATCCAGAAGGCGGGCGTCGTCCTGGGCGGCCATGGAAGGTTAGATTCGGCCCCAAGGGCCGGGATTCTCGCCGTTTAGGGGGGATTCCTGTATTGTGGGACATGCGCCGACACGCTCCCGTAACCTGGAGGAAGCTTGTTCGAAACAACGTCCCATGACACATGGATCGAGGAGCCCGGGAAGCCGAAGCTCTTCGCGCGCGCGTGGGGAGATGACCGTTCCGCGCCCGCCGTCGCCATCATCCACGGCCTCGGGGACCATTCGGGGCGTTGGGAGCGGGTGGGCCGGACGCTGGCGGAGCACGGGTTCGCGGCGTACGCGATCGATCTGCCCGGCCACGGCCGATCGGAGGGAAAGCGCGGACACGTCCGGTCCTGGGACGATTACCGGGACGCGGTCACACGTTGGTTGGAGATCCTCCGCAAGCAGGACGGCGCGCGCCGCTGGGCGCTCTTCGGGCACAGCATGGGAGCGCTTGTCGCGCTGGATTGGGCGCTGCGAAACCCGGGATCAATCGACGCGCTCGTTCTCTCGGCGCCGCCCTTCGAGCTGTCGCTCCGTCCGGCCGCGCTCAAGGTTCAGATCGCGCGCCTGATCGGGCTGCTTTGGCCTGGGTTCACCCAGGGAAACCAGATACCGCCGTCGCTCCTCACGCACGACCCCGAGGTGATCCGCGCGCATCGGGCGGACCCCTACGTCCATTTCCGGATCAGCGCGCGCCTCTTTCTCGAGCTGCAGGCGCTCCGCCGCTCGCTGGCCAAGGCGGCCGGGACGCTCTCGATCCCCGCCCTCCTCATCCAGGGGCAGGCCGATCCCGTGACGAGCTGTGTGGGATGCGCGCAGTGGGCCAAGAGCACGAAGGCTGGGACCGTGACCTACCGGGAGTACCCGGGGCTTTTTCACGAGGTTCTGAATGAGCCCGATGGACCCGCCATACTTGAGGGGATCATCGCCTGGCTCAAGCAGGCCCTGAGCCTGCCGCGTCAGGCCGGATCCGCGTCCAGCAGCAAGCCCACCGCCTCCTTCCATCCGCGATAGAGCCGGTCGCGCTCGGCGCGCCGCATCCGCGGACGGAACTCGCGTCCGTTTTGTCTCGCCGCCCCGAGGTCCGCAGCCCGCTTCCACCATCCGGCCCCGATTCCCGCGAGGAGCGCCGCGCCGAGAGCGGTCGTCTCCACGAGACCCGGCCGGGTGATTCGGATGCCCAGCAGGTCCGCCTGAAACTGCATGAGAAATGCGTTGAGCGAAGCGCCGCCATCCACGCGAAGCGCGCGTACGCGCACTCCCGATTCACGCTCCATCGCCTCGACCAGATCGCGTGACTGGTAGGCGATCGATTCGAGCGCGGCGCGGACCAAGTGTGCGCGCGTCGTGCCGCGGGTCAACCCGCACCAGATCCCGCGTGCCTCGGGCCTCCAATAGGGAGCGCCTAGCCCTGCGAAGGCCGGCACGAGAATGGTGCCCCCCGCGTCCGGCACCTGGCGGGCCAGCGCCTCGCTCTCCGCGGCGCTCTTCAAGATCCGCAGTCCATCACGCAGCCATTGAACGGCCGCGCCCGCGATGAAAACGCTCCCCTCGAGAGCATAACGCGGCTCCCCTCGCGGGCCGCAGGCGACCGTCGTCAGGAGCCCGCTTCGCGATGGGACGAGCTTCCTACCCGTGTGGAGCAGGAGAAAGCAACCCGTCCCGTACGTGTTCTTGAGGCCCCCTGCCTCGACGCAGCCCTGCCCGAATAACGCCGCCTGCTGGTCCCCCGCGATCCCGAGCACCGGAACGTCGTCGGCGAGCCCGGGCACTCCGCGGGTAACCCCGAAGTCGGCGCACGAGGGGCGCACTTCAGGGAGCACGGAATCGGGCACACCGAAGAGGTGAAGCAGTTCGGGATCCCAGCGGTGACGGCGTATGTCGTAGAGGAGGGTTCGGCTTGCGTTGGTGGCGTCCGTGGCGTGGACCTTCCCGCCGGTGAGCATCCACAGGAGCCAGGAATCGACCGTGCCGAACGCCAGACCGCCTCGCCGTGCGCGGGCCTTGAGGCCTCCTACGTTTCGGAGCAGCCACTCGAGCTTCGTCCCCGAGAAATAAGGGTCGAGCTTGAGGCCCGTGCGGCGTGAGACCCAGGGCTCCTTCCCGGCGCGCTTCAAGGCCGCGCATCGTTCCGCGGTGCGGCGGTCCTGCCACACGATCGCTGGCGCCGCCGGCTGGGAGCTTGCGCGGTCCCAGACCAAGGTCGTCTCGCGCTGGTTCGTGAGCCCGATCGCCGCGACCCGGGCGCGCGCTCCTCCGAGCGGCGTGACAGCCGCGCGAAGCGCGCGGAGCGTCGTCCCCCAAATCTCCTCGCCGCGATGCTCCACCCAGCCCGGGCGCGGGAAGTGCTGCGGCAGCTCCGCGTACCCACGGGAGCGGAGCCTGCCCGCACGGTCGAATGCGAGGACCGTCGTGCCTGTGGTGCCCTGGTCGATTGCGAGAATGAGCTCGGATCTCACGCTCCCCCCTCCGGCGCAGCCAGCGCGGCTTCGATACGTTCCCTTTCATCATCGAGCGCGTCCGCAACCCGGCGCACCTCGCGATCACGAGTCGCGTGATCCCAACCCAGATGCGGCGCCATCCAGGCCGCAACCGGCTCCGAAGCGCGGCGCATCGCGTCGGCGCGGAGCCAGAGCCGCGTGCGGCGCTCGAGCACGTCTTCGAGATGCCGCGCGCGCTCCGCCTGAACCGCGTGCACGGCTTCCGCCTCCGTTATTTCGAGCGGCCCCGCGGCGTTCAGACGTCCGGGGTGGCGCGCTTGAAGGGCGGCGATCGATTGCGCGCGCCCTCCGGGCAGCGGCGTCGTCCGGGTCCGGCACGCACCGGCGCGAACCCCTGCGATCCGTACCACGCGATCCACGACCCGCTCCGCCATGCTCCGGTGCGTCGTGTATTTCCCGCCGATCAAGGTGAGCATCGATCCGTCCTCGACGATCCTGTGCTCGCGCGAGTTGGCCCACGGACGGATCGCGCTGCCCTGCGCCAACGAGCGGACCCCCGCGAACGCGCGAAGGGGCCGCTGCGCGGGGTCGTGGCGGGGCAGCACCCGAGCGGTCTCTGCGAGGAGGTAGCGAATGTCTTCAGGGTGCGCCTTCACGCGCTCCGGCGCCGTGCCGTCGTCCACGTCGGTCGTGCCGACGAGGGAGAAGTCCCCCCAGGGCAGGACGAAGAACACCCGGCCGTCGCGCCGGGCGGACAAGAGCAAGGCGCGCTCGCGCGTGAAACCCGGAAGCACCACGTGGGTGCCGCGTGTCCGGCGGATTCCGGCGCGGGCAGACGGGTGTGCAAGCGCGCGAACATCCTCGGCCCACGGGCCGGCCGCATTCACGACCGAGCGCGCCTCCACCTCGCCTTCCTGCCCCGTCTCCACGTCTCGAAACGATCCTCGCCACCGCGAGCCTTCCGGGACGAGGCGCACAAGCTCTGTATACGTGTGAAGCGCCGCCCCCGCTCGCTCGGCATCGATGGCGACGGCCACGCATAACTGCGCATCGTCCATTTGGGCATCCCAGTAGAGGGAGGCGCCGAGAAGACCCTCGGGCCTGAGTGCAGGCTCGAGCGCAAGCGCTTCGGAGACCCCCACGGTGCGATGGTCAGAAAGCCGATGTTTGCCCGCGAGCGCGGCATAGAGGGCGAGTCCCGCGCGGACGGCGAGGCGTGATCTGCCCTCACCTCGATAGTGCGGGATCAGGAATGGGAGGGGCCGGACGTATTCGGGTGCGAGCTCCAAGAGGAGCGCCCTTTCACGCAGCGCTTCGTGGACCAGACGAAATTGGCCGGTCTCGAGATAGCGGATGCCGCCGTGGATCAGCTTGGAAGAACGGCTGCTTGTTCCCGAGGCGAGATCGCCTCGGTCGAGGAGGACCACGCGAAGTCCGCGGAGCGCCGCGTCCCGCGCGACCGCGGCACCGTGGATGCCGCCCCCCACGACGAGGAGGTCGTATGTCAATCCGCGTCCCTCCCCTCTCCCATCACTCGCACCGGGGCCCGCTCCGGCGCGCGATTCTAGGGGAGCGGCTGGATCATCGCCAGCGAGTTCGCTATGCTCGGCGTCTTCTCGCGCACGGCACACACTTCGGGAGAGCGATGACCGACCTCAAGGGACGATGGGCGCTTGTCACGGGAGCGACGAGCGGGTTTGGGCTGGCCACGGCCCACGCGATTGCGTCGCAGGGCTGTCATGTCGCGATCACGGGACGGCGCGAGGACCGGCTCCAGACGGCCGCGAGAGAGATACGCGATCGACACGGAGTCGAGGCGCTCCCGCTCCGCTTCGACGTGCGCGATCTGTCCCAGGTGCGATCCGCGCTCGAGGGCACCCCCGGCCTCCTCTCGAAGTTGGACATCCTCGTCAACAACGCCGGGCTCGCCTTAGCACTCGAGCCGATCCAGGCGGGGGACCCCGCCGACTGGGACCAGATGATCGACACCAACGTGAAGGGCCTGCTCTACGTCACGCGGACCGTGCTCCCTGGGATGGTGGAGCGCGGACGCGGGCACGTCGTGAACGTCGGGTCGGTCGCCGGCCATCAGACGTATGCGGGAGGGGCCGTGTACAGCGCGACCAAGTACGCGGTCCGCGCGATCTCCGACGCCCTGCGCTATGACGTCCTCGGCAAGGGGGTGAGGGTATCGAACGTGGAGCCTGGTCTGGCCGAGACCGAATTCAGCGAGGTCCGCTTCAAGGGAGACCGGAGCCGCGCCAAGAGCGTCTATGAGGGATTGACGCCGCTCCGCGCCGAGGATGTTGCGGACGCTGTGGTGTGGTGTCTCACCCGTCCGCCGCACGTGAACATCCAGTCGGTGCTCATCCTTCCCACCGATCAGGCTTCGGCCCACGCCGTGCACCGGCGGGCGAAATAGGGTGCACGCGTCATACGTCGCGGCGGCGCAGCACGTGATACAGATTGCCGTCCGCTCCCGTACGCGCGTTGTCGAGTGGATGCTCCTCGAACCGGTCGAAGTAGACCGCGGCCAGCTCCAAGGGACCCCGTTCGACGATTCGATCGAAATCGTCCTGCGTCCAGTACCGGAGCACGTGCGATTCCTCAATCACCCGGCGTTCGTGACCCCGCCGGGCGCTGATCCGGCACTGTTGATAGGACCGCCTCGCCCCGGGATCCTCGCGCACGACCCCCCACGTGAGGGTCGTTTCCAGGCCGCCGCGCGCGTTCGACCAGGGACCGAACGTGCTCTGCTCCGGCGGCTCGCCGCCGTAGCTGAATTGAACAAGGTAGACGCCGCCCGGGCGAAGCGATTCGGCGACCCGTTCGAAATGCGACGCGACCGAATCGTCATCGAGAAGGTAGCCGATGGAATTGACCAGGTTGATCGCGGCATCGTAGCGGCCCGGCGGCCGGAACGTCGCCATGTCGCCGCGCATCACCCGCCCGCCGAACGGGGCCACCTTCGCCGCCGCGAACGCAACCATCTCCGCGCGCAGGTCGTAGCCGGCCACCTCGTAGCCGCGGTCCGCCAGCGCGGCGAGAATCCGGCCCGTCCCGCACGCCGGCTCCAGGATCCTTCGAACGGGGCCGGGCACGTGCCGAGCCAGGCAGGACTCGACGAAATCCAGCTCCATCGCGAGATCCCATCCGAACGCGACGTCGTAGATCTCGGGGCTTTGGTAGAGGGGCAGCGCCGATTGCGGGGTGGATCTTTCCTCAAGCGGCTCCATGCGCACCAAAATAACAAGCGGGGCGACCGTTGGACAGTCGCCCCGCAGCACTGCTGGGTGAAGTGAGCTCGAACCGCTTACGCTTTACGAACGTTCGCGGCCTGAAGCCCTTTGGGTCCACGGACGATATCGAACTCGAGACGCTCGCCTTCGGCCAGCGTCTTGAAGCCCTCGCCCTGGATCGCGGAGTAGTGAACGAATACGTCCTCGCCACCCTCCTGCTGGATGAAACCAAAACCCTTTGCTTCGTTGAACCACTTCACCGTTCCGTTTGCCACTTGCAAACTCCTTCTACTAACCGGGGCATCGCCCCCACACAACGCCCTTTCGGGCGTACGGCCCGGCCACTTTGGTCGGGCCTCCGGACGACGAATCGCCCAGACACAAGGAAGCCGCAGGCAACTTCCCCTGCGGCGCTCATTCCATTCCGGTGGACTACGCAACAACCGCCAGGCAACTGCTTATCACGAGTATCGGTCAAATCGCGGAGGATCACAACATAAATCTTGGGTTCGGTGTTACTCTTTATACGGTATGAACTTGCGGACCCCGAAATCTCCCAGGCGGCGGGCCCTATGGCGGAAGCCTATTCGGGACTTGAACCTGCGCCTGAAAGACTCACCCGTAGAGCCCCTCATTGACCGGCTCGGGCGGGAGCTGAGCCGGAAGCTCAAGCGGTTCCGCCCCGCCTACTACCTCACCGACGAATGGGGCTGCCCCTCGGGACAGCCGGTCATCGGCGTCCCCTTCTATCTCGCGCACCGCGAGCTCGCGCGGATCGAGAAGGAGACGAACGATCTCGAGAATCCACGCGAGATCATGATGTATCTGCGACACGAAGCCGGACACGCGTTCAACTACGCGTATCGGCTCTACCAGCTACCCGAATGGCGTGATACGTTCGGGCCGTACCGTCGCCGTTACAGTGATGAATACCGGCCGGTTCCCTTCAGCCGCGACTACGTGCGCCACCTGCCGGGATGGTACGCGCAAAAACACCCGGACGAAGACTTCGCGGAAACGTTCGCGGTTTGGCTCACGCCGAAATCGGAGTGGCGGCTGCGATACCGCGGCTGGCCGTGCAGGAGGAAGCTCTTGCTCGTGGACCGGCTCGCGCGGGAGAACGCGCGCCGTGAGCCGCTCGTGAAGCGCGGCCTCCCGGACATCACGACCGACGACATGAGCATCACCGTCGGCGACCACTTCAACAAGACCGCGGCACGGACCCGCGCGGTGTTGGAATCGGCCTTCGCCCACCACCTGGAGGATATCTTTCTCCGGTCGGGCGCGCGCCGCCCGGGCTCACGCCCGGCCTGGAAGATCGTCGAAGAGCACGGGCTCGCGCTCACGAACGTGATCACGACTTGGACCGGGGTGGGACGTCCGGTGGTTCGCGAGATCATCCATTCCATCATGACCACATGCCGCGAGCGGGGGTACCGCGGAGTCCGGGGCAAGGAGAAGGAATATCTGGTGCATCTGACCGCCTACGCGACGGCGCTCGCGATCAATTACCTGACGCGAGGCAAGTACCACAAAGTCTAGAGGTGCCTCTTGGATTCATCGTCGCTTCGAATCGGCGTGCTCTACGACGAATGGGCTGACGAGAAGGAACCCGCGGTCGATCCGGCTCCCGACAAGGTGGGGAAACGGCGGCGGCGCCTGGAGAAGCCCGATCGCGAGGAGATCTTTGAGGCGTTGACCAAGAAGGGGCACCAGCCGACCTACTTCTGCCTCGATGGCCGCCCCAAATCGCTCAAGGCGCTTGCCTCCGCTGAGGTGGATGTCATGTTCAACCTCACCGAATCCTACGGAGGGGACGACACCAAGGACATCAACATCGCGGCTTACCTCGACCTCCTCGGCATTCCCTACACAGGCTCCGGACCTTCCGGGCTCCACCTGGCCCAGGACAAGGCGGTCGCGAAACGCCTCTTCTCATTCCACGGGATTCGCACTCCGAATTTCGCGACGGTCTACCAGGGCCGGCTACAGTGGGCGGACGACGTGCATTTCCCCGTCATCGTGAAGCCGAAGCGCGAAGACGGATCGATCGGAATCGCCTTCAGCGCCGTGGCCGGCTCGATCAAAGAGCTGATGGAGCGGATCGACGCGCTCCATGCCGACCTGGACGCGCCAGTCTTGATCGAGGAATACATCGAAGGACGCGAGCTTTACGTCTCGGTGTTAGGCAATGATCCGCCGGTGGCGCTTCCGGTCATCGAGCTGAACCTGGGCGATCTTCCGGAAGGCACGCCTCGCATCGCGGGCACGGAAGTGAAATGGGAGCGGGGCACGGCGGCCTACCGCAAGACGAAGCTTCGCTTCCCCGAGGACATCGGCGAGAGCCTGCTCGCCGAGATTCAGGAAACGGCGGTCAAGGCCTGCCAGGCGCTGGAGGTCCGCGACTACGCGCGCGTCGACATCCGGCTCACGCCCAAGCGGAGGTTTTACACGCTCGAGGTGAACCCGAATCCCTGGCTCCACTCAACGGCCGAGTTCGTGCTCGCGGCGAAGCAGTCGGGGCGTGAACACGCCGATCTCATCCAGGAGATCGTGGATTTGGCCCTGGCCCGGTACCGAGGAATCTCTCGAGCACGTTCTTAGTGATGCCCTCGATGTCCGGATGGCGCCGCGTGGGGCGGAGCGCGGGTGCGCCCCAGTCGTCCAGGCCCCAGGACCATTGCATCGTGCCGGCCGCGAACACCATCGCGCCCGAGCGTGCGGCGTAGATCGTCGTCTCGGTGGGCACCCGCTCCCCCTTCATCGGCAGGACCCATGTGCGCGCGAGGACGCTGAGCTTGCGCGGCGACCATGGCCCGTAGGTCTTGTCCTTCGCGAAGCTCCGATCGACCTCGTACCCAAGGATCCCGGGAACGGCCCGCGTCCGCCCGGAAGCGATGCCGGTGCCCCGGTACACCCAGTGGCTTCGCATTTCCGGAATGGGAGTGAAATCCGATTCGACGTCCTCCGCGCTCATCATCATTCCGACGAGCGACACCTCCGGACGAGGCGGATTCAGATTTCGGAAGCGCACGGTGAGATCGGCGTCCTTTGCGGTGTTGTAGACGGAATCCCGGTCGGCGTCCTTCGCGCAGAACACGATCCGGTCCTTGACGCCGAACGCCGAGGGCTCGAAGCGGACCTGCCAGTAGCCCACGTTCGCCGCGAACACGCCCAGGTTGACCCCCTGGTCCCGCGCGCGCTCGAGATGGTTCCGCATCGCGCGGCTCCAGTACTCGTCGTGTCCGACCAGGAGCACCGCCTTCCGTCTCAAGCAGAGCGACCCGTCGCGATGAACGTCCGGGTTCGTCGCGTAAGCCACGTCGTAGCCCGACTTCTCGATCCACCTCACGAAGGGATACTCCCAGCCCCCCGCGCGGGAGGCGTGGCTCACGCTGAGGAATTCTCCCGCGCCGGCGCCCCGCCCCCCCTGGCTGCTCATCGCGTACGGCCGGTCGAAGGAGACGCGAAGCGCGCGCCCGCCGAAGCTATTGAAGTCGTACAGGCTCTTTCCTCCCCAGTTGTTGTAGGCCTGCCATGTGGTGGCCGAGCACTGGACCAGGATCGGGGCGCGGCGTGAAGCACCGCCCCGCTCTCCGGAGCCTTCCCGTACGACGAAAGGAACGAACGATTGCTTCCCGTCGCGCGACCCGGTCAGGCGCGCGAGGTAGACGCCTGTCACCCAATCGGATCCGACCGGCAGGCGGCAGGAGAGGGGCCAGTTGCACTCGACAAGGCCATCATCGCCCCTGGGCTTGGGAATCGCCCGCTGCACCCCGGCAAGAGAGCGCAGCTCGAGCACCCGGCGGGCTCCAGCGCCGCCGTACCAGCCCATCCGAAACACCTCGACCGTGAACCTCGGGGAGAGCGAGCTCACGTAGAGCCGGAGGGTTTCGCCGGGCGCGGCGCTGACCTTGTCGGCGTATCCTTCGATCTCGTGGCCCAATGCGGGATTCGAAAGCTCCCACTGAGGCGATCCGGAGCGCGCGTTCTCGAGCGAGATGGGGTTGGGGGCCGCCAGGAGCGGGGCCTTAACACCTGCCGGAAGCTGGGCCAGGGCACACGCCAGGAGGACCAGCCAAGGAGCCTCGACTCGCCTTGACTTGGGGGGCGTCTTGGCGGAACATTTGCGGTCGGTTCTCAGTATTGCCATTGCAGTGCTCCCCACGGGCCCTTGGCCACCCAATTAGGAGAAAAAGACCCATGAAACAAGCAGCCCCAAGTCCCGGCGGGCGCGCGGGATGTTTTTTCGTGCGCGCCGCCCTCGTGCTCACGTGCTCCGCGTTCGCGGCGGTCGGGACCGCTCGAGCAGCCGGCAAGGAAACTAAAGGCGCAGCCAAGGAAGCTCGAGCCGCCGCTAAGGAAACGGTAAAGCCGCCCCAGGTCAAGCTGGAGTTTGAGAAGTACACGCTTCCGAACGGGCTCGAGGTCATTCTCCACGAAGACCACCAGCTTCCGATCGTCGGCGTGAACATCTGGTACCACACCGGCCCCGCAAACGAGAAAGCGAGCCAGACCGGCTTCGCGCACCTCTTCGAGCATCTCATGTTCCAGTCCTCGGGCCACGTCCCCGAAGATTCGTACTTCAAGTACCTCGAAGCGGCCGGCGCCTCCTTCGTCAACGGCTCCACCGATTTCGACCGCACCAATTATCTCGAGGACATCCCCTCCAATCAGTTGGAGCTCGCGCTGTGGCTGGAGAGCGACCGGATGGGCTTCCTCCTGGACCGGCTCGACGCCGCCTCGTTCGCGAATCAGCAGGACGTGGTCCGCAACGAGCGCCGGCAAAGCGTGGAGAACGCGCCCTACGGCCTGGTCGAGGAGGAGCTCTTCCACCAGCTTTTCCCGAAGAACCATCCCTACTACGCCTCGGTCATCGGATCGCACGAGGACATCCAGAACGCGAAGGTTGACGACATACGCGATTTCTTCAAGCGTTACTACGTCCCGAACAACGCGACCCTGGTGCTCGCGGGCGATATTGACAAGGCCAAGGCCAAGGCGCTCGTCACGAAGTACTTCGCCACGATTCCACGCGGACAAGACGTGCCGGCGATCGAGGCGACCACTCCCCCGATCACTCAGGAGCGGCGCGCCAAGGTCACGGACAAGGTCGAGCTGCCGCGGGTGTTCATGGGGTGGATCACATCGCCCATATTCAAGCCCGGTGACGCTGAGGCGAATCTCACGGCCGACATCCTGGGCGGTGGAAAGGCGAGCCGCCTCTATAAGGCTCTCGTCTACGAAAAACAGATTGCCCAGGACGTGACCGCGAGTCAGCAATCGCTGACGCTCGGCTCGGTTTTCGAGATCGTCGCGACCGCGAAGCCCGGCCACACCGCGGAAGAGCTGGAAGCGGCGATCGACGGCGAGCTGCAGAGACTGGCGACCGAGGGGCCGACCCCTGCCGAGCTTGCGGCCTCGCAGACCTCGACGGTTTCTGGAATTGTGTCGAGCCTGGAGCGGATCGGGGGCTTCGGCGGCGTCGCCGATCGGCTCAACATGTACAACCAGCACACCAAGGATCCCGGATATCTGAACCAGGACCTGGCGCGCCACGCCGCGGTCACGCCGGACGGCATCAAGAGGTTCGCCGCCGAGCAGCTCGCGAAGGACCACCGCGCGATCGTGTACGCGATCCCCGGCGAGAAGGTCATCCCACCCGCGCCTCCGACTCCGGAGGCTCCGGCCAAGACCGAGGCCAAGGTGGAATCGAAGGAGCCGTGGCGCAACACCGTGCCCGGCGCCGGTCCCACCGCCGTCGTGAAGCTCCCGATGGCGAAGCGGTTCCAGCTCCAGAACGGGCTCACCGTGCTCCTCGTCGAGTCGCACCGGCTCCCGGTCGTCGCGGGTACGCTGGTGCTCCGCTCGGGCAGCGCGCAGGATCCTCAAGATTTACCAGGGCTCGCCGGATTCACGGCGAGCATGCTCGATGAAGGGACGGAAAAGCGGGACGCGCTCGCGATTGCGAACGAGCTTCATAAGCTGGGCGCGTCGCTGAACACGGGTTCGAGCGTCGACGGGAGCACGGTCGCGTGC
>DASXTQ010000067.1:0-1893 GCA_036505295.1 Candidatus Eiseniibacteriota bacterium
CCGCACGATCTCGGTCGGAGATCCCGAGTCGCTCCGGAAGCTGCAGGAGACGCTCTCGGCGGCCTAGTGGCGAACGGCTTCGGTTCACTCGACGGGAAAGTCGCCCTTGTCACCGGGGGGTCGCGGGGGATCGGGGCGGCGATCTCGCGTGAGCTCGCGAAAGCCGGCGCCAGGGTGGCGCTCAACTACCGGGTCGGCCAGGAGGCCGCCGGCGAGATCGCCGGGGAGATCGGCGGGCTTGCGGTTCAGGCCGACGTATCCAATCCGGAGGAGGTCCAGGCCCTAATCGAACGTGTGGAAGGTGAGCTCGGCGACATTGACGCTCTCGTCAACAACGCCGGCGTCACGCGGGACACGCTGATCGCGCGCATGACCGACGACGACTGGCAGACGGTCATCGACACGAATCTCCGCGGAACGTTCAACACCTCGCGCGCAGTGTCCAGGAAAATGCTGCGCCGGCGGGCCGGGTCGATCGTCAACCTCTCGAGCGTCGTGGGCGTCCACGGCAATCCCGGCCAGGCTAACTACGCGGCGTCGAAGGCGGGAATCATCGGCCTGACGAAGGCGCTGGCCCGGGAGCTCGGCTCCCGCGGGGTGCGCGTGAACGCGATCGCGCCGGGCTACATCGCCACGGAGCTGACCGACGTCCTGCCCGAGGAAGCGCGCGGGCTGATCCTCCAGAACACTCCGCTCGGGAGGCTCGGCGAGCCGGAGGATGTTGCCGGTGCGGTACGCTTTCTTTGCTCCGACGAGGCCGCGTTCATCACGGGCGAGGTACTGCTCGTCGACGGTGGCCTGGGGATGTAGAGGGAGTCTTTGGTGAGTACGAACGGACGCAGACGCGTGGTCGTGACTGGGGTCGGCGCGGTTACGCCGCTCGGAAACGACGCGGAGACATTCTGGAAGAACCTCACCGCGGGGGAGAGCGGTGCCGCGCCCATCCAGCAGTTCGATCCGTCCGAGTTCGCGGTCCACTTCGCTTGTGAGCTGAAGGACTTCGATCCGACCAATTGGCTCGAGCACCGCAAGGCCCGCAAGATCGATCGCTTCGCGCAGATGATCATCGCCGCGGCACGCATGGCCGAGCAGGACTCGGGGATCGAGATCGAGCCCGAGACGGCGCGCACCGGGGTCTCAGTCGCGACCGGGATAGGCGGGCTCAAGTCCTTTCAGGACTGCTACGACCAGCTCATTCGGCGCGGGCCGGACCGCATCAACCCGTTTTCGATCCCCGCGATCATTCCCAACATGGGCGCCGCCTGGGTGTCGATGGAGCTCGGTACCCGAGGCCCGCTCTGGTCCGAATGCACCGCCTGCGCGGCCTCGAACATGGCCATCGGCCAGGCGCTGGATGACATCCGACTCGGCCGTGCCGACGTCATGCTGGCGGGTGGCACCGAGGCAGGGATTACGAAGGTCGGAATCGGCGGTTTCGGCGCAATGCGCGCCCTCTCCCGGCGGAACAACGAGCCGAAGAAGGCCAGCCGTCCCTTCGACGCCGAGCGTGACGGGTTCGTGATGGGGGAGGCCGGCGCCATCCTCGTCGTCGAGGAGCTCGAGCACGCGAGGAAGCGCGGTGCGAAGGTCTACGCGGAGCTCGTGGGCTACGGGGTCTCTTCCGACGCGCAGCACATCACCGAGCCCGATCCGACGGGGCAGCATCCGGCGCGAGCGATGCGCATGGCGATGGACGACGCCGGTATCTCTCCGGAAGAAATCGACTACATCAACGCCCACGGGACATCGACCCCGCTCGGCGACGCGAGCGAGACGCGCGTGGTCAAGATCGCGCTGGGCGAGGAGAAGGCTCGCAAAACGCCGGTCTCCTCGACCAAGGGGGCCACCGGGCATTGCCTGGGCGCCTCGGGCGCCATCGAGGCGCTCATCTGC
>DASXTQ010000068.1:0-9119 GCA_036505295.1 Candidatus Eiseniibacteriota bacterium
GGCTCGCGCTCTTGAAGGCGGAGCGCTCCGGGCACGACGTCCGCGGCGCCGTTCTCTGTTCGGACGCCTTTTTCCCGTTCCCCGATTCGGTCGAGATGGCGGCCAAGGCGGGAATCGCCGCCATCGCGCAGCCGGGCGGATCGGTCCGCGACGAGGAATCGATCGCGGCTGCCGAATCGCGCGGGGTCGCGATGCTTCTAACCGGAGAAAGGTGCTTCCTCCATTGAGCCACGAGCTGCTTCTCATCCTCGACTACGGGTCCCAGTTCACCCAGCTCATCGCGCGGCGGGCGCGCGAGGTGGGCGTGTACGCGGAGATCGTGGACCCACGTCTCAAGCGCGCGGAGATCGAGCGGCGCGCCCCGAAGGGGATCGTGCTGTCCGGGGGACCGATGAGCGTGCTCGAGGAGGGCGCGCCGGGTCTCGATGAAGGGGTGCTGGGGCTCGGGATTCCGGTGCTCGGGATCTGCTACGGCTTCCAACTTCTCGCGCGCGACCTGGGCGGCCGGGTGAAGCAGAGCGCGCGGCGCGAGTACGGCGAGGCGACGCTCGCGATCGAGTGCGAAGGACGCCTCCTCGCCGGCGTGGACCGGACCAGCCGCGTCTGGGCGAGCCACGGCGACGTCGTGGAAAGCATGCCCCAAGGGTTCACGCGCCTGGCGCGCACCGACTCGGTCGATGTCGCCGCGGTCGAGGACCCCGGGCGCGGCGTTTACGCCGTCATGTTCCATCCCGAGGTGGCGCACTCCACGCAGGGCACCCGGATCCTCAAGAACTTCCTGTTCGACGTGTGCGGCTTTTCCGGCGATTGGACGATGGGGCAGGTCTTGCAGGAACAGATCGGGAAGATCCGCGCGCAGGTAGGGCAGCGCCGCGTCCTCTGCGCCTTGAGCGGCGGCGTCGACTCCTCCGTGGTGGCGGCGCTTCTCCATCGCGCGGTCCCCGGGCGGGTGCGGGCTGTGTTCGTCGACCACGGGCTCTTGCGGCTCGGCGAGGCGGAGCAGGTCTCGCGCGCCATGGGGCAGCTCCTGGATCGAGATCTCCTGACGGTGGACGCTCGGGAGCGGTTTTTCTCGGCCCTGCGCGGCGTGGAGGATCCGGAGCAGAAACGTAAGATCATCGGGGCCCAGTTCATCGAGGTGTTCGAGGACACGGCTCGGAAGACCGGCGGGGCGGACCTTCTCGCCCAAGGCACGCTCTATCCGGACGTGATCGAGAGCACGTCGACCCGGGGACCCTCCGCGAAGATCAAGTCCCACCACAACGTGGGGGGGCTACCGGAGCACATGAAAATGGAACTTGTGGAGCCCCTCCGGGAATTATTCAAGGACGAGGTTCGAGAGCTGGGCAGGCTCCTGGGCCTTCCACCCGCGATCATCCAGCGGCATCCGTTCCCAGGGCCTGGGCTTGCGGTACGGATTTTAGGTCCCGTGACCCCGGAAGCGGTGAAGACGCTGTCCCTGGCTGACGATGTATTCATCACCGAGCTCCGGAAGGCTGGACTGTATGACAAGGTATGGCAAGCATTTGCGGTGCTCCTGCCCGTCCGCACGGTCGGGGTGATGGGGGACGGCAGGACCTACGATCAGGTCGTGGCGCTCCGGGCGGTAACCTCGAGCGACGGTATGACGGCGGATTGGGCGCGGCTCCCGGACACGTTCCTTGCCCGCGTCTCGTCCCGGATCGTGAACGAAGTCTCGGGCGTCAATCGGGTCGTCTACGATATCAGCACCAAGCCTCCCGCGACCATCGAGTGGGAGTGAGCCTGTGCCAACCCAACTCCGGGAGGTTGCAGTGAAGAGATCGGATTTCGGTTCGCCTGCGCGAGACGCGGGCATGTCGCGTTCCGCCCGGGCTTGGCGCGCCGCGTTTCTTTTCGCGGCCGTAGCCCTGGCCGCGCTTTCCACGGCGACGCCGCGTGACTCGCGGGCGGCCGCGATCTCACCCCTGGTGGTTGCGGCCGCGCGCGGGACGCCCCAGGAGGCGCTCCTCACGAAGCAGGCTCAGCGCTACCAATTGAGCCGAGCATGGGGCGTCGACCGGGTCTACCCGCAGTTCGCGCTCGACCTCGCCAAGTTTCCGCGCGGAGGCGTCGCGCATCGGAATATCCTCGTCGTGCTCTGCGATTTCGACGGCGACGCCTTCGGCCCCGCCGTCCATCATGCCGCGAAGTCGACACCCGGCTATTACAACCGCCTCTTCTTCAGCGACGATCCGAATGATGGAATCATCAGCCTTCGGGAGTTCTACCGGACCAACTCCCACGGGCGGCTCATCGTTTCCGGGCGCGTCACGTCGGAGTGGCTCACGATGCCGCGCTCCTATGCTTATTACGCGAACGGAATCTCCGGTCTCGACTTCAGCTCCTATCCCCGCAGCGCGCAGCGGCTCGCCGAGGACGCGATGTCGGCCGCCTACGGTTCTTTCGATAACAACCTGCGTTACTTCGACAACGACGGACCGGACGGAACCCCGTCGAGCGGCGACGACGACGGCTACGTCGACGCGGTCGTGGTGATCCATCCCGGCCAGGGCGCCGAGGTCGCGCCGGTGATTCAGGAGGACAACCTGCTCTGGTCCCACGAGTCGGGGATCGCCGTCTACGAGGATTGCCCGCCGCCGAGCAGCCCGAACTGCCTGCCTGGGATTCTCCTCGGGGGCGTGCGGGGATTCCTCTACACGATGAACGGCGAATACAACTACGGGCCCGGCGACAACGCGAACGGGACCTACATCCACGAGTTCGGCCATACCCTGGGGCTTCCGGATCTCTACGAGTTCAGCGTGTGCGGCAGGCCGGTCGGAACCGGACTCGGGGTCTTCTCGCTCATGAGCCTCGGGAATTATCTGCCGCTCAACCCCCCCGAGGCTCAGGGCAGCCGGCCCGGGAATCTGGACCCGTGGTCCCGGCAGTTTCTTGGATTCGAGCAGCCTACCGTGGTCACGCAATCCGGGTCCTACCAGCTGCCGCCCCTCTCGCGAGGAGGAGGCGTTCTCAAGCTCTGGAAGAACGGGCAGCCCGGCAGCGAGTACTTCCTGGTCGAGAACAGGATTCACGAAGGCTCGGACGAGTTTCTTCCGGGCGCGGGTCTGCTGATTTACCACGTGGACGATACCCTGATCGACAACTGCAGGGATTGCGACAACACGTCCTGCTTCACTCCCCCCGCCCCGCATTACCGGGTCGGTGTCGTGCAGGCGGACGGCTTGAACGAGCTGGAGACTCCGACCCCGGTGGACTTCGGGGACGGCAACGACTTTTTTCCGGGTGGCCTTTCCGTGCGGAGCTGGACCCAGTCCACGACGCCCAACAGCCGCGACTACGCCGGCGCCGACACCGGAATCAGGATGACCAATATCGTCGGGGCGCAGGACAGCGTCGACACCGCATCCTTCGACCTCTCCGTGTCGCTAGGTCCGGATCTCCTGGTCCAGGCGACCACGGTACGTGACGGGGGATCCGGAAACGGCAACGGCATCCCCGACGGTGGCGAGAGCGATACACTCTCGGTGACGCTCCACAACGCCGGCACGGCGTCCGCCGCGCTCACGTTGACCTTGAGCACCTCGGACGGCAACATCGCGATGGTCGACGGGGCTTCGAGCGCACCCGCGGCGGTCTCCGGCGCTACGGTCGTCACCGTCACGCCCTTTGTGTTCACGGTGGTCCCGTCGCCGCCGGTTCCACACGCGGTGACCTTCACCCTAGGCTGGAACGACGGGGTCTCGTCCGGGACCGAGACATTTACGCTGACGATTGGAATGAGCACCGGGCTCACCGCGGATTTCGAGTCCGGGGTGGGGTTCTGGTCATCGGGGCCGGTCGCGCCCGCCACGATCAACGAATGGCACGTCTCGACCACGCGTGCCCACGGCGGCTCCACGAGCATGAAGGTGGGCAGCTCGCTGGATCCTTCCGGGGGAAGCAGCAACGACGCCAAGACCTACGCGGACCTCGAGGACGCCGCGCTCGTCTCGCCGATGTTCTACCTGGCGCCGGGCTCGCAGCTCGCCTTCTACTCCTGGATCGATGCGGAGACGAACGGCGGCACGATGGCCTTTGATGGGAGCCGCGTGGAGATCTCGGTCAGGGGCGGACCGTGGGAGCCGATTGCCGTGGACGGTGGCTACGGCCATCAGATCACCTTCGATTCGGGCGCCTCGCTCCGAGGATCGGACGTCTTCTCCGGCTCGCCCCAAACCTGGCGCCGGGTCGTTGCCGACCTTTCCGCGTATTCAGGCCCGGTCCAGGTCCGCTTCCGATTCTCCAGCAACGAGGTGAATCAACCGTTCAATTCGGGTGGGCTCGCGCGGTACTACGAGGGCTGGTACGTGGACGATGTTTCCGTGGCGTCGCGCGTCAACCCGGGGCCAACGCCCGCCGTGATCTCGTTCAAGGGCGGCCCGAACCCCTTCCGCGTGAACCACGGTTTCACGTCAGCCATCAGCTTCCGTTTCAGCGCTCCCGACGGGCTGCCGCATCCCGGGCTCGTCCCACGAATCAAGGTGTTCGATCTTCTGGGAAGGCTCGTTCGAACGCTGGATGCGGCGCCCGACGGCCTCGTTCCCAGCGAGTTCCGGGCGGCGTGGAACGCGCGCACCGACGATGGCGGGCTGGCCTCGTCGGGGATCTACTTCGCCAAGGTGGACATCCTGGGCCAGACACAATCCTTCCGCGTGGTGTTGCTCCGGTAACCGCGGTTTGAACCTCGGGCGGGGTGTGTGGGTGGGTGCGGCGCTTGCCGTGTCCCTGCACGCCCCGCTCGCATTCCCCTCGACGGCCCGTGCCCAGTCCGGTCCGGTAGCGCGATCCCCGGCGTCCTCCCACGAAATCCTCGCTGCGCGCGCCGCACGTGAGGCCGCCCGCTCGCGCTGGCTGACGGCGCGGTGGAGCGGAACCCTTGCCGCGCTCCGCGAGGCGCAGGTCCGGTGGGACCGGGCCTCCGAAACGTATCGTTCCGTTCTCGGCACCGCCCCGTTGCCGGCCGCGACCCCCGCCAAGCAGATAGACGCATGGGCCTCGGTAGCGATGGATCTGGTCGAGAACGGTGAATGGGCTCGGGGGCTCACCCTCTTGCGTGGGCCGCTCGCCTCCGAGCGATCGCTTGTATCCGTCCACGCGCTGGCCGCGGGCAGGCTCGAATCCCCGGCTGCGGGGCTACGGGTGCTCGGCTGGCCTCCCGACGCACGAAGTGGTTCACGGGCGGCCTCGGCCAGGGACGAAGCGCAGCTCTACGTTGCCGCCACCCTGTCCGACTCGGCTGAATCCCGGCGCGCCGCGCGAGCCGCCCGCTGGCATCTGCTCGAGGAACGGCGCCCGGACAGGGCGCGATCCTGGGCGCGGTACTCCCTCGCTCGCTCGCTCCTGGCGAGTGGGGAGCCCCTCCTCGCGAAGGCGATTCTCTCCAGGGCGCCTTCGCGAACAAACCAGGAGACGCTCCTCCTCGCGGAGATCACCGCGGCCACCGGCGATACGGCGGCAGCGGCGCGCTCCCTCATTGCGGCCGCCGCGCGGGGAGATCTCGCGACGGCCGACCGCTACGCGTCGGCCAAGCGGGCGGCGGGATGGGTCCAAGGGGCTACCCTGGACTCCCTGAGCGAGCGGGAGTGGATGAGCTTCGTGCGGGCGCTCGCCGACGTGGGGGAACCCACGTTGGCGCTCCGCGTATTGGACGGACGCCGGAAGCCGCCTCCGGATGCTGCGGCCGCGTCCGAACGCGAGAACGTTCGCGCGTCTCTGCTGTACCGCGCGCGCCGTTACGAGGCCTCGTCCGCAGCATACCGCGCGCTCCTCTCTCGGCCGGGCGCTCCTTCTTCGGGCACCCGGGCGGACTTGGCGCTCGGTCTGGCCCGCTCGATTCGGGCGCTCCATGACTTCGCCGCCGCGGACAATGCGTTCGTGCTGGCCGCCGCATGGGACAGCGCGGGCACGACTGGGGAGACCGCGGCCTGGGAGCGCGCGCGTGAATGGGAAGACCAGCGGACGCCGCGCGAGGCGGCGTTGATCCTTCGATGGGCGCGCGCGCGGACCCGCACGCCGTCGCTCGCATCGGCGATGCGGGTCCACGAGGCGGTCGCCTGGATCCGCGCGGACTCGCTCGCCTCGGCCGATTCCACGCTCGCCGGACCGGGCCCCGAAGACGCCCGCGTCTTCTTCTGGCGCGGATGGGTCGCCTTGGCGGCCGGCGATTCTTCCCGGGCCCTGCCGTCCTTCCGCCGGGCGTGGGAGCTCGATCCCTGGTCCTATGAGGGCGTCCGCGCCCGCGAACTGGCCCGGCTTCCGGTCGACGCGACTCAGGGAAACCCCAACGCACGCGTCAAACACGCGGCGCGTGCCGCCCTCCCGCCGCCTTCATCCGCCCGCATTCTGGATCTTGTCGGTTTTCACGACCTTTCGCTCGACATCCTGCGCTCCTGCGCGATGGGGGAGAGCGAGGCCCGCGCGAACGGGTGCGTGGACGCGCTGGAGGCGGAGGGCATCTATCGAGTCGGGCACGCGGATATCGATCGCGATCTCAGGCTCCGCTTCCCCCCCGCCTTCGCGGGGGCGGTGTTTCGGGCCGCCGACGAGGAAAGCCTGAGCCCGGCGTTTATCTGGACCATCATGCGGCTGGAAAGCGGCTACAATCCCGCGGCCCGCTCGCGCGCGGGGGCGCTCGGGTTGCTCCAGCTCATCGTTCCGACGGCGTCGCGCCTCGCCGGGCGCGCGGTCTCGGAAGACTCGCTGCTCGACCCCGGCTTGAACGTGCGCCTTGGCGCGATGTATCTTCGCCGGCTTGTGCGCGAATTCGGGGATCTTCGTCCCGCGTCCGCGGCGTACAACGGAGGAGAGGAAGCGGTGCGGCGCTGGATCGCGGCGCGCCCGCGGGTCGACGACCTATGGGTGGAGTTGATCCCGTACCGCGAGACGCGTGAGTACGTGAAGCAGACTTACGCCGCGATGCGGCGCTACGAGGCGGTTTATGAAGCGGCGCCGTCGCGCTGAGGAGCGGACGTGCTCTTAACGTCGGAGCTGAAGCGCAAGGCCATCCACCTCGCGTCCCTCTCCATCCCGATCGCCTACTATCTGAGCCCTCCCCCTTGGTCGAGGAACTGGGAGCGGGCGCTCCTGGCCTCCGTCATCCTCTCGCTCGCGATCGAGGTGTTTCGACTCAACAATCGTAGGATTCGGATTGTCTTCCGGCATTTTTTCGGCGAGCTCCTGAGGAATCATGAGGAGGCCTCGCTCCTGGGCTCAACGTACCTCCTGATCGCGATGCTCCTCACGCTTCATCTTTTCGACAAACCGGTCGCGGTGCTCGCCCTTGGGTTTCTCGTCCTCGGCGATACGGTCGCGGCGATCGTGGGGAAATCGATCGGGAAGATACGTCTTCTCGGGGGAAAGACGCTCGAGGGAAGCCTCTCGTGCCTGGCAGTCTGCTACGGTTTGACGCTCCTCATGCCCGGCATTCCGTTCTACGTGGGGTTGGTCGGGGCGCTCACCGCGACGGTCTTCGAGCTGCTCCCCATTCCGCTGGACGATAATTTCCGCATCCCGCTCTCGGCCGGCTTCGCGATGGAGCTTCTGCTCCGCTGATACGGGGCGGGGATCCTTCTACATGTAAGTAGGTCGAATCGGCCTTGACACGCCCCGCATCCCATTCATAGACTCCGGGCGCTGGGTGGAGTCGTGAAGGGTTGCCTTGGGAGGCTCTTAGCTGCATATTTCCAATAGCTTACGAGATTTGCGCGGTCCTTTGAACCCCGGCAGCTTCGCGCTCCTGGGGTTTCGCTCTATCCGGTTGGGGCAGGGCCCAGGAGGCTTGGGATCCCGCCCATTCCACGCCGGCGCCGCATGCGAGAAACCGGGTTCAGTTCCGGCTTAAGGAGCCAATGGTTCTCAGTCTGATTTCACGAGTCTTCGGGACCAAGCACGAGCGCGATATCAAGCGCATGTGGCCGCTCGTGGAGGAGATCAACGAGCAGTCCGGCCGCATGCGCGAGCTATCGGATGAAGCGCTGCGCCTGAAGACGGCGGACTTCCGCGCTCGCCTCGAGGCGGGTGAAACCGAGGACGGCCTCCTCCCCGAGGCGTTCGCCGTGGTGAAGGAGACGTGCCGCCGTCTCGTGGGGCAGACCTGGGACGTCTGCGGCATCCCGATTACGTGGGACATGGTGCCGTTCGACGTGCAGCTTCTCGGGGCCATCGTGCTCCACGACGGGAAGATCGCCGAGATGGCGACCGGCGAGGGGAAGACTCTCGTCGCAACGATGCCCATCTACCTGAATGCCCTCAGCGGGAAAGGCGTCCACCTCGTCACGGTGAACGACTATCTGGCCCGACGCGACAGCGAATGGATGGGAAGGGTCTATGAGTTTCTAGGATTGACCGTCGGCTGCATCCAGAACGGAATGGATTTCGCCGAGCGCCGAGCCGCCTATGCCTGCGACGTCACGTACGGCACGAACAACGAGTTCGGCTTCGACTATTTGCGCGACAACATGAAGTTCGAGCTGGAGAGCATGGTCCAGCGCGGCCACGTCTACGCGATCGTGGACGAGGTCGACTCGATCCTGATCGACGAGGCCCGCACGCCTCTGATCATCTCCGGCCCTTCCGAGGAAAATACCGACATCTACTACCGCTGCAACCGCGTCATCCCGCACCTGACCAAGGGCACCGAGGAGAAGGACAAGCACGGCAACAAGTTCACCACTGGCGACTACCTCGTGGACGAGAAGGCCCGCACCGCGGTCCTCACCGAGGAAGGCGTCGCGAAGGCCGAGAAATACCTCGGCGTCGAGAACCTCTACGAGCTGCCCAACATCGACCAGCTGCACGGGGTCGAGCAGGCCTTGCGCGCGCACGCACTCTACCGGCGGGACGTGGACTACATGATCAAGGACGGCCAGGTCCTGATCGTGGACGAGTTCACGGGCCGCGTGCTGCCCGGACGCCGCTGGTCCGACGGCCTCCACCAGGCGGTCGAGGCCAAGGAGAACGTGCGAATCGAGCGGGAGAACCAGACGCTCGCGACCATCACCCTTCAGAACTACTTCCGTCTCTACGAAAAGCTGGCCGGCATGACGGGCACCGCCGACACGGAGGCGTCGGAGTTTCACCAGATCTACAAGCTCGAC
>DASXTQ010000069.1:0-7516 GCA_036505295.1 Candidatus Eiseniibacteriota bacterium
ATGGCGGGGCCGACGGGACTCGAACCCGCGACCTCCTGCGTGACAGGCAGGCGTTCTAACCAGCTGAACTACGACCCCACCGCGGTTTTGTACGACGCAGAAAGGGCAGTCTACCGGGCTTCCGGGGCCCGGTCAACGCCATTACATCCGCTCGAGGCGCGTCGATTTGTAGTAGTGGCCCAGGATTTCGCGGTAGTTGATCCCGGCTCGCGCCATGCCCATCGCCCCCCATTGGCAGAGCCCGATGCCGTGCCCGTTGCCCGCGCCCGTAGCTACGATCTTGGTGGGAGTTCCGTCCTCGCCGCGGACGACGCCTATCTTGAAAAAGATGCTCCTCAAGATGGCGGTCGATCCGGGCCTTCGAAGCGCCCAGCGAATGCGGTCTCCGTGGAAGGCCAGATCCCCCGAGGTCGTACTCACCGCGAGATCCTGAACACGCCCGCAACGCGAGCGCTTGTCCACGCGCACATCCAGGAGGTCTCCGGTGAGCGACGCCCCTGCCCCGTTTTCCGCTGGACCGTACTGGCGCAGCATGACGAGAAATGAAGCCGCGTCCCACTCCTCTCTCCAGCGGAAGTTCGAGGACAGAGAGCAGTAGGCCTCGGTACCGGGTCCGGAATCGTCCCGAACGCTTCGCAGGTAGGAGGTCCAGTTCCAGGGCCACACGTCCTCGACGTTTGCGGTCCGTCCGCCGCACGCCGACGAATAGAGCGCCCGGATCGGCCGGCCGTCCGAGATAAGCACCTCGCCGCGGGTGGCCTCGAGAGCGCGGTCGCTCTGCGCGTTCTCACGGGTTTTCCCCGCATAGACCTGGTCCTCGACCGAGGCATAGAGATCGAACCCAAGCTCCGCGCGGCGCCCCAGGTAGGCCAGGGTGTACGAGCGAGCCGCGACCGCCTGTGCCTTCACTGCCTCGAAATCGGATTCGGGCGGGGTTCCGATCTCGTTCGGGAGCACGCTGCGGAGGTAACTTTCCAAGCTGACCTCGTTCACGAGCGTCAGCCCTTCCGGGTAGGATGCGTGGATGCGGAAGGAACCGCGGTACCAGTTCCCGCTCCATCCCGAGAAGCCTTCCCGCTCGGGCACGAGTTCCAGCGTGTCGCCGGCTCCCCCCGACCAAATGGGCTCCGGCTCCCCTTCCCGAAATACGTCGATCGTCCCGGCCCCCTCACGCGTCACCACAACCCGCGCTCCCGCCGCGCCGCTCTGGATCTGCTTCCCGTGAACGGGCCGGAGCACCCACTCCCGGGAGCCGGCGATGCGTAGGCGCGGCGCCCCGACGGCGAGGCCGATGCGGAGGCGGGTGGCCGCGTGCCAATCGACAGGAGCCGGTGCCGGGGCGGGCCGGGAGGGCGCCGGTGCGCCCCCTGGAGGAGCCCCCGGGGGCGCCGGCTCCATTCGGCGCGATCCTGCGCAGCCGGTAAGGAGAGCGAGGAAGCAGGCGGCTGGGAGAAGGTTACGGCCCCGACTCCAGAGCTTGGCAGGCCTGGAGAATCCTCTACCGCGGATAGGGCGCAGGCGTAACCGAGCCAAGAATGACCTCCTTCTGGGCGCCGGTCGCGGAAGGCACGTTGCCCGGACGCCCTGATACGGATTCGAACGCCAGGAAGGCAAACGCCATGGCCTCCTTGGCCGAGACCGGAACGCCCAGGGTTTCGGTCGTAAGGACCCGCGAACCGGGCAAGGCCCTCCCGATCGCCTCGAGGAGGGTCCGGTTCATGGCTCCTCCCCCCGAGACCAACACCTCGTCGGGCCTACCGCTCCCGGAGAGCGCGACGCCATGCGCCACGGCGCCGGCCGTGATTTCCACGGCGGTCCGCATTCGATCCGGGAGCGACAGGGTACCCGTGCGCGCGAGAAAACGCTCCAGGTAGGCGGCGCCAAATTCCTCCCGGCCGGCGCTCTTGGGCGGCCGCCGGGCGATGAATGGATCCGCAAGGAATTCCTCGACCACATCGTCCGCGGAGCGCCCCCGCGCGGCTTCCGCCCCGTCGGCGTCGAAACGCGCGCCCTCCGGCCCTACCGACGCCATGATGGCATCGAGGAGCATGTTTCCGGCGCCGCAATCGAACGCGACGACGTCCTGGACCCGCGCGTTCGGCTTGAGGCGCGTCAGGTTGGCGATTCCGCCCAAGTTCAAGAGCACGCGGTCGCTCGCGTCCGAAACGAACTGATGAAGATCGAACCGAGGCACGAGCGGCGCCCCTTCCCCCCCTTCGAGGATATCCGACATCCGAAAGTTGGAGACCACCCGGCATCCGAGCGAGCGCGCCACCACCGTGGGCTCCCCAATCTGGATCGAAAGAGGGGTCCCGGAGCGCTTTCCGTGCGGATCGTGAAAGACCGTCTGGCCGTGGAGCCCGGCGACTTCGGGCGCGAACCCCTCCGCCTCCCTGGCCGCGAGCGCGTCCCTCGCGGTGAGCGCGGCGTGGCGGCCGACCTCGACGTGGAGGGCCAGGAGATCGCGCATCGGCAGGATTCCCTCCTGGGCCGCCAGCACGCGCTCGCGCAGCGCGGCAGGATAGCCCCGGTGACGCCACGCGATGAGCCGGGTCCTCCGCGGCGCCAGCCCACGCTCCACGGTGACGAGCGCCGCGTCCGCGCCGTCGGCGGAGGTCCCCGTCATGATCCCGAGCGCGCACGCGTACCCAACGACGTCCGGCCGGCTCACCGGCCGCTCCCCTGGAGAAGCCCCTCCACGATCTGTCGCTGGAAGAGAAGGAAGGCGAGGAGCACCGGCACCGTGGCGAGGGTCGAGCCCGCGAGGAGAGCGCCCCAATCCACGCTGTGCTCCGCCTGAGCGAAGAGTGCGAGCCCCACGGGGAGCGTGCGCATCGATTCGGAGGTCGTCAAGACCAGCGGGTGCAGGAACGAGTTCCACGTCGTGAGAAAACCGTTCACGCCGACCACCGCGAGGCCCGGTCCCGAAAGCGGCAGGACGATCCTCCAGAAAATCGCGCGAGGGCTGAGGCCGTCCGTGCGCGCGGCCTCCTCGAGCTCGGGCGAAAGCGTCTGGTAGTAGTGCGCCATGAAGAGCACGCCGAAAGGATCCGCGAGGTGCGGCAGGATGAGCCCGGCGTACGTGTCGAGGAGGCCCAGCTTGGCGAAGAGCAGATAGAGCGGCACGAGCGTTACCTGACGCGGGAGGATGAGGAAGGCGGTCGCGAGCCCCAGGGTGACCCCCTTCCAGGCGAAGCGGCCCCGCGCCAAAGCATGCCCGGCCGCGGCGCTCAGGAGAATTTGGAGCGGGACTGCGATTCCGGTCACGATGAGAGAGTTGATCGCGAAGCGTCCGATCCCGCTGCCCGAGCCGAGAGCGCGGTAGTGTTCGAGGGTGAAACCCCCGGTCCACCAATCGGAGGGTGCTACGGGAAGCGAGCTGCCCACGCCGAACGAGACCCGCGCCATGTAGATCAAGGGCGCGATCGAGAGCAGAGCGATCGCAGCGAGGGCCCACCCCGCGCGGCTCATGGCGTGAGAACCTCAGTCGGACGGCTCATGGCGTGAGAACCTCAGTCGGACGGCTCATGGCGCGGCCACCCCGGCCGGGGATCGCGAGAGGAACCTTCGCTGAAGGAGCAGGACCCCTCCGACGAGGAGCAGCAGGATGTAGGCGATCGCGCAGGCATACCCCATCTCGAAGTGATAAAAGGCGCGCTCATAGAGGTGATAGACGAGGGTGAGGGTGCTGTCGAGCGGGCCGCCGCGGGTGAGGACGAAGACCTCGATGAAAATCTGAAACGAGCGGATGGTATTGAGCAGGATCACGAAGAGAATCACGGGCTTCACGTGCGGCAGCACGATTCGCCGCTCGACTTGCAGCGGACGCAACCCCTCGAGCCGCGCCGCCTCCAGCTGCTCGAGCGGCAACGTCTTTCGCGCCGCGAGGATCAGGATCGCGTAGTAGCCGACGCTCGCCCAAATATCCATGGCCATGATGGACGGGAGCGCTAAGCGTGGATCTTGTAGCCAGTGGATCCGCGGAAATCCGAGCGCCGCGAGCCAGCCGTTCAGGAGCCCTTGCTCGGCGTAAAGGGACTTGAATACGAGCGAGATCACGACCATCGAGAGGGTCGCCGGAAAGAAGATCGCGGCCCGGAAGAGCGCCTCTCCGCGCCGGAGCCTGCCCAGGAGGGCGGCCACGATGTAGGCGAGGGTCAGCGTCACCGGGAGGGTGCCCACGACGAAGATCCCCGTTGTGCGGAGCGCGTGCCAAAACGCCGGGGAACCGAGAGCGCGCGCGTAGTTGGAGGCACCGATCCAGTGCGTGAGGTCCGGGCGAAGCGGGTTCATCGAGTAGAAGCTGAGGACGAGGGCCGCGAGAAGCGGAATCAGCCCGAATACCGCGAAGCATGCGAACCACGGAAGAAGCCCTGGGACGGGGCGGCTTCTCATGGGGCTGGGTTGAGAACGGCCCCAATTCGGGAGTCCGCGGAGCGAAGCGCCGTCTCGGCGGACTTCTTACCATAGATCGCCTCCTCCAGCTCTCCGTTCAGGATCTCCTCCATTTCCACCCAGCGCGGATGGACGGGCGGGGCGACCGCCGTGCGGAGCTGCTCGACGAAGACCCGGTCGCGTGGATGCGAGACGAAGTAGCTATCCTGTTCCGCGGCGACGGCCGCGGGAAACGCGTTGCCGGTCGCGACGTAGAGCGGCATCGCGTTTTCCTCGCGCACCAGGAAGCGCGCGAGCTTGAGCGCGGCACCCTTCTCCCTCGAGCCGCGGAAAACACCGAGCGCTTCGGCGCCGGCGAAGGATGCCGGAGATCCCCTGCCCTCGGCGGGCCGCGGCATCAGCGTCACCTCGAAGTGGAGCTGCGGCGCCGATTCGGGAAGCTTTCGAAGCATCCAGGGACCCGAGATGATGAAGCCCAGCCGTCCCCGGCTGAAGGCTTCATCGAGCATCTCCTGGCGGTCGAGAAGGGAGTGCGGTTTCAGGCTCAGGTAGAACCGGAGCGCCTCGATGTTCTGCGGGCTCGAGACCACGCTCCGCGTCTGGGTGGAATCGAGGATGTCGCCACCGTTTCCCCACGCAAACGGCATGAACTTCTTGAAGAGGACCTCTCGCTCGCCGGAGTTCATGCCGAAGCCTTTCGCTTCGGGATCGACCGCGTCCACGAGCTGAACGGCGCGTGCGAACGACGCCCAGGTGGTGGGGGGCCGGAGCGGCGAGAGCCCCGCGCGCTTCATGAGATCCCCGTTCATGTACAGGGCGCGCGTCCCCAGCATCCAGGGGATGGCATAGATCCGCCCACGCGATCGGACCACCTGCCAGCCGCGGAGCGCGGGGATCAGCTCGGGGATGCTGTCGGTGAGATCGATCAAGGTGCTGTCCGCGACGAGCCCGGGAAGGAATGTCGAGCCGATCTCACAAAGGTCGGGAGGGCGCCCCGCTGCGATCGCAGCGACGATCTTCTCCCGGCCGCTCTGCCACGTGAGCTGCTCGACTTGCACGTCGAGGTCCGGAAAGTCCTTCTCGAAGCGGTCGATGACCGGCTGGATCGCGCTCAAGGGCGAGAACTGCCAGAAGACGATCGTCTGCTTCGCCGACGGCCGCTTGCCGCAACCGACGAGAGGGAGAATCGCGGCGAGCGCCAGGGCGGCCCATGCGAGCCGCTCCGCGCGGCGCACTACGACCGAATGGCCTCGCGAACCCATCCCTGGGCCTCCTTGAGCCTCCGCTCCGCCTCCGCCCGGGTCACCCCCGCGCGACGCATCACGATGGCCACCTTGAGAGAGCCTCCGGCACGCTTGAGCCAGCGTCCGGTTTCCGCGTAGCTTGCGCCGGTCGCGTTCATGAAGACGCGTTTCGTGCGCTCCTCGAGCTTCCGGCTCGCGGTCCTGAGATCCACCATCAGATTCTCATAGACCTTACCCAGCCGCACCATCGCCCCGGTCGTGAGCATGTTGAGCACGAGTTTCTGCGCGGTTCCCGCCTTGAGCCGCGTGGAACCGGTCAAGACCTCGGGGCCGACCCTGGGGGCGATGACCACGTCGCATCGAAGCGGCGCGCCTCCGGCCGGATTGGCGGTCACCGCGATCGTTGCGGCGCCGATGGCGCGGCCGTATCGGAGGGCGCCGACGGCGTAGGGCGTGCGGCGGCTCGCCATGATCCCCACCACGACATCCCGCTCGCTCACCCGGCGTTTCTTGAGCGCCGCCGCCGCTGCCTTGGCGTCGTCCTCCGACCCTTCGATCGATCGAACCAAAGCGCGGCGTCCGCCGGCGATGATCCCCTGGACCAGCGTCCGCGGGGTCCCAAACGTCGGCGGACACTCCGTCGCGTCGAGCACGCCCAGCCGCCCGCTGGTCCCGGCGCCGACGTAGAAGAGCCTCCCGCCGCGCGCGAGCCGCTCGACGATGAGATCGACGGCGCGGGAGATGTTGCGAATCTCGCGCCCGACCGCGGCCGGGACCCGCCGATCCTCGCCGTTCATGAGGGTCAAGATCTGCGTCGTGCCGAGTTTGTCGAGGTTCTTCGAGCGCGGGTTTCGCTGCTCGGTGACGAGCCGGCCCAGCTCGCGAAAGATCGCTTTGCCGCTTCGCCGATCGGTCATCGGGTCCGGATCATGCGTCCGGATTGGGAGGCCTTGTGCCCCGCGGCGTCAACCGCGGTAAGCCGGTAGAAGTAGAGACCGGTGGCTGTGGTGTTGCCCTGGGAATCCCGCCCGTCCCAACAATAGACGTTGAAGCCTGCCTTTCCCGGCCACTGAGCCGATGCGACACGGCGGCCGGAGACGGTCATGAGGAGCAGCTCCACCTTGGGAACGGGGGTGCTCAGCTCGAACTGGAACACCGAGCCGTCGCAACCCGAGCCCATGAGCCGCGGGCTCACGACCACGACCCTGCGAAGCGCAAGGCTCGTCTCGACGTTGAAGGTGGCTTGCCGAAAAACGCCGGTTCGACCGTTGACCTCGACATCGAGCCTGTGGACGCCCGGGCCTCGGTCTTCGGCCAGGGTGACGAGCGCCCACCGGCGCCCGGTCGCGTCCAACGCGGTCTCCGTGACGTTCGTGAGCGGGACCCCGTCGAGGAGTAGCGTGAGCGAGTCGGCGGTTACCGGAATCGGGGTCATCACCTCGGCGCGGAGAACCGCGTTCGATTCGACAAACGTGCCGTTCACGATGACGACGCCGTTCGCGAGGTAGCGAACCGAGTCGCGGACTTGAAGCGCAAAGGTCTGCTCGCGGCCGTTCGTGTCGGTCGAGCGGACCAGGAGATCGTAGTTCCCGACGCGCGGACGGATGCTCGCCGTGAGCGTGTGGGCACGCCCGGTGTCCGAGACAGCGACCGAGTAGAGGGTGGAATCGAGCGGCGTGATCATGCCGGTCGCGACCGAGCGCTCGGCGAGGTCGGTTTTCCTGAGGCCGGCTTCATCCCGGACTTTCGCGACCAACGCGGCGGTGGCGGTAGGCGAGTCGCTGGTGAAGGGACCGTTGTCCGGGAAAGGCACGCCGTCGACGGTCACCTCGAAGATACGCGGCGGCAGCGCGTCCATGCGGATCATGGGATCGCCC
>DASXTQ010000070.1:0-10658 GCA_036505295.1 Candidatus Eiseniibacteriota bacterium
CCAGGTGCGCGTCCAAGGCCTCGATCGCGTCGCGGTGGCGCTCGAGGATGGGAGCGGACTCGAGATCGAGCCGGAGAGCCCCACGGCGGGCGCCCGGAATCCGCGATGGGTCCGCGAAGGGCTCCTCATCTATTCATCCGATCTCGCCGGATCGGAGGACCTCTGGTACCTCGATGTCGCGACGGGAGGCGCCCGAAGACTGACCGCGTTTGCGGGCATGGAATGGACTCCGGCGCCCAGACCGGGAAGCCCGGGGATTGTCTACGTGGAGGGAACGGACCCAGCCTCGGGAAGGCTGGTCCTGGTTCCGGACACGACGGCGGCGCCCCTCGGGAAGATCTACCTCACCCCTGGTTTTTTGGGCGCGGGGGAACCTGACTGGAATCCCACAGGCGATCAGATTTGCTTCACGGTTCGGGGACCGAACGGCTCGAGCCAGATCTGGAGGCTTTCCCTCACCGACACGCTCGCCATCCAGCTCACGGTCGCGCCCTCCGGCAATCCCTCGGGCCCGCCCCAGCTCGATCGGAGTCCGAAATGGAGCCCGGATGGATCCAGGATCCTCATGTCCTCGAACCGCGGGGGGCTATGGGGAGCGTGGGTCTTGAGCCCGCTGGGCGAAGCGCAGGGGCTGACGGTGATCACGCAGGATGCACCGGGTGCCGAACTCAGTCATCCGGCGTGGTCGCCGGATGGAAAGCGGATCATGGTGTCGACGAACCGGAGCGGAGACCGCGCGCTCTGGACGCTATCTAATCTAGGCTTCTGATCTCACGCGGGGCAGAGTCCCGATAGCTTGGCGCGGAAGGCTCGCGCGAAGCCCCGTAGGCCCTCCTCACGGGAGCGTGCATCGCGGGCGGCGAGAATCACCTCCAGAAGAGAGCTCCCCACGACGATCCCTTCCGCCTTGCCGCGATAGCGCTCGACCGGCGTCTCGAGATCCATTCCGAAACCGAGGCACCGCGGAAGCGCAGAGAGGGCGCGGCACCGATCGAGGACCGAGTCGATCGCCGCGTCGCCGCCGCCGCGCCCGGTGACGCCGAGACGCGCCACGACGTAGAGAAAGCCGCTCGCGCGCCCGACGACCTGGGCGAGCCTTCGGGGCTCGGTCGTGGGTGCTAAGAGCGCGATCGTATCGAGGCCCGCGCCTCGCATTTGTTCCCAGAGCAGCGGCTCCTCCTCGGGGGGCAGATCGACCAGGATGAGCCCGTCCACGCCGGCCGCGGCCGCGTCCGCCGCGAAGCGGCTCGTACCGTAACGAAGAATCGGATTCAGATAGGACATGAGCACGAGCGGCGTTTCGTACCGCGATCGTAGCCTCATCGCCTGCCCGAGCACGTGCGCGAGCGTCGTGCCTGCGCGCAGCGCCGATTCCGTCGTCCGCTGGATTGTCGGTCCGTCGGCGATCGGATCGGAAAAGGGGACCCCGAGCTCGAGCACGTCGGCGCCCTCCTCGCAGGCAGCATGGGCGAGTCGGTCCGACTCCACGAGGTCCGGAAATCCGGAGGTAAGGAAGGGGATGAATGCGCCGCGGCGTTCCCGCCGCGCCGTCTCGAATGCACGGCCGATGCGGCCGGGCATCGCTCAGCCGCTCAGGGCCGCCGCCCGCCGATAGGCCTCGCGGGCGCGGGCGGGCAACTCCTTCTTGTCGAACGCCACGCCGAGGAGACGATGGATCCGAGGGTCATCCGGACGGAGGCGCGCCGCGGTCTCGAGCGCCAGGATCGCCTGGTCGGCGGCTTCCTGGCTGTTGTAGGCCATTCCCAGGTAATAGTGGAGACGCGCGTCGTCCGGGCTCCTCTCGATCGCCTGCTTCAACTCCGAGACGGCCCGGGCGTAGCTCCCGGTGCGCTGATGGAGAAGCGCGAGCGCGTACAGCCCCTCGACGTTGCCCGGATCGAGCCGCACCGACTCTAAGAGCGTCGTCTCGGCCTGAGCCAGCTCGTCCCCGGCGAGAAGCGCCCAGCCAAGGTTGAAGTGGGATTCCGAGCAATCCGGGTTGATCTCCACCGCGCGGCGGAACTCATCGAGCGCTTCTTCCTTGTGCCCCGCCTCCGCCAGCAAAACTCCGAGATTCGAATGGGCCTCGGCGCAGCCGGGGTCGGCGCGCACCGCGCGCTCGAGTGCGCGTCGGGCGCCGTCCCTGTCGCCTCCGTCCGCGAGCGCGAGCCCCAGGTTCACCCACGCCTTCACGTGGTCGGGCTTGAGCCTCACCACCTCCTCGTAGGCGGCCTGGGCCGGCGCTACGCGTCCCTGCCGCCCGTGGTGGAGCCCCTGGAGGTACCACGTCTCGACGTTCTTGGGCTCGGACTCGAGGGCTCTCCCGAAGTAGAGATCCGCCTCCTCGAAGCTACCCGTGCGCGATAGGAGATCCGCGAGGGAGGCGAGCATCTCGGAATGGCGAGGATGGGTGAGAATGCCCTGGCGCAGGACGTCGATCGCGCGCTCGCGAAGTCCTTCGAGCGCGAAGATTCGCGCGGCTTCACGCGCCTGCTCGGGATCGGAGGAACCGCGCGCGAGGTTTTCGGCGAGCGCGAGGCTCTCCTCGCCGCCCGTTTGGGACGCTCTCAGGTGAGCGTCCGACATGGCCATCGGCAGGGCGCGATCCACGGGCGCAGCCTAGGGAGCCCCCGCGGATTGTGTCAATAAGAAACGGCCTAGGGGATGGGTTCTAGGTCGCGCGTGAACGACTCGTCCAAACCGCTCGCCTTCCGGCCGCCTGCACCACCCTTCCGCGGCTCGTCCGACTCGACCCGAACCGAGATCTCGACCGAGAGGGTGATGCGTCCCGAGGAGGGCAAGGCGCCCAGATCGATCGGAACGACGATCCGCCGAGCGTCTCCGGACCCGGCATCGACCGAGCGGAGACGGGCGGAACCGGCACTCGAGGTGATCCCGCTGGGCTCGCGTTCGAAATCACCGATGGCATCCTCATCGGCCGTTGGGGCCTGAAATCCGCCTGAGGGACGCCCGGGCTTAGTGTCGCGAGCCTCGACGGGTTCCTCCACGAGATCGGTCTCGGACAGGACCAGCTCCTCTTCGGCGTTGAGCGGGCGCGAAAGCTCGGGCAGAGGAGCATCCTCGACCAGGGCTTCGTCCTCCAGGAAAGGGGACGGCTCCTCCGGCGCGGGCGCGCGACGCGGTGGTGCCGCGGCCGGCCCGACCTCCACGCCCTGCTCCTGGACGTCGGCCTCCTGCTCGTCGCCATGCGCGCCCTTCCCGCGCTTCAGGTACTTGAGGAGTTTTCCCCCGGAGCCCCCGCGCTCCGGCTTTGTCGGTGAAGCCGCCTCCGCCCGGGGCTGGCCCGTCGCGGCCGCGGGAGACTTGGAGCGAGAGAGACCGGCCACGGCGCCCTTGTCCTTTTCCAGCACATCCTTCGAGATCTTGGCGAGCAGTAACTTGGATACGCCCCGCAGGGTTTCGAACACGCCGACGCCGTTCGCCGCCTGGGCTTCGAACCACGGCACGTTGAGGCGATTCAATTCCCGATTCAGGTCCTCGACCGGGACGGCATTCGGGAGGTCGCGCTTGTTGAATTGGATCACCAGGGGAATCCCCCGAATATCGATTCCATAGGCTTTGAGGTTCATTTCGAGGTTGGAAAAACTCTCCCGATTCTCCGCCATCTTGTCGGCGGCGGAGTCGGCGACGAACACGACCGCGTCAACCCCCTTCAGGACGAGCTTTCTGGTCGCGTTGTAGTAGACCTGACCTGGAACCGTGTAGAGGAGGAGCCGCGTCTTCATTCCCTGGAGATCACCAAGGTCCAAGGGCAAGAGATCGAAGAAGAGCGTACGGTCGGTCTGGGTCTTCATCGAGACCATGCGGCCTCGATTCGTCTCCGGGACGCTATCGTAGATCTTTTCGAGGTTCGTGGTCTTTCCGCTCAGACCGGGGCCGTAGTACACGATCTTCGCGTTGATCTCGCGTCCCGAATAGCTGACCACCACCATGGCGTCGCTCCTCGATTCTCTGGTTTCGTATCCGGACTGGGCGCGCGGCGGGAAGAGTGACCATACGGCCGGTCGCCGGCTCCGTTCATGAGAGCACGGCCGATGCCACCGTGCCTCGGGACAGAGAACGGTGGATGGAGGCCTAATCTTTAGGAAAAATGCTGCTTAGTCTGGATGGAGTTGCCGTCCCGCCGGCGAACGGCGGCAGGATGAGAATCGTGCACCACGCACGGCCGCTGGAAGATAGCGGCCCGGCGGCGCGGCGCCAAAAATGGGACCGCCCCCCTAGGCGCGGGGATCGCGGCGGATCCAGATTCCCGCGCGCTCTTTGATCTGCAGCTGCGGCGCCGAGGGATCCGAGACGCTCTCGTAGTGGCGGAGGAGGAGCTCCTTGAGCTGCGGATATTCGGCTGTCGGAAAATACCGGCTCACCCGGCTGAACATGCCGTCCCGATCGGAATAGCGGAGCAATTCCACCTCCGTGACGCGCTCGTACTGGTTTTCCCCGTACGCCGCTTCCGGGGCCTCGTCCACGTCGATCCACAGCGACGCAACGCTCCGCCTCACCTCGAATCGATGCTTATTGCGCATCAGAAATTCCCAGAGCCCGAATATCTCGAGCGGAACGTAGCGCGCGGTCGCGTCTCCCGCGGCATCGGACCTCCGGATCTCGCATCGCACCAGCTTCTGGCTCGCCATCGACACCCCCTATCGAGAACCGCCCATCCGTGGCATGCGCGTTGCATTTCCACATTGGCCGAGAGCTGATCGTGAATCCCGTGAGGGGGCGCGGACATCGGCTCGCTCGAGGCCCGAGGGCCGGAGGAGGACACCATGAAACGGAATCAGCTTTCCCCCGCCACAAGGAGCGGCGCCAGGCGCGCGACGGAAGTCTATTGCCGGCGCGATAATCGCGTTTACGCGGTCTGCCCGCACGTAGCCGCCGGCTCGCGCTGCCGCTGCCTCTCCGAGGTGGAAACAGCAGACGCGTTGTTCGAATCGGAGGCGACGGACAACGAATTCGGGCACTGAGGCCAATGGCTGGATCCGCCCCGCTGTGGGAAAAATGACGCCATCGCGGCCCGGACTCTAGGCAGCGCGCCGCCCTAAGTCAAACAAAAGCCCTCCCCGATTGTTGACGGTCCCCCAGGGCTCGTGTAGCGTCTGCGCGTGCAGGCTTTCATGTTGCGGTTCCACCCGCGCCGCCCGTGATTTCAAGCCTCCTCCTTGAGGCGGCTCTTGTGCTCGCCCCCACGCTCCCTGACCCTGTCCTTTCGTCGTTGGCGCGCGCGACTTCTCGGCTCGAGTTCGCCTTCGCGCGGACACGCCGCCGTGCCGTGCTGTCCAACCTGGTGCAAATCGCGGGCTCCGGACGGCTCCCGGCGGCGGGGCCGCGCTCCCTGAGCAGGACGGCGCGGGCGATGTTCGGCAGCTATCATCGGTTCGTCCTGGAATACCTGGCGCAGGGCTCGATGGATTCCCGGGCGCTCGACACGCGCTTCCGCTTCCAGGGCATGGAGATTCTTTACCGGGCGCTGGGCCGTGGGCGCGGCGCGGTCGTTTCAGCGCCGCACGTCGGCAACTGGGAGCTGGCCGGGATCGCGCTCGCGCGGCTCGGATTCCGAGTCCACGTGGTCACGGGGGTCCAGTTCCATGGGAGGCTCACCCGGATCGCGAGGGTTCTCAAGGAACGCGAACGGATCCTCGTGAGCACCCCTGGCGATGGCTTTCGGCCGCTCCTTGAAACCCTGAAACGGGGAGGAATCGTCGTGCTCCTCACGGACGGCGACGTGTTTGTCCGCTCCATCGATACCGAGTTTTTTGGCAGCCGCGTGCCCTTTCCCATCGGCCCGGCGATCTTGGCGCGGCGCGCGAAGGTCCGCCTGCTCCATGCGCACGCGGAGCGCCGACCATCCGGCGGCCACGTCGTCTCCTTCGACGGGACGGAGTCGCCCGAGCCCTCCCTTTCGGTGGAGGAGGACATCCGCCGCATGACACGCCGCGTCGCCGAATTCCAAGAGCGGACGATCGCCGCCCGCGTGGACCAATGGTGCATCTTCCGCCCTCTCTTCGCCCGAGCCAGTGCCGATTAAGATCGGGATCGTAAGCCAGGCCTACCACCCCGCCGTCGGGGGCGTGACCGAGCATGTGGACGCGACCGCGCTGGCGCTCCGGGAGCGAGGGCACGACGTGACGATCATCACCGCCCGCTTCTCCGACCGGGAGCACGCCGCCTCCGGCGCCGGCCACGACGCGCGCGCACGAGGAAGGTCCGGAAACGGCGACGGGCAACGCGTGCTCCGGATCGGCCGGAATTTCTCGGTTCCCTACAACGGGGCCGAGAACAACGTCACGGTGGGCTTCGGTCTCCGCGAGAAGCTCGCGGACATCGTCCGCCGCGAGCGATTCGATCTCCTGCACGTGCACTGCCCCATTTCCCCCATCCTGCCGCTCCTCGCGCTCCAGGTAGCGAAACAGCCGGTCGTGGGCACGTTCCATTCCACAGTCACGTCGGATCTCGCATTCCGTCTTTTCCGCCGGGCGCTGCGCCCCTCGTACCGGCGCCTCGACCGCATCCTCGCGGTTTCGGAGGAGGCGCGCGCGTGCGTGCTGCGCCATTTCCCGGGACCGGTCGAAATCCTTCCGAACGGGGTGAACCTCGAGAGGTTCCGCCCCGGACTCCAACGGCTCGAGCGGTTCGACGACGGCACTCCGAACATCCTCTTCGTGGGACGCCACGATCCTAGAAAGGGTCTCCCGGAGCTGATGGCCGCGTGCGCGGCGCTCGCGCGCGATTCCGTTCCCTTCCGCCTCATCGTCGTCGGGGACGGCCGGCTGAGGCGGCGCATCGAGCGGATGGCCGGGGGGGCGCTCCAGGGACGCGTCCATTTCGAAGGACACGTGAGCAACGAGCATCTCCCGAGGTACTACGCCTCGGCCGACGTCTTCTGCTCACCCGCCCGCGGAGGGGAGAGCTTCGGGATCGTGCTCCTCGAGGCGATGGCCGCGGGGGTCGCGATCGTCGCGACGGATCTGCCCGGATACCGGACCGTGCTCACCCCGGGGGCGCAAGGGCTCGCCGTGCCGCCGCGGAATCCGGACCAGCTCCGGCACGCCCTCGAAACCCTGCTCGGCCGCCCGGACTTGAGGCGCGAGATGGGCGCGCGCGGCGTCCTGACCTCGCGACGATACGCATGGCCCTTGATCGTGGAGAAGCTCGAGGAGATCTATCGGGTGGTTCTGGGCGGCGCCCAGGCGGCGCGGTCCCTGGGCGACTCGCGCGGGCGCGTCGTGGCCCTCGAGCCGGCCCAAGCTTGAGGTTGGGCGCGACGGTCCGATGAGCGGCGCGGGCACGCGCCTCTTCCGCAACAGGAGCTTCCGCGCGCTTTGGCTGGGGCAGTTTGTCTCGATTTTCGGCGACCGCCTCCATTATCTCGCCCTGCTCGCGCTGATCGTCGAGCGCGCCCACAACCCCCTCAATCCGACGCCCGAGCTGGCCCTCGTCCCGGCGGTGAGCTTCCTCCCCACGATTCTGATCGGCCCGCTGGCGGGGGCGCTCGTGGATTCCTGGCAAACGCGAAGCGTCCTCGTGGTTTCCGATCTCCTCCGGGGATGCCTCGCGCTGCTCCTCATTCCGGCAGCCGCGCACGGCGGTCTCCCGGCGGCGTTCGCGGTGGTCTTTCTCCTCTATCTGGTGAACTCGTTCTTTCTCCCCGCGCGCTCGGCCATCGTGCCCGACCTGGTCCAAGGGGACGACCTTCTGGAAGCGAACTCGCTGGCCACGCTGGCGGGAGTGGCCGGCACGATCGCGGGCGCTCTCCTGGGTGGGATCCTGGTCGAGCGCGCCGGCTGGCGCTGGGGATTCGGGATCGACGGGGCCACGTACTTCGTCTCGGCGGCGTTTCTCGCCGCCACGAAGCCGAGGCCGCACGAGAGAATGCCGAGGCCGGCGACCTGGAGCGGCGTCTACCGCGCCCTCGGCCGCGATGTCCGCGAGGGTGCCCGCATCTCGATCTCGAATCGCGCCGTCCTGGGATCGCTCCTGGCCCTCGTCTGCCTCTGGATCGCGGGAGGCGCGCTCCACGTCGCCGGGACCGTGCTTCTCCGTGCGCGGATGACCGGGTTCATCTCAGGGACCGGAGGAATCCTCGCCTCGCTCGGGTTCGGCATGGTCGCGGGCACGGTCGTCCTGACGTGGCGCGGCGCGCGTTGGCCGAGAAGGACGTTGGCCGCGATCGGCCTCATGGGGACCGGAATCACGCTCGCGCTCTTCACGCGCGCGGCGTCCTTCCCCGCGCTCGCGGCGGTCGGCTTCGCCGCGGGAATCTTCGTGGCGCTCCTCCTCGTGACGACGGAAGCGGTCGTGCAATCGGCGGTGGCTCCGGAAGCTCGGGGGCGCGTGTTCGCGCTTCGGGACTTTTCCACTCGCGTGGCCGTGCTCGGGGCGGCCGTGCTCCTCGGGCTCGCGCTCGGACATGGGTGGGTCACGCCGGCCGTGGCGGTGGCAGGGGCCGGAACGATGCTCATCTCTGCGGGGATCCTGGCCATGCTCGGGTGGAAGCGGTGACGCGTTCTGCGGGCTAGAAGACCTTCTTTCCTTCCGCGAGCATCTCGTTCAGCGCGTCGCGGAAGTAGGGCGTCGAGTTCGCCATCTCGGCGGTCACGCGCTCCTTGTAGACCTCCCATGACTTCTTGATCTCGTAGCCGAGCACCGCGACGAGATTGCCGTCCTTGATCCCACGGTCGCGTTTCTCCTTGTTGTAGATCGCGATGTCCGAGGCAAGCACGCGCGCGAGCCTGCGGGCGCGCTCGTGCTTCAGGCGCTCCGCCTCCGGAAGCCCTTCCGGTATTCCCGACGCGGCCGAGAAACGTCCCGCTGCGGCTTCCGGCTCTACCGCCGCGGAAGGCCTTGCCTGCTGCGCGGGCGGGCGCGCATCGGGTGCGATAGGCCTCGGAGCGGGCGCTGCCGGCCCCGGTTCGGAGGCGAAAGGATTCGGCTGGGCTGGTGCAGCTAGAGGCGGCGCGGGAGCGCTCGCGGTCTCGCTGAGCTCACTCACCGGCGGCGCGCTGGGTGCTGTCGCGGAGCGCGGCATTTCGGATTCGTACCCGCGCGTAAACTCAGCCCGCGGGAAGGACTCGACGCCCACCGCCGGTGGATGCTCGGCGAAGGATGGCGCAAACCTTTCAAGATCGGGCGGGGAGCCCCGCTCGGGAGCGTGAGGAGAGCCACCTGTTGGACCCGCCGGAGCCGACGGAGGGCGCGCCGGTGGCGGCGAAGGGGCCGGAGGCTCGAGGAAGGCCTCGCCCGACGCAGCCGGGGGAGCGGGCGGCGGTTCGGGGGGAGAGGGAGGAATCAACGGAAGCTCAGTCGGCGCCGGCACTTCCGGCTTCGCGACCAAGAAGACCGCCTGGCATTTGCGGCATCGGACCCGCGCCCCTTGGGCGGGGATCTTCTCGTCCGCGATAACATAGCGAGCGCCGCAGGCGCTGCATTCAACGTGCATCCATGCGCTCCTTCGGAAGCTGAAATGGACAGGCGGTCGATGACTCTATCGGCTTCGTGTGCCCCATCTTTCGGGGAATTCTCTACCCGCTCTCCAAATAGCGCTCCGCTCCCGCGAAGTGCGCCTCGATCCATGTCTTGAGCCGAGCTTCGTCCCCCTCGATCTCCTGCCTGGAGAGCAGCTCCTTCGCCAGCCCCCGGGCTGCCTCGATGAGATCCAGGTCCACGACCGGATCTACCGCGCGAAACTCGGGGAACCCGTGCTGAGACGTTCCGAGCAGCTCGCCGGGGCCGCGGAGCTTCAGGTCCTCCTCCGCAAGCTCCTGGCCGTTCTCCACGCGCCGGAAAATCTCCAGGCGTTTTCGAGCGACGTCACCGATGCCTCTTCCGACGAGGAGCACGCAACGGCCTGGCCGGTCGGCGCGGCCGACGCGCCCCCGGAGCTGATGCAGCTGCGCCAGGCCGAATCGCTCCGGATGCTCGATGACGATGAGCGTGGCGTCGGGGATGTCGAGCCCCACCTCCACGACGGTGGTCGCGACGAGGATCCGCGCTTCCCCGGAGCGGAAGCGCTCGATCGCAAGCCGCCGCTCGGCCGGCTTGAGACGGCCGTGCACGAGCACGACCCCCGCTTCCGCGAGCGACCCCATGCCCGCCAGCTTCTGCGCCATCGCGGTGGCCGATTTGAGGTCCAGCGTCTCGCTCTCCTCGACGACCGGATACACGACGAAGGCGCTGCCTCCACGCCTCGCCTCTTCGCCGAGCACGCGGGCCAGCGTTTCAATCCCATCCGCGCGCACGAAGGAGGTCCGGACAGGAGCCCGGCCCGGGGGTTTCTCCGCGAGGAGGGATAGGTCGAGGTCCCCATAGAGCGTCATCGCCAGGCTGCGCGGAATCGGGGTGGCCGTGAGCACGAGAAGGTGTGCGTCCTGGATTCCGCTGCCCTTCGCAGCCAGCGACACGCGCTGTCGCACCCCGAAGCGGTGCTGCTCGTCGACCACGACGAGCCCGAGGGAGCCGAAACCGAGATCCCGTTCCAGGAGCGCGTGCGTTCCGATGACGAGAGAGGTCTCTCCCGAGGAGACCCCGGCCGCGATCCGGTCCCGTTCCTTGGGCGGGGTTGCGGCGGTCAGGAGCGCGAACCGAAGGCCGGCCGGGCCCAGGAGCCGAGCGGCCGTTTCCGCGTGCTGCTCGGCGAGCAG
>DASXTQ010000071.1:0-45111 GCA_036505295.1 Candidatus Eiseniibacteriota bacterium
ACCGCGGTCTCCGTGTTCCTGGACGTGGCCGACGCGTCGCAGGGCGTGGTGCGGCTCCGGTGGATCGTGCCCGGCGGGGAGAGCGCGCTCCTGGGGATCGTGCAACGCAGGGAAGAGGGCTCGGATTGGGTGGACATCGCGGGTCCTGTCTCGGTGAACGCGCCCGAATTCAGCTACATGGACTCGTCCGTCGAAGCCGGCAAGCGGTACGCCTACCGATTGCACCTTTGGGACGCGACGGACGCCTGGTTCACCCAAGAGGGGTGGGTCGAGGTGCCGAATTCGTTCGCCGCCCCGCGCGTTCCCGTTCTCGATGCCCCGAGCCCCAACCCCTCCGGCGGCCGCACCACCTTTCGAATCGGAATCCCCGCCGCAGGCGCGGCCCGCCTCCGGATTTACGATGTCGCAGGTCGCCAGGTTGCCTCGATCCTCGAGGGCAATCAACCTGCCGGCTGGATGACCAGGGCGTGGGCAGGCGAGGATTCCCGGGGCCACAGAGTATCGACGGGCGTTTACATCGCGGTGCTCGAGGTGGGCGGGCAGATCGCTCGGCGTAAGCTCCTCGTGACCCGCTAGGCTCGAAAGGAGCATGGGAAAGAGAAAGCATAGCCTCCCAGGGAAGGTGTCGGGGCCCAGGAGAGAGCCATCCCGCGGCATCGTTTCGTCCGCGACGTGGTGGCTGGTCGCCTTACTCACGCTGACCACGGTGATCACGTTCGCGCCGGCGATCAACAACGGTTTCACGAAATGGGATGATCCGCTGTACGTCACGGAGAACCATCACATCCGCGACTTGTCCTACGCCACCCTCGAGTCCAATTTCCGCTCGTTCATCGCAGGCAACTACCATCCCCTGACCATGGTCTCTCTCGCCCTTGACTATCGATTCTGGCGTTTGAATCCCAAGGGCTATCACCTCACGAACGTGGTGATTCATGTGGTGAACACGCTGGCCGTCTTCGCCTTGATACTTCTTCTGACCTCATCCAGAGAGTTGGCGGTACTGACCGCCTTGTTCTTCGGGATCCACCCGCTCCACGTGGAATCGGTGGCCTGGGTGTCGGCGCGCAAGGACGTGCTGTATGCCTTGTTCTACCTCGGCGCGTGCATCAGTTATGTGCTGTGGTTAAAGAAGGATCGGCTGAAGGCGTTCTATTACGCGGGCGCGCTGGGGCTATTCCTCCTCTCGCTCCTGTCGAAAGGAATGGCGGTGACGCTGCCGCTGGTGCTCCTCCTGATCGACTTCTACGCCGGGAGAAGAGTGCCTCTGCAGGAGCGTCTATTGGAAAAGGCACCCTTCTTTCTTCTGTCGATCGTGTTCGGAGTCCTGGCGGTCGCCGCCCAAAAGGAGAGCGGCGCCGTAGGGAATCTCGCATCGACCCCCTTGTATGAAAGAGCCCTTGTGGCGTGTTATGGATTCCTGGTCTACCTCTTCAAGGGCTTGGTGCCCGTGAAACTGTCCGCATTCTATCCCTACCCAGATGGGATGGCTCGCGGCATGCCCCTGATCTTCTGGATCGCGCCGCTCCTTGTCGCGGTCATCGCTCTGGGGGTATATCGAAGCCGGCTTCATGGACCCGGGGTGATGTTCGGCGCGCTTTTCTATTTGGTGAACGTCGTCCTCGTGCTGCAACTGATTCCCGTGGGGCGCGCGATCACGGCTGACCGCTACACCTACGTTTCCTACATCGGCGTCGGTTTCGTGGTGGCACTGGGCTGTCGGTACTTCATGCACGGGCCGCACGAACGGCGTAAGGGACCTAGGCGGGCCGTGACGGCGGTGCTCGCGGTGCTCGGCGGGATCCTAATGTTTGCGGCACGCGCGCGGTGCGAAGTCTGGAAGGACAATCTCAGTCTGTGGTCCGATGTCATAGCCAAATACCCCACCGCGGCATTGGCATACAAGAACAGGGCGATCACGTACAGGGAGAGGGGAGACTATGAGCGCGCCACGGCCGACGTGGAGCGGGCTCTTTCTCTGGATCCGAATGACGCGGGAGCCCTGTCCAACAGAGGGAACCTTTTCTATTCGAAGGGCAGCTACGAAAGGGCACTCGTTGATCTCGGACGGGCCATTAGTCTGGACCCGTCGATCGCCGACGCATGGAATAGCCGGGGCGCCGTGCGGGCCCGCCTGGGAAGGTACGAGGAAGCCTTGACCGATTTCGACAAGGCGATCGAGCTGAAACCAGACTTCCCAGACGCCTACCTGAACCGCGCCAACACGTTTCTTGCATTGAAGAGGTACGACAGGGCGCTAGCGGGTTGCAACGCGTACATCGCGTGGGAGCCCGGCGACGCGCGGGGCTACTTCTGCAGGGGCATCGCGAGATTCAGTATCGGGGACCTTGCCGGAGCTAACGAAGACTATGGGAACGCGCTCAGGATCAGGCCGGAATACGGGCACGCGTATTTCTTCCGGTCGAAGGCGCAGGCGGCCATGAATCAATACGAGAGCGCCCTCCGTGATGCGCTACATGCCCAGGCACTCGGTTATCCGGTGGAGCAAGGCTATCTCGAAACGCTGAGGAAGGCGGCCCGATGAGCACCGCAGCCGGGCTCAGAAGCAATATTCGCCTTGAGAATGAGGGTGGGCTGTGCTAAGGTTGGTGGGCTTTGGAGAAACTCAACCCGGCGTAGCAGCTTGGTGGACCTCATGGACGGACGCAGCGCTTGGATTTCTTCTAGCAAGTTCGATTCGTAGCCGCCGGATGCCGCGGGCGTGAAGCCCTGCGGCGTTTTCTATTTCTGAGCAAGTTTGTTTTCAAGATGTTGCCGCAAGCTCCGCGACAGATCGGTCTTTCCTCCTCTGAAGCGAACCGCGGAGGTGTCTCATGGATGGAATGCACCGTCGAGTGCCTCGAGTCACGTTGTTCTCGATCGTCGCTGTCGGATTGTTCGCCCTCCCGCCCGGACCAGCCACTGCCGGCCTGGCCGTCCGCGCCACAGCGGTCAGCGGCCCGGCTATCGGCGTTTCGCCGACATCGTACGATTTCGGCCGCGTAAACGTAGGTTCCAGCTCGGCGACCTTTGACTTCACGATCTCGAACACAGGCGACGCGGATCTCCACATCTCCGGCCTGACGCATAGCAACGCGGCCGCCGGCTTCACGGCGGATGCCGGAGCGTTGCCCGCGACGATTGCCCCGGGGGACGTCAGGACTTTGTCGTCGTCCTACGTGCCCGTGGGAAGCGGCTCCCAATCGGACATCCTGGGCATCGTGAGCGACGCGAGCAGCGGCTTCTTCACGGTCGTTCTCGGGGGGGTCGCGAACAATGCCCCCGTGTTCAACCCGGCGTTGGCTCCCACCTATAGCGCCGTCGCCTTCATTCCATTCACGCTCACGGCTACCGCGGACGACTCGGAAGGAGACGAACTCAGCTGGTCGATCACCGGGCTTCCGCTCGGCGCTACCTTCGATGGTTCGACGGGTACCCTGGATTGGCCGAATCCGGGTCCTGCCGGGAGCCATCCCATGACGATCTCGGTGGGCGACGGCATCGTCGCCTCGTCGGCATCCTTCACGGTGACGGTCACCGCCGACAATAGTCCGCCGACCGCGAACCCAGGAGGCCCGTACAACGGGCTCACCGGGATTCCGGTGTCGCTGAGCGGATCCGCTTCTAGCGATCCCGACGCGGGCCAAACACTGTCGTTCGCATGGGATCTTGGAGACGGCAGCTTGGGCTCCGGGGCGACCCTCAACCAGACCTACACGGCTCCGGGGAACTACATCGTGAGCCTCACGGTCACGGACAATGGCTCGCCGCCCCTGAGCCACACGGGATTCACGTCGGCTTCCATCACGAACTTCATTGCCGCCACGATCGTTCGCAGTCACCCCGACGAGCCCCTCAGGACCACCGGCAACCGACAGGAGCTGTTCGGAATCGAGACCCGCGGCTGGCCGCTGACCGATATCAATCCGTCCACCATCAAGATGAGCACGACGTATCCCAACGCGGGCACGGTGTCAGAAATCGCGAACACCGACGCGAAGGCCCTGAAGATCGGGGACATCGACGCCAATGGCTATTACGACCTGGACGTGCACTTCAAGCGCTCCGCGATCAGGGATCTGCTTCTTCATGTCCCGAACGGCGCGACGGTCGAGCTTGTGTTCAGAGCCCGGACGATCATCGACCGAGCCCCGGTCCGCGGAACGATCAACCTGGTCAAGGCGGGTGCGTCCCAGGTGATTTCGGCCGCGTCCCCGAATCCGATCAAACGAGACGGCACGACCATCTCTTACTCGGTCCGGGACGGCGGTCCGGTTTCGATCCGCATCTTTTCGGCCGGCGGCAAGCTCGTCCGGACCCTGAAGGTGGGGGAGTACACGACGGCCGGCACCCACGAGGTGAAGTGGGACGGCATCGACGACCGCGGCGAGCGCGTGGGCTCGGGCATCTACTTCGTCCGGACCGTCGCGCTCGATGAGGCCTCGGTCTCCAAGCTCGTCGTCATGAAGTAGGCCGAGGCCTACTCCTTCCGCATCATTCTCTCGACGGCGTCGGGGTCACGCGGCAAAGCGTCGGTGAGCAGACGATACCCATTTGGCGTCACGAGCACCTCGTCCTCGATGCGAACACCGAGAGACTTCTCGGGAATGTAGATCCCAGGTTCGATGGTGACGACCATGCCTGCCTGCAACGGCTTTCGGTAGAGGCCTGAGTCGTGCACATCGAGCCCCACGAAGTGCCCCAGGCCGTGAATGAAGTAGTCCCGGTACCCGGCTGCGCGAATGATCTCTTCCGCCTTGCGATGGACATCGTCGAAGTACACGCCCGGCTTGATCATGTTCATGCACGTCTGCTGCGCCCGGAGGACCACTTCGTACACTTTGCGCTGCTCGGGAGTGAAGCGCCCGTCCGCGGGATAGGTGCGGGTAATGTCGGCGGAGTAGTGGCCGTAGTCCGAGCCGATGTCCACGACGACGAGCGATCCGGCGGCGATCGCCTGGTTGTGCTCCGGGTAATGGAGGATCGTGCTGTTCCGGCCTGAGCCAACGATGGGCGGGAAGCCCGGGCGCACCGCGCCGCCCCGCTTGAATTCCAGATCGATGAGACCCGCAACCCAGTTTTCCTCCACCCCGGGCCTTATGGCGCGAGCGGCCGCGTGTTGAGCGGAGACCGTGGCGGTGATCGCTTTTTCCATGTAGTCGAGCTCGCGCGGCTCCTTGACCGAGCGCAAGGCGGGTAGGAGATCGGTGCGGTTCTTGATGCTCACGCCGGGGAGCTTGGAGCTGAGCTTGCCATAGAGCTCCATCTCAGGCCGGGCCGGCGAGTCGGGCCCTCCCGGGTCGCTGATCAGATAGAGCGTGCCCGTGGTCTGCAGCAGCCCCATCATGCTCCCGCCCAAAGCGCCCGTGCGGGAGATTCGCTCGATGCCGGTCGTACGGCGTAGGGAATCGCCGATGTCGGGGCGGACGCCAGTCCAGCGCTCGTCGTCAGGATCCCTCGGTTTCAGGAACAGACGCTCTTTGTATACGCGCTCCTCCGGCGACAGCACGAGCACGGCGCCGGCATCGTTCAAACCGGTGAGATAATAGAAATCGGCGTCCTGACGGTAGCCGTCCGCATCTTCCTCCCCGCGCGCGTAGAGCACGGCGATTCCTCCACCTAGTGCCTTCATGAGCTTCGCGCGCCGCGCCTGGTAGATCATGGGTTCGAACGGCCTCGCCGGTGGGATGGGTTCATCGGCGGGGAGGTAGCAGGGTAGGGCGAGCACGAGTGCGGCAGCAGCGAGTACGAGAGCGGTGCAGCGATTCCGCGAGGGCATGGCACGACCTCCGCCGAATGTGCCGTTTCGATGTGTGGCGGACCCAGTATACGCCAATTGTCATCGACGGCGGAACCAGGCGCCCCCGGAGTCGGTACAACCGAACCGGGGGCCTGCGACCGGGGGCGGAACGTCGGATGAAAATAGGAACCAAGCTCTTTCTCTACCACCTGATTCCCCTAATCGTGCTCATGACGCTGTTCGCGTACCTGGAGCAGCGCCGGGCCCGAACCGTTCTGAGCGAGGAGGTGGCCCGCGAGGGCCGCGTTCTCACCCGCACCATTCAAATCGCAGTTCAAGATGCGGTCCGCGACCGCCAGCTCGAAGACGTCCATACGCTCGTCGACCGGATTTCGGGATCAGGACCCGTCATGGGCGTCCGGCTGTTCGACTCGTCCGGATCGCTGACGTACCAATCCGAAAACCTTCAACATCGCCCCTTCACGGAGTCCGATGCCCTCCGAACCGCCCTGCGCGAGGGACGGTCCGTGGAGACCCACGTGCACGTTGAAGCCAAACCCGTCGCCTCGTTCCTCGTCCCGCTCCTCGGTAACAGCGGCGTTGTTGTGGGCGCGATTCAAGTGCTGCAGCACGAGGGCGTCATCCACGCGGAGGAGTCCGCGTCCCGACGCGCGATCGTCGCCCTGACGGCGGTCATGATCCTCGCCACGGGAATCGTCGTGCTCCTGGTGACGCGCATCAGCCTGGCCAAGCCGGTCGAGGATCTTGTGCGCAGTTTTCGCGACGTGTCCAGCGGAGATCTATCGACGCAGATTCCGATCAAGCGCCGCGACGAGTTCGGGCGTCTCGCCCGTGAGTTCAACCGGATGTGCGGGCGTTTGGACGTGGCGCAGCGATCGCTTCTCGAGGAGCAGGAGGAGAGGCGGAACATGGAAGCACGGCTGCGCCTCGCCGAGCACCGCGCCGGTCTGGGGCGGCTGGCCGCGGGCCTCGCGCACGAGATCGGAACCCCGCTCAACGTCATCGCCGGTCGAGCCGAGTCGCTCTCGCGCCGCCTTTCCGGCGACGAGGTAGCGGAGGCTGGTCTCCGGATCGTCTCGGCGCAGATCGACAGGATCGCCAGAATTGTGCGCGGGATGCTCGATTTTGCCCGGGAGCCCGAGCCGCGCCTTCACCCGACGGACGTCGCCGCCGTGGTCTCGAAAGTTCTTGAATTCCTGGAGCCACAGTTCGAGGAGTCGGGAATCCGGGTCGCGGGCCCCGATTGCCGCGACCTTCTGCCGATCTCGGCGGACGCGGACCAGCTCTACCAGGTCTTTCTGAACATCGCCCTGAACGCCGCCGACGCCATGCCTAGCGGAGGCGTGTTTCGTGTGAGCGCTCATTACGAGGACCGTTCGCACCCGGAGCGCGGGAACGGCATCCGACCGTATCTCGCCGTCACATTCGAGGACAGCGGCCACGGCATCGCTCCGAGGGATCTGGACCGGGTCTTCGAGCCGTTTTTCACCACAAAGGAGATCGGCAAGGGGACGGGGCTCGGGATGTCCATCTCGTATGGGATCGTCCGCGAGCACGGAGGCTGGATCGAGCTGGATAGCGAGCCGCGAAGGCGAACTCGCGTCACGGTGTATCTCCCGGCCGCGGAATCCGCCGCCGTGGCCGCGATAGCGGCGAGCTGAGGTCATGGAGGCCCCTGCCACCATCCTCGTGGTCGAAGACGACACGGACATGCGGCTCCTGTTACACGAAATGTGCCGCGAGGCCGGTCACGCCGTGGTGACCGCCGCCGAAGGGGCGGAGGCGTTGGATCGCCTTCGCTCCAACCCTGTGGACGCCATCGTGACCGATCTCGTCATGCCTGGAATCGGCGGGAACGAGCTCCTCGCCGAAGTCCGCCGCGCCAATCCCGATATCCCCGTCATCATCACCACGGCCTTCGGAAGCATCGAATCCGCCGTCGACGCGATGCGGGCGGGCGCGTACCACTATCTGCCGAAGCCGTTCCGCATGGAGCATCTGCGAACCGCGCTGGAGCACGCGTTGCGCGAGCGGCGCCTTAGACGTGAGCTGCTCCATTTCCAGCGGAGCGCCGGAGTTGGATCGCTTGGCATCGTCGCCGAGAGCTCTGCCATGCGGAAGGCGCTCGAGTTGATCCGGCTCGCCGCGCCCGCGGACTCTCCGGTGCTCCTCCTCGGAGAGAGCGGCACCGGCAAGGAGCTCTTGGCGCGGCTCCTGCACGCCGAGAGCCCGCGCCGCGAGGGACGGTTCGTCGCAGTGAATTGCGCCGCAATCCCCGAAACCTTGCTCGAGAGTCAGCTCTTCGGCCACCGACGCGGCAGCTTCACCGATGCCCGCGAGGACCGGCGTGGTCTCTTCGGCGAAGCCGAGCGAGGCACGATCCTGCTCGACGAGATCGGAGACATGCCGGTGCAGCTCCAGAGCAAGCTTCTCCGCGTCCTACAGGAGAAGGAAGTCCAGCCGCTGGGCGCCGCCATGCCCGAGCCGATCGACGTGCGGGTCATTGCCTCCACCCACCGCGACCTCGGGACGCTCGTGCAAGACGGTCGCTTTCGCAGCGATCTCTACTACCGACTGAACGTCATCGCCGTCCGCATTCTCCCGCTCCGCGAGCGCCCCGAGGATCTCGTTCCCCTGGTCGCGCACTTCCTGGAAAAGCACGGGCAGCGCCAGGGGCGCGAGCACACTTCCATATCCACGGCAGCGCTCGAGGCGCTCCAGCGCTATGAGTGGCCTGGCAACGCGCGGGAGCTGGAGAACGTGATCGAGCGGGCGATCGTGCTCGGCCGCCATGCCCAGGTCGAGCTCGAGGATCTCCCGGAGCCGCTGCGGATGCGAGGTAACGGCGGCGGCGAACCTTCCGCGGATCTTGGTCCGTTGGCCCGCGTAGAACGCGAACACATTCTCCGGACCCTTCGATCGGTGAAGGGGAACAAGGCCGCCGCAGCGCGATTGCTCGGACTCGACCGGAAAACGCTCTACCGTAAGCTGGAAGCGTACGGTCTGCACCGATCCTGAACGGGTTGCCCCAAGAAGCTACACCGGTCCCATTTCTCCCCAACAACTGAAAACCGATTGGCATAAGGGCACTTCCATCGTCGCTCTCACCGCTCATGAAGCGGAAAGGGTCGATCCAAGTCGTGCGGTCACGCGGCGCGCCGCGCGCTGATTCGCTGCGGCGGAAGAGGTTACGCGGCACGCCGCCCCGTGGCACGGCCCTCGCATAGTTCCCGCCTCGCTAGTGCCGGTGGGCGACCCGCGATGAGCCACTCCACCCAAGGATAGGAGGTAGTCTCGTGAGCCACCAAGGAACAGAAGGCCGGTCCCAGAGTGCTCCAGGGGACGCTCGATAAGGAGGAAAACAAGTGGGAGTGACGCCCGGCCGGACAAAAAACGTAGCCGGCTCCTGGCCGGATCCCCCCTCGACATAGATGGATGGGTACGGGCTCGCGGCCTCGACAATCGGGGCCGCGGCCCGTATGGCCGGGATCTCACCGACGGAGGGGATGCTTTGATGAGTGCGTCTCCTTCCGTGAACGTCCTGGCCTCTGACTACGGATACCATCCCTCGATTCTTCCCCTGAACAAGTCTCTGAGGCCCTTCGCATCGACTCTGCGACTCACGCTCGAGATCGAGTGGGATCCGCCCGACCCGGCTCAAGCGCTCTCCAATCTCGAGCGCGACCTTCTCGGTGTCTGCCCCAGCCTGGGCGATCATCACTGCCGGGGTCCGGTGCAGTACCACGTGCATGGCGCTTCCCGAGGGTGGGTCCCGAAGGTGCGGGCGCGTTGGCTGGGCGTCGAGCCCGGTCTCGCGCTGGCGCATTTGATCGAGCACGTCATGATCGATGCCGTCGCGTTCGTCACCGGACTGAAGAGGGTGTCCGGCGTCACAGGCGCACACCAGAATTCCAAGCGCCGATTCGACGTATACGTCGAATGCCCCGACTATCCGGTCTGCTTGCTGGCTCGGTACGTGGGAATCGCGTGGGTGCTCAGCCTGCTTCAACGCGGCTCGCTCGATTCCGCGGGAGCGCGGGCGCTTCCGGTGGCGAGGCTGATCTACAACCTAAGTCCTCGATCCCTCGATCCAAGCCGCGCCGCCAGGGAGGTGGGAATGGATGAGGCCGATGCCTTGGAGATACTCGAGAGGCTGGAGGCGGCGGGCTTCGCCCGGCGCTCCGGGTATACCGTCAACCTGAGCGGAACTCCATATTTCCGGCTGAAGAGCGACGGGGCGCGGGTGAACGGGTCGACTATTTGAGCCTGTCTCGAAAGAACCCTTCCGCTTGGCTCGATGATCTCGCGATCCTTTTCCCGAAGGGGTCCTTGTCCTCATCCGTGGCGGAGTAGAGGGTGCGGTACATGACGACGTCATTCGGGCCCGGTTCCTCCTCCTTGCCTTCGCGGTCCTTCTTCCGGGCGCGCGTGAGCTCCGCATCGAAGTACTGGTCGTAGGCCGCGAAGAGCTCGTCCACCGCGGAGAGCAGGTGCGCGAGCGCATCCCTTGCCTCCTCGCCCCACACCGCGAGCGCTTCCTGTTCGGCGAGCAGGAGGTCGGCGCGACACTTGCCGACTCGCGTGAGGCGCTGCCGGTAGGATTGAGCGGCGTCGAGGACATCGGACTCGGCGTGACCTCTCGCGCCGCTCGGCCGCTGCCCCGCATACGGGACGGCCGCGAAGCGCCCTCGCGCCTCGATGATGGACTCGCGAAGCGCATAGATCGCCTTCAGCGTCTTGAGCGCAATCTGATACTCCGTCGTTCCTTTGAGCTGGCGGCGCCACGCATTCACCCCCATGAACGCAAGCAGCGCCGCCACGAGGGCGGATACACTGACCGCGACATCGCGTGCGGTATCGAGCGACACAATCGCCTCCGAATCGACCGTGTGGGGTCGGTTCCTGTCGGGCGGGAGCTAACTGCGGTCGCGAGGAGAACTGCGTGGCCGGAGACTGCAGGCTACCCATGCGGCTGAATCGAGCCACCGATCGGAGTTCCCGACTCGCGGTGACCGGGGAGCGTCTCGCTCCTTCTCGTGGCCCCATCGGACCACCAAGTCAAAGATTGTGCGGAATCTCTAGATCCGGCGACCCCCGATCCGTCAAACATCCGCCATCTCTTCGAAGTACTACTTAGATACCTACAGCCTTGTTCCCGTTGCTGGTCATTGCACTTTCCCCCTCACGGGGGCCGCCGTTCCTTCTACGGGCACTCGAACGAGGAACCGGTCAAAACGGATGCTCGAATGACGTATAGAGGAACATTCCGGAGTCGTCCTCCGCGTCGCTGAGGCCGAGCGGTACGGCCGCGCCGAAGACCCATTGGCCCCCGTCCTTCCGGTCGATCGCAAATCGGAGCCCCGGCGAGATGAGTGTCAGAATTTCCTTCTCCGTTTCCCCGGATGCGCCGATGGACTCCTCCGTGCTTGTCGCGAGCTCGAGCAGAAAATTCAGGCGTTCGCTCATGAGAAGGATCGCGCTGAACCCGAGATTCGTCGCGAGAAGGTCATGCCTCGGCGACCGTGCTCCCGAAGCGAGCGTGATGCGCGCGTCCGGAAAAACCGAGGCGCCCGCATTCAAGTGCACGTGGATCCGCGCGACCTTCTTGCTCGCGGGGAGGTTCACTTGGACGCCCGGTGCGCCGGCGCCGAGCCCGCGGTCTTCGTTTCCGGTGGGGAGGATGATGCTGAACCGAGGGGCGAGGGCCGGTCGCTTCCCACGTTCCTCCAGTGCCTGCAGACGGTAGTGGACCTGAACGTCGCCGATCCCACTCGTTCGCCCGCCGCCACCCGCCCGCCGGTACGGAATCGTGTAGGACAGCTGGTGCCGCTGGCCCCCGAGCGGCCATTCCTGTGTTATCGCGTACGTGAACGCATGGGCCGTCTCGCCGTCCCGTCGGTCCCGCGTCCAGTGGATCGTCTGGATGTGCTGGACCACACGCGCCTCTTGGTTGTACGCCTCCTCAATGAAGAAGGAGTTGTCCAGAATGTCGGCATGGACGCGGGAGACAGCGACCGCGACGACGAGGACGAAGAGTGGGCCGTGGATGCCACGCATGTTTTAGATATACCTAAATCGCGACTTTAGGTATAGCGAAATCGCCCTCCGTTGTGCATTCGGTTCGCCCCGCTCATAATCCTGCCCCGTATGAGGGCGTAGCCTTGCGCCTGTAGTCGATCAACGCCACAATGGGCTCGCCGGTGCCGGTCCAAAGGAGGATGTCGTGGGGGGCATAACCGCTGCTCGTGCTGGCCGCTTCGCGCGGTCGGTCGCGTTGGGCGCTGCCATCGCACTCACCATCTGCGTCCCAAGTTCGTTCACCCTCGATGCGGCGACGCCCGCGAAAGGGAACCTGTCGACGCCTCAAGAGTCCGGGGCGATCGAGGGAATCGCGCTTGATTCCAAGGGGAGGTCGGTCTCCGGGGCGCTCGTGGCGGCCGTGCCGGAGAACTTGGGCATCGCGGCGGAGGACACGAAGTCACCGGCGTTCGCACGCACGGGCCGCAGCGGTCGCTTCCGTCTCAGCCGCGTTCCGGCCGGTCCCTATGGGGTCACAGCGACGCGCGCGGGCTTGGCTGCGGCCTTTGTGGGGGGCCTCACCGTGGGGCCCGCCAAGACGGTCGCGGGGGTGAAGCTTCGGTTCGGCTCGGACGGCCGCACGTTTCGCGGCCATGTTCGGGACAACCATGATGCACCGGTCCCTCAGGCGCAGATTCGCGCGCTGCGCTACAGCGATTTCCTCGGCGACGTCTTCTACGCGAACGCGGACAGCTCCGGCGCCTACGAGATCACCCTGCCGCAGGCCCCCTATCTCGTGCTCGCCGTAGGGGAGGGGTTCGACTCCCAGACCCGCAACACGAGAGCGGACCAAGATCGAACCCTCGACTTCGCGCTCGATCCTGTCTCCCCCCCGGGGCCCGCGCCGCGGGAGGTCGTGGATTGGATTCGCTCGAACGCCATCCCTCTCCGCACGGTCGAGGCCGGCCATGGATTCTCGGATATGGAGCCGCTTGCCGCGGTGGTTGGAAAGGCGCGCGTCGTGTCCCTTGGTGAGGCCACGCACGGGACCCGAGAGTTCTTCCAGCTCAAGCATCGAATGCTGGAGTTCCTCGTGGCGAGGATGGGGTTCACGGTGTTCGGGATCGAAGCCACCATGCCCGAGGGCTTCGACGTGAACGACTACGTCCTGACCGGGCGCGGCGATCCCGCGAAGGCGCTTTCGGGTCTCTATTTCTGGACGTGGGACACCAAGGAGGTGTTGGACCTCATCCGTTGGATGCGCGCTTGGAACACGGATCCGGCTCACAAGCAGAAGGTCAAGTTTTACGGGTTCGACATGCAGTCCGCCCCGATGGCCGTGAAGAAGACGATCGAGTACCTTCGCAAGGTCGATCCTGCCGAGGCCGCGCGGGTGGAGGAAACACTGGCGCCCATCGCGAATCCCTTCGTGTCGCAGCGCCTGGGCCGTCTCCCGGCGGCGCAACGGGCAGGGATCGATTCGACCGTCGCCCTGCTCTTGAACCGCTTCGACGAGCGCAGGGCGGAGTACACGGGCCGTTCGAGCGCCGGCGCTTGGGCGCTCGCCCGCCAGCACGCACGGATCGTGAGCCAGTGGATGGCTCTGATGGGGCCCGATGGCGCTCCGGTGCGCGATCGCGCCATGGCCGAGAACATTCGGTGGATCCTCGAACAGGAGGGTCCGGACTCGAAGATGGTGGTGTGGGCGCACAACGCCCACGTCTCCACGGCCGAACCGGGGGCGGCCGCGAACGGTATGGGTTCCTACCTTCGCGCCGCGCTGGGCCGAGACATGGTTGTGCTCGGCTTCTCGTTCGACCGCGGGTCGTTTCAGGCGATCGACGCCGGAAGGGCGGGTGGCGGCCTCCGCTCCTTCGAGGTCGGTCCCGCCCCTGAGGGGTCTCTCGACCAGACACTCGCGCTCGCAGGGCTCAAGACGGCGGCCATCGATCTCCGCCGGATTCCGGACAAGGGACGCGTCGCGGAATGGTTCTCCCGCCGCCACAGGACACGGAGCATCGGCGCGGTTTTCTCAGACTCCTTGGCGGGGCAGTACTACGCGTCGATTGTCGCGCCCCGCCATTTCGATGGGATTCTCTTCGTCGACGCGACCACGACGGCCCGGCGAAACGAGCGGGGGCAGAGGCCGAGCGGTGCGATTCGGGCCGAGCCCGCCAACCTTGACTTCGAGCAAGGCACGCCGGGGGAAACCCCTCCGGACTGGACCGGCCCCCGGGGATCCGCCGGGGACCGCTACCGTGCCGAGGTGACGAGAGACTCTCCGGTGTCCGGCTCTCGATGCGCCCGAATACGAAGCGTTCCGGGGAGGGCGTACGGGGAGTCGTATGGAAGCCTCACGCAAACCGTTGATGCTGCCTCGTACAAGGGAAAGCACCTGCGCCTCCGCGCTTCGGTTCGGGTCGCGCCCGCGGCGGCGGGGCCAGCCGGAGCCTGCGCCTATTTGTGGCTACGCGCATCGGGGGCTGGCTTCGGACCTGGTGCGGAGCTCCTCTCCGCCGGGATGGAGAATCGGCCCATCGTTTCGGGCGGGTGGAGCGAATACGCGCTCGAGGGGGATGTTCCCGAGGGCGCCCGGTCGATCAACTATGGTTTGGCTTTGGTTGGCGAGGGCGCCGCTTGGCTCGACGCGGTATCATTGGAGGCCGTGGGTAAAGGACACGAAACCTCGCCTCCCTGATGAAGAGTCGGCGTAAGGCACACCGTACCAGACCGAATGCGGACAAGGGACGGCTCCGGGGCGCATCGCTGCTCTGGCTCGGCGCGATCCTTGTCCTCACGTTCGCTGTGTACATACCCAGCCTGGATAATGGCTTCACCAACTGGGACGACAACCCCTACGTCACAGAGAATCCTCTCCTCGCGCACCCGAACGCCCAAGCCATACTGACCACCCCACTCGAAGGGAATTACCATCCGCTCACCATTGGGTCGCTCGCGCTGAACTACCGGATCTCCGGATTGGACCCCGCTTCCTACCATTGGCTCAGCCTTCTGCTTCATCTGGCAAACACAGCTCTCGTGTTCCTGTTCCTTTGGGCGCTTACGGGAGGCAGGCTCTGGACGACCGTTGCCACAAGCCTCTTCTTCGGTATCCACCCCATGCACGTGGAGTCGGTGGCCTGGATCGCGGAGCGCAAAGACGTCCTCTACGCCTTCTTCTACCTCTTGGGGATGATCGCCTACCTGAAATACCTCGAACGGCGGCACATCGTCTGGCTCGGGCTCACCCTGCTCGCGTTCGTTCTGTCCGCCGCGTCGAAGCCCGCGGCGGTCGTATTCCCGGTGACGCTCTTGGCGATTGACTATTACCGCCGGCGCCCATTCAGCCTCTCGGTGCTGGCGGAGAAGGTGCCGTTCTTCGCCGTCTCTCTCGCCTGTGGGCTGCTCACCCTCAAAGCGCAGCAATCCGTCGGGGCCGTTGCCGACCCTCACCTATGGAGTCCTCTTCAGAAGCTGCTGATCGCCTCGTATGGCACGGTGATGTACGTCGTCAAGCTTTTTGTCCCTGTGCATCTCTCGGCGCTCTACCCCTATCCAAACATGCAAGGCAAGGGGATGGGCCCAGAGTTCTATCTTGCCCTTGTCGCGCTCGCGGTCCTCATCCCGACGATCGTGTATCTCTGTCGCCGCAATCGGGCGGTCCTGTTCGGCCTCGCGTTCTTCTTCATTAACGTTGTCCTCGTATTGCAGTTCTTCACCGTCGGCCAGGCCGTGATGGCGGACCGCTACACGTATCTCCCGTATATCGGTCTATTCTTCGCGCTCGCATGGTGGCTGGATGAACGTCCGGCCTTGGGCGGAGCACCGATACGACCTCTCGTCGCCGGCAGTCTTTTCTTGCTCCTACCGCTGTGCCTGTTCCAAACCTGGGCACGCTGCGACGTATGGCAGAACTCCGAGACCCTCTGGAACGACACGATTCAGAAGTACCCCGAGGCGGTACCCGCTTACAGCGGCCGCGGCCTCGTCAAGGTGTCGCGGGGCGATCTCGCCGGGGCGGAGGCCGATTACTCGCGCGCGATCGCGTTGAACCCCCGATACCGGGACGCGTACGTCAATCGGGCCATTGCCTATTTCAAGATGCATGAATACGAGAAATCTATCGCCGACAGACGCCGAGCGGTGGAGCTGGAACCGAAGAACCCGGGTAATTATAAGGAGTACGGCTCCATCGGCGAGGCGTTCCAGCAGCTCGGCCGGAATGATTCTGCCTACGTCTACTTCGATCGCGCGATCGAGCTCAACCCGGGCTACGCCGAACCTCGGAATAACCGCGGAATCATCAAGATGTGGGGAGGGGATCTCGAGGGGGCGGTGGCCGACTTCACGAGAGCGATCGCGTTGAACCCCGGATTCCGGGCCGCGTACGCCAATCGGGCCATTGCCTACACCACCATGCGTGAATATGAGAAGTCCATCGCCGACAGCCGCCGAGCGGTCGAGCTGGAACCAGGGAATCCAAGCAACTATTTGGAGTACGGCTCCATCGGCGGGGCGCTCCAGCGGCTGAACCGAAATGACGCCGCCTACGATGCCTTCGATCGCGCGATCGAGCTCAACCCCGGCTACGCTGAAGGACTGAACAACCGCGGAGTCATCAAGGTGTGGAGGGGCGATCTGGCGGGAGCGGTGGCCGATTTTTCTCGCGCGATCGCGGCGAACCCCGGATACCGGGACGCATATTCCAATCGGGCCATTGCCTACGTCAGGATGCACGAATACGAAAAGTCCATGGCCGACAGACGCCGGGCTCTCGGGCTGGCAAAGGAGGCCAGAAACTAGCTTCCGTTGTTCTCAGGGAAGGTGAGGGGCCCCGACTGCCTTGCGCTACTCGTAACGCAGAGCGTCGATGGGATGAAGCTGTGAAGCCCGTATCGCGGGAAGCAGTCCGAATACGATTCCAACCGCGGAGCAGAAGAGAAGCCCGATGACAGCCCACTCCATGGGCACGCTTACATCGAAGTGGGTGAACACAGCCACGAGGTTCCCCAATCCGAAGCCAACGAGGACGCCGATGATGCCGCCGATGTTGCAGAGGATGACGGCCTCCAGAAGAAACTGGGTCAGGATGCTCACCGGTTTGGCTCCAAGCGTCTTACGAATTCCTATCTCCCGGGTTCGCTCGGTCACCGCCACCAGCATGATGTTCATGATCCCGATGCCGGCCACGACAAGGGCGATGATGCCGATGACGAAGGCCGCGAGCTTCACGCCCATGCTCATCTTGTTGAACTGGGTAATGAGGCTCGCGCTGTTGAAGAACTCAAAATTATCCTCCTGCCCCGGCCTGAGACCCCGATCGTGCCGCAGCACTTGGCGGGTTTCCTCGATGGCATCGTCGATCAGCTCGGGCGTCTTGGCGTGCACGGTGATGTTGACGGAGCGTGCGAAGCCGTCCCGCCCCACCAGGCCGTAGGTATTCACGAACGTCGTCACCGGGATCAACACGTAGTTGTCGAAGCTCCCTCCGAACGCCGACTTCTTCTCGTCGAAAACCCCAACCACCTCGTATTTGCGCCCATCGACTCGGATCTCCTTTCCGATGGGATCCGTGAAGGGAAAGAACTTCTTCCCGAGCGCGTGGCCGATGACCGCCACCTTGCGTGCCGTGGTTACGTCGATCTGGGAGAGGTTCCGCCCCAAGCCGACGTAGTGCGTATTGTTGGGGGCGTACTCAGGCGTGCCGCCGCAGATCGTGACGTTTGGGTTCGTAGACTCACCCTTGTATTGCGCGACGAATCCGAAGTCCCAGATCTCCGACCCGACGATGTCCACGGTCTGAACGTGCTCCCGGATGGCCGCGGCGTTCCCCAGGGTTAGGGGCGGCCGGAGCATGGCCTTGCGCCGCTCGGCGTCCGAATGGAATCCTCCCGCGGGCCATTTCTGGACCTGGAAAGTCTGGGCGCCGAGGACGCTCATTTCCCGCTCCAGGGTTCCCTGCACCACGGAAATCGCCGTCATCACGGCGATGATGGAGGCGACGCCTGCCACGATTCCCACGAGGGTCAGCGTGGACCTCAGCTTGTTGCTGACGATCGCCCCCATGGACATGAGAAGTGTGTCAAGGGGACGCATGGCGACCTCTACCTCGTGTGGACCTATTCATAGCGGAGCGACTCGATGGGATCCATCCGGGCTCCCCGATACGCCGGGACGACGCCCGCCATGACTCCGACCGCGATCGCGACCACGACCGCCACGATCAGAATGGGAAGCGAAATGCTCGCGGGCATCAGGGCCGCATTGATCACAAGGGTCAAGAGGCACGCAAGCACGATGCCGATCGTCCCTCCCAGGAGACAGATCGCCGATGACTCGAACAGGAACTGAAGCAGAATGCTCCGCCGCGTCGCGCCGATGGCCTTTCGCACACCAATCTCCCGGGTGCGCTCCGTGACGGAGACGAACATGATGTTCATCACCCCCACGGCGCCGACGAACAACGAAATACTCGTGACGATCAGACCGACCAGAAGCACGACGCCCATCGTGTCGTTGAAGGCTCCCACCAAGGTGTCGAGCTTGTTGATGGAGAAATTGTCGGGCTGGGTCGGTCGCAGCTCGCGGATTTTTCGCATCTCGCCGATCACCTCGAACTCGAGGTCGCCGAGCGCTTCCTGGGTCGGAGCCTTGACCGCGACGTTCACATCCTGCCGGCCGTGGGCGCCGCCGAATGCCCTTACGAAAGACGTGATCGGGACGTAGATCTGCCGGTCGAAGTTCGGGCCGCCGAGGAAACTTCCCCCCTGCTTTTCCATCACGCCGATCACCCGAAACATGGTCCGGCCGACCTTGATGTTCTTGTTGATCGGATTCACGGTACCGAACACGCCGTCGCGGATGTCGGTTCCGATCACGCAGACGTTCTTCCTGTAGGTCACGTCGAATGGAAGAATGAAACGGCCGGTCTGCGGCTGCACGCTGGACAACCGCATCTGCTTCTCGGTGGTTCCGAGGACGATCACGCCCTCCATGGTCTCCGCCCGGTACTTCACGTCCTGCCGGCCGTCCATGCTGGGATTGACGATCGCTCTCCCGCGCAGGTGGTCTTCCAGTGCGCGTGCTTCCCGGAGATCGAGATTCGGCCGGTTGCGGTACTGGAAGAAATCATTCATGACAACCCAAGGCATGCGCGACACGTAGATCACGTCGGTGCCCACGGAAGCGAAGCTCTCGCGGAACTTGTTCCGGAGCCCGTTCGCCGCGGTCATGGTGAGCACGACCGCGACGATTCCGATGATGATCCCCAGCGTCGTAAGGGAGCCGCGGGCCTTGTTGGCGCGGATCGCGCGGAGGGCGATCCTGAGCGACTCGGCAAGATTCAGCGCCAGCGTCATCCGGTGGGTGCCCCGTTTCCTTTCGCCTTATCGGGCTTCTTGCTGTTGTTGATGGTCACGATCGCGCCGTTGTCGAGGTCCTTGGAGATCGCGCGATAGCTGCCCGTGACGATTTCATCCCCTTCCTTCAAACCGTCGGTGATCTCGATCAATTCGTCGCTTTGGATGCCGGTCTTGACCTGCTTGGCGACCGCCTTGCCCTTGTCGATGCAGAACACGATCTCCACGAAGCCGTCTCGATCCGGTTTGAATCGCGCTTCGGCTTCCTTCCGCTTTTCGCCCTTCAGCGTGAGCTGATCCACCGTTCGTACCGCGACACTCTGCAGGGGCACGCTCAGGGCATTCTCATTGGTCTTTGTGACGATGTCCGCGCTTGCCGTCATGCCGGGACGGAGCGTCTTGGGGGGATCGGTGATGCTGATCTTGATCTCGAATTCGGTCTTTTGCTCCGAGCTGCCCGTGCCGGTGGAGTTGGCGCTACTCGCGATCTCCGACACGACCCCCTTCAATCTCTGGTTCGGAAGGGCGTCCACCTCGATTTCAGCCGGCTGACCGACGGCGACCGACATGATGTCGTTCTCGTCCACATTGACCTGGGCTTCCATCGCCGAGAGATCGGCGACGATCAGAATGACGTCCTTCTGAAACTGCGAACCGAGGGCGATTTCCCCCTGCTCCTTGTTCAATGCGCTGATCGTGCCGGACATCGGAGCATAGATGGTGGTCTTGGAGAGATCGTCGCGAGCCTGCCTCAACGCCGCCTTCGCCTGCTGCACCTGGTCCATGGCCGATTTGTGGCGCGCCACCTCGACCCGGTACTCGGCCTGCTTGGCCTCGAAGGAAGACTGGGACTCCAATTTGCTCGCGACCAGTTCCTTCGACCGCTTGTATTCGTTCTCGGCCCTGCTCATGTTCTCGCTTACCAGAGAGGCGTTCGCCTCCGCGGAGCTCACGCTCGCCTCAGCGCTCTGCACCGCGGCCACGTACCGCTCCCGGGCCAGCCCCACCAGGAAGGCGCCCTTTTCCACCCATTGCCCCTCGACGACCGGCAACTTGATGATCTTGGCGCTCACGTCGGCGCTGATCTCTACCTGGGTCTTGGGTTGTATCTTCCCCGTGCCATTTACTTTTTGGACGATCTTCTGGCGGGCGACCTTGGCTGTTTGAACTTCCGGTGCTTTGTTTCCGCGACCGCGCAGGGCCATGCCACTGACGACGGCGACCACCACCAGGATCCCGGCGCCGATCAAAATTGGTTTCTTCTTCATCTTCATGGCCCAGCAGCCTCCAGTCCCCTCTGAGTCAATATCTTAGGTTGTGCGCCGAATCACGATAAGAATACGGCCACAGCGGGTCATAGGTTACGGCAGATTTTGGGGAAAGTCGCGCCCCCGGACGGTATCCGCCGCTAGACGCCTGAGGTATCGGTTCGTGCTCCCGACCGTCCATTCTACCGGACCCGGTCGTGCCGGCGTGACCCCCTAATTCTCTCTCACCGTTGCTCTTGCGCCCGTTCGTGCGACGAACTCTCGGTCGGTATGGATCTTGATGTTCGTCGTCATGGAAGCGTTCTTGGAAACCGAGCGGCCGAGAGGGTAGATTTCGAAACGGTGAAGACTCCGGAGGTGAGCAAAATGAAATCCCCGCGAGCGAGTCGGTCCTTGTTTCGGTCCTGGCGAGCCTGGATCGGAATGGTTGCGATGGCACCCCTCGCAATAGGTCAGTCGGGCGACTATTCCGATAGCTCCGCTACGCGGTTCGGGATCGCGGCGGGCGCGGGTTCCTATGGCGTGGTCACTCGTGGCTGCCAGGGCGAGGTTCTGAGCAAGTACAAACGCGACTTTCATGATGTCGCTGCCACCCTGGAGCACGAATTCCGCGGGCCGCTGGTCCTTGGTGTTCGAGGGCAGCGGGTGCCCGCCCCGGCGGGTGATTCCGCCGGGAGCGAGGTGGATCGGTTTCTATGGAATCCGCATGTGGGGCTGGAGTGGAAAAGCTTCGGAATCGGTGCGGGGTACGTGACGCCCCACGGAGAGCGGCTGCCCATTGGGCCGCTCGATTTTGACATCCCGCCCGTGAGCGCGCATCTTCGGTTCGGGAACCCGCGTCGAACGGATTTCTCGCTTCGGCTGATGGAGGGCGCTCCGTACGCTTCGAGCGGCGGTGTCTTTGAAGCGGCCCTCGGGATCGGTGTCAGCCCGGCCGTGCGCGGTTGGATCGGACTCGGCTCTCCCGAGCCGTTCGATGGAGCAGGTCTCATCGCCGGCACCGACATCCGCCTCGCCTGCGGTTTTCGCGCGAACGTGGGTGGAAGGCTGGGCGGCTCCGAAGGGATCAACGAAAGCGCCGTCCGTGCCGGCGTATCCTACACATGGACCCACCGAAGGTATGACCCTCGCTCCGAGTCACGACCACCGGACACCGAGCCAGCGACGCTGACGCTTACCCTCGATGGTGGGGATACTCTTTCCGCGGTATCCATCGAACCCTGGAGCATGGGATACGTGAGGGTGGTCCTCGCCAATGGCCAAACCTCGTTCCTCAACACGGCGAAGATCCGGACGGTCGTAGGCCCTGGAGGGGCGGATCTGACGGACAAGGTGCTGAAGGAACGACGCCGGGTCCCGTAGAGACGGATCCGCGAAACGCGGCTCAGTCGCTTTCTTTGTCCTGATACAGCCCTGCCGCCTTTTCGGCCGAGGTCACGATCCCACGTATCATGGAAGAGCTGAATCCCTCGTGCTCCATTCGGTTGAGCCCCGCGATCGTGCAGCCGCGCGGCGTCGTGACGAGGTCGATTTCGTGCTCGGGGTGCTTCGAACGCTGGAGGAGCAGAGATGCCGCGCCGCGGGCGGTCTGCGCGCCGATGAGGAGCGCCTCGTCCGTGTGAAGGCCGATCTCGATTCCCCCTTGCGAGGCCGCCCGCACCGCACGAAGGAAGAACGCGATGCCGCAGGCGCCGAGCGCAGTCGCCGCGATCATCTGCTCCTCGTCGATCACGAGGGACCTTCCGACCGCGTCGAAAAGGGACTTTGCGACCCCGATCGCTTCGCGATCGCTGCTGTCGGCGGCGAGGCACGTCATCGACTCGCGGATGGCGATCGCGGTGTTCGGCATGGCCCGCACCACGGGGACCTTCGCTCCGATTAGAGCCTTGATTTGCTTGATGCTGACCCCCGATACAACCGAAACCACCACGTGGGCGTCGGGCCGAATCTCGGCCCCGATCTCCCGAAGGACTCCGTCGATCTGCCGAGGCTCTACCGATAGCAGGATCACGTCGGACTTCCGGACCGCCTCGAGGTTGCTCGAATGGACGCTGAAGCCTCGCCGCTTGTAATCATCCAAGAGACCGACTTTCCTTCTCGTGAGGGCGATGCTTCCGGCAGGGAGCCGGCCGGACTCGACCAGGCCCTCCGCGATCGAGGTTCCGATATTTCCGGCGCCAATGATGGCGAGATGGTTCTTGGACGTCACCGTGCGCTCCTCTCGGTGGGTGAACTTGCCTCCTGCGCTCGCGGGCCTCTTGAGCGGCCATCATGCCGCATGAGGACTCCACACGTCGAGTGACAGGCGGCGTGTCGATCGACAGGTGCCGGGGGCGCTTAAGGTGCGCCTTGGCCCGGTCGATACATCCGTCGATATGGATACAACCGTGCCGAAAAAGGCAGACACACCTGGGGAGAAGGCTGCCCTCGTCCGCGACCAGGTGGCCGCCTCGGAAGCGAAGTACGTCGGCGATTGGGTCGACGCCCTCGTGCGCAGTATCGAGGCGCTCCGGGTACCCGTGCGCGACGACCCCGCGCTCCACAAGGCTCGGGCCGATCTCGATGCGATGACTCAGTCCTGCCTCAACCAGGTCGGGGATCTCAGGATCATCGTCGAGGAGTCCAGTCTCACCTTCGAGGGACAGTGCGTCTACCACAGTTCGGCCCGGGAGGGCTCACTGTCCCTTGCGCTCTTCCGTGACGGGGTGCGCGAAATCGCTCTGCGTCGGGGGCTGGAGCGGGAGGAACTGTGGGACTTCGTGAACGTCATGAAGTGGGCGACCGACCGGCGCGAGAAAGGCCCCGACGATGTCGTAACGCTCCTCTGGGAAAGAAGCCTCCGGCACATCGAGGTCGTTTGCGTTCCCCTCGAGGAGTCGCAGGACCATGAGGGCGGCGGCGCGGCGGCCGGCGAGATCCCGTGGCCGTCGGGGCACGAAACGAACTCGGACGCGGAGGGAGAAGGGGAGGACCGGTCGGATGATTGGTCGCTGCCGATCGGGACCGAGTCCGCCTGGAACGAGGACCTTGTCTCACAACTCGAATTCGGCGAGATCGAGGCCGCGAATATCCGCATGCTCGCCATCATCGAGCAGGCGGTCTCCCCAAGGGACGAGGTGCTGGAGATCCTTTCGGCAATCCTCGGCGCTGAGGAGGAACCTGCCCCATATCTCGAAACCGCGTCGACCATGGGCTCTATCGTCGAGCAAGCCGTTCTGGAGGGGGACCTGCTGCTGGCCAACCAACTGATGGACCGGCTCCGCCAGATCTCCGGAGCCAAGCCGGTCGCATCGGGTGCGTTCCTGGCAGCCGCGGACCAAATCGTTCGAGACATCGGGCGGCACGACTTCGTGAGTCGACTGGGCCCGGTTCTCACGGCACACCCAGAGATCGATCTCGGCGCGCTCACGAGCTTTCTGGCGCGGCTGGGTCCTTCCTCCGCACCGGGCGTCTGCGACCTGTTGAGTGAGATCAGTGAGATGAGGATCCGTCGAGCCCTCTGCGAGGCGCTCGCGATCTCCTGCAGGAACGACGTCGACATCTTGATCGAAAGGCTTTCGGACTCCCGTTGGTTTGTGGTGCGAAACATTCTCTATGTCCTTGGCCGGATCGCGCACCAAGGTGTGGAGAGGGCACTCGGGAGCGCCCTCTGTCACAACGACGCTCGCGTCCGAAGCGAGGCCGTCCGCGCTTTGAGAGGAATCGACACGGCCACGAGCCGTGCCTACCTCAACTCCGCGTTACGGGATCCCGAAAAGAGCGTCCGCATCCTTGTTGCACAATTGATCGCCAAGAGGGGGGATGAACGCGCGGCGCGGATCATCTGGACCGTGATCGAGTCGCCCGAGTTCGCAACCCGCGAAGCCGACGAGCGGACCGCCTTCTTCGAAGCGCTGGGCGTTACAGGGTCGGACACCCTCGTTCCGAGATTGGAGCAAATGCTGATCTCGGGAGCGAAGTCTCGGTCCGGCGCTCAAGAGGGAGGGAAGGACGCAGCGCTGGCCCTCGCATGGCTCGGCACCCCGGCCGCTCTCGCCGTACTGGCCCGCGAGCTGGAGAGCAAGCGTCCAACCGTGCGCGACGCCGTGGCTCGGGCGCTCGAGGCGGTGCGGAAGGGCTCCCACAAGAGCCAATAGGATTGCCGCAGCACCCGTGTGCTGGTCCCTTCCGTCGCCGGCGGGACGGTATGGGTTTGCGCCTCCGATCGGAGGGCTGGACGGGGGCACGTCGAAGCTCTATTTTGCTTCGGCCGCGACTGAAGTCGCGGAACAGCGCCATGGCCGACCCATACCGGAACCCCACACGAGAATGCGATCTCGTCATGAAGGGCGGGATCACGAGCGGCATCGTCTACCCGCAGGCTCTTCTCGAACTGGCGCAGGAGTACAGGTTCCGGTCCATCGGAGGAACGTCGGCCGGCGCGATCGCCGCCGCTCTGGCCGCCGCGGCCGAGTATGGACGTGAGCCGTCGGATCCGAAGCTTCCGGGCGGCTTCGAGAGACTTCGAGATTTGGACGAGTGGCTCTCCACGGGTCGTAATCTCCTCAACCTGTTCCAGCCGAGTCGATCCACCGCTGCATTGTACCGAGTGCTCCTCGCGCTCAACGAAGAGACGACCCGTTCCGCCGGGCAGCCTTCGACGATTGGCGTGCGTACCGGTCGCAAATGGGCGGGCCTGCTCCGGCGGGTCCTCGTCCTGCGAAAGGACGCGGCGGCCTTTTGGATCGGCGGGATCCTGGGCGCGGCGCTCGGCCTCGCGTTCGCGGCATGCATCGTGCGGGTCCTCTTCCCGCACGCGGGCGGCGTCATGGTACTTGCGGCTCTACTCGTCATTTCGGCCGGCGGCGTCTTGCTTGGGCTGCTCGGCGCCATCGTCGCCAGCGGTTCCCATCTGCTCCGGATCGCGACCAGGAATCTGCCGAAGAATCACTTCGGTTTATGCACGGGGCGAAAGGATCCCGAGACCCCTTCCGCTTCGGATGCGCTCACGGATTGGCTGAGTACCCGGATCAACGAGCTCGCCGGGTTGGATCCGAACGGCCCGCCCCTGACGTTTGGGGATCTCCAACGAAAAGGGCTGTCTTCCCGCAAGGAGGGCAAGGAGCAGAGCATCGACTTGCGGATGATCGCGACGGACCTGAGCCACAATCAACCCTACGTGCTTCCCTTCGAGAAGCAGCTGTTCCTGTTCAAGGAAGAGGAGATGCGCCGGTTCTTCCCCGCCAACGTCGTGGAGAGAATGACCACCGCGAGGTCGGAGCGCATTTCCCTGGAAAAGCTGGACCGCGTTCACTTCGTGCCGGAAGCGGCGGATCTCCCTGTCGTATTCGCGGCCCGTCTCAGCATGAGCTTCCCCGCGCTCCTGAGCGCGGTTCCTCTCTATACGATCCGGCAGTCTGCCTACGAGAATCGGCGCGTGGGAGACACCGTGGTTCTCGAAGATCCGGATGAGGACCTCCACGAGAACCTGTTCAGTGACGGAGGGATCGCAAGCAATTTCCCCATCCACTTCTTCGATCGATGGCTTCCGGGTCGGCCGACATTCGGGATCAATCTCACCCAGATGCCGGAGGAATCATTCGAGACAGAGCTGCCGGTCGCCACGGAGAGAGGCGTGACCACCCGGAGGCTACTCCGGGCAGAGTACTTCAGCAGGGTTTCGGGTCCGTCCCAGGTGTTTCAGGAGGATCCCGAGTTCGTGCGTTCGGTCTATCTTCCCAAAGCCAACGCCCCGCAGCGTCCGGAGTGGGTTCCGATCAAGAACCTCGCCAGCTTCTTCGGGGCCATCTGGTCCACAGCCCAGAACTATCGTGACCGAACCCAGGCCATGCTGCCCAGCTATCGTGACCGGATCGTCAGCATCCGGTTCTCACGAGGCGAGGGCGGGCTCAACTTGGGAATGGGGGCCGAGCGGATCGGGAGCATTCGGCGGAAGGGGCAGGCGGCTGGAAAGATGCTCCGCAACTTCACCTTCGACGAGCATCGGTGGGTGCGCTTCCTGGTGCTCTTGGACCAGCTCGAGGCGGAGCTTTTCAAGCTGCGGGAGCGTTTCGAGACGCCCCTTCCGTACGAGGATCTCCTCGTCGACCGCGTGGCTCGCGGGTATCCTTATCACCGGTCCCTCGCGTGGCGGGAAGAAGCGCTCGCGCGAATGGAGGCTCTCCTGCGCACGGTCGAGCAATGGGGGGACCGGCAGTCCACGTGGAGCGCGAGCCACCCGGGATGGGGCGACGAGCGCTTTTTCGAAAAGGACGAGCCGAAACCCGAGGGATCCCTCCGCGTGACCCCCAAGGTTTGAGCTGACGACCGAGGAGCTTCGGGAGGTAGTGCGGTCCGCGCGTTCCTGGCGGAAACTTTGGAGGGTTCGCCTTGAGTTACGTGGAGAATAACCTCATTCCCGGCGAAACAATCCTGTATCGGACAAAGCTCCACTGGATCGTCCTCTTTTGGCCCGCGCTGGTAGGTTCACTCCTCGGTCTGATTTCCGTGGCTCTTTTCTTCGGCGCCGTCGCATCCCGGACGGGCAGCAGCCAGTCCCATTCCGTCGCCGCCGGCACGGGAGCGTTTTTCCTCGTGCTTGCTGCCGCGATCATTGGGTTCGGGATACTTCGACGGAACGCGACCGAGATCGCGGTGACGAACAAGCGGGTCCTCATCAAGACCGGGCTTCTCAGCCGGCGAACCATCGAGCTGCTCCTATCCAAGATCGAGAGCATCGGGGTCGATGAGTCGCCCTCCGGAAGAATGCTCGGCTTCGGAACGGTGATCGTGCGCGGCACCGGTGGCACGCCTGAGTCGTTCGCTCGGATCGCCCATCCGCTGGAGTTCAGAAGGCAGGTTCACGCGCAGGTGGAAGACGGCCCGGCGCGGGGCCGATAGGGAACTCCGCCGCACCCTCCGCCCAGCGCTCCGCCGAGGCTCGGTGTACGAAAGTGAACGTCCCGGGCTGCTTTCCCTTGGATTCCCACAGGCTTCGATCGACGCAAGTGGTTGGGATACAGCTCGTTAGTATCAGGGCGAGGAATGGCACGTGGCATGCGGGGAGCCCTGATGGCCTACGTGGCCGGAGTCCGGTGAGGCCGGGCTCTTCATACGAAGGAGGGAAATCCCATGAACAGCCGAGAAACGAAGAACCTCGTGACGGAGGCAAGAGACTACGTCGTTTCGGCAATTCAGGGAGTCGGCGACGTTGCCGGAGCGATTGCGGACGCCATGAGCAGCGCACTTGTACGCGCACTCCGGGGTACCCGCGCGACGGGCGCGGAAATCATCGCCCTCGTCGTGGACACCATCACGGGGGCGATTCAGGGTGTGGCCGAGGTCGGCGGTGAGGTCGGGAGCGCGGCCCGATCCATCATGCTCGGAGCTCTGCGCGGCACCCAGGAGGTGGGCAAAGCCGGTGTGGAGACGGTGAGCGCGAGCGCCGCGGCCTTGGTGAGGGGGACGTCCGAGGTAGGTGGAAACGTTGGTCAGGCTGCCAAGGGGGCGGTCGAAGGAGCGATCGCGGCCGCGCGCGACCTTGGCATGACCGCGGAGGATGCGGCAGCGGCGGCTGGATCGGGCGCGCTGCGGGCGGCCGGTGAGATCGGATCAACGGCCGTGGAGCAGGTGCGTTCTGTCCTGACCGGAACCATCTCCGGCGTCAAGGTCGTGCTCAAGGAGCCGTTCCGCCCTGAGAAGGAGAAGAAGCCCAAGCCCTGACTGAGGCGTGGGAGCCACACGGATTTGCTCCACGCACATTAGGTCAAAAGGAGCCGTACAGGGTCCCGGCGGTGAGAGCCGCCGGGACCTTGCGTTTTGAGTCGGGTGGGCAGAAGCGCCGATCCAGCCTAGGAGCGAGCCGCCTGCTTGCCTGGGTGCGGCCGCGTCAATTCCGGCTGTCCGTTCAGGTAGGCGTTGGGATCGTGGTGGAGAGCCCCATCGGGGAGGTGCTGCCACAGCTTGCCGAGATCGCCCTTTACCCGGTTCCGGTAGAACGACGGCAACCGATCGCTCTCTCCGTTCAGGAAGGGAAGGAACGAAGGATCGGTCCGGAGTAGCCGGCGCACCTTCGAATGATATCCAATCCGTCCGAATCCCTCCGTGGATATCGCACGCACCACGTTCATCCAACGGGGGATCCTCTCGTTCACGGCGCGGTACCGGTTCCAGATCGCCCGCCAGGAGAAGGAGTATTTCGTCAAATCGATCACGTGATCATAGAACTCAGGCCAGCCATAGTTCTTGGGTATCACGTTCATGGCGTGGTTGTTGTTGAGAAGGTGGAACGGGAACCCGATGACCCGGCCGTCCTTCTGAAATTCCAAATTGAGCGGAGCCGCTTGTCCAAATGCGGTGAGGAGTGAATAGCCCGGGAACGCGCCCGGCGTCATGTCCACGAACTGCTTCGTCAGCTCGAACGGCTCGGCACCCTGGTCCACGTCCAATCCCAGCACAAAGTTCGTCTGCACGTAGGGGACGTAGCGGAGCACCATGTTTACGTGCTGGGAGACCTGGCGGACCTTTTCGGCCCCCGTGGTGCTCCCGGTCTTCGCCTTGTTCCCGAGGGAGTACCACGACTCAATCCCCGGCAGGATCGCTTTGAACCCATTCTTTTTCAGACGGACCAGGTGCGGCTCCGAGAGCAACGAGAGGCTGCTCTCGGCGAGAAAGTCGATGCTCCCCGGGGGCACCGCCCCTTCGATGGTGTCCATGTATTCGGTGAACTTGACGCCGAAATTCGGGTCGTGCCACGCGACGCGCGGCCGCTTCATCTTCGTACGCAGGAAGCGAAGGTCCTCCCGGATCTGCTCGAAGCCCAACGGCTGGTACGCGACAACCGAGTCGATGCAGAAGCTGCACGTATAGGGGCATCCCAGGCTGCCGATCATCGGCACGATTTTCAAGATGGGCGCCTTGGCGAGGATCGGCTCAATGAACTTCCAGCGCTCCCGAACGCCCGGCAGCGTCGGAGGCTGCGCCTTCGCGGTCAGGTGGATCCCCATCGGCCGGTGAGGCGTGCAGTCCGTGAGGACCGCGTTCAACGTCTCCTTGTCGGTAAAGCCCAGGACGTAGTCGAAATACTTCTGCGCGTCTTGGGGGTAGCAACGGGCATGCGGCCCGCCGAGGACCGTGACCACGCCGCGCTGCTGGAACAGGCTGCTGATCGAGTAGGAGAGCTGGGCCGCCTGGGTGAAGGCGCTAATGAACAGCACGTCAATGTCGCGGGGCAGTACATCCGTGAGATCCTCGAAGCCGGTGTAGCAGACCAAGCGGACATCGTGCCCGGCTTCCTCGCACCAGACGGCAATGACCTGGGGCATGATGCTGGCCAGATTCGCGTGCATGAGCCGGGCGTACAAAGAATGAGTCGGTGCTCGGGCCACAAGATCCACGATTCCGATTCGGAGCTTTCGCGTATGCGCCTCCTTTCCTCGCCTCGGCATGGTACATGAGGACCACCTATCCGACCACCCGAGATACCGACGCGATGCGTAGATAAAGTAGGTAGATCTACCTAGTTGACACTGCCCCTCTCATCCGCTAGGTCTTTGACCTGCGCGTGATTTCGTGATATCGTCCTCTTGTTAACCTCCCTCCTGGGGCGCGGGGGAATGTGGAGGTCGCATGGATCCGTGCCTTCCCAGCCGATTCATCCGCTTCGTTCTCCCGGCCTCATGCGCGTTCGCGACCCTGATCTGTCTGGCGGGACGGGCGAGCGCCGCCGAGCGGATCAAGATCAGCGCTGACGCCGTTACGTCGCCGTCCATCACTTCCTCCGCCCGACCCGGCGGTGAGTTTCGCCAGTCCCCGGCCGCAACGACGACGTGGCTGCAATACCCCGGCGCGTGCTCGGATCGCTACGCCGGCACCTGGGCGGGTCGTTCCACACCGCAGGCCGACTCGCTGAACACCTACACGCCCGGGGGAACTGGGCCTTACACGGTCGTCGACCAATCTCTCCGTGAGATCCTCTGGCACGTTTCGGACAACGCGACCTGCACCCCCGGGGTAACCTGCCCGCCGGCGCTCGTTGGGAGCCGGATGCTCTGGTGTGGCAAGTTCGACGCGAACTGGGTGGTCCAATACGGGTATTCCAACTTTACCTATCAGATTCTTTACCTCGACACGGGTACCCATGCCGGCAACTATGACCTCACGGTAACGTACAACTTCAGCGGCGAGTCCTACTACGACCACGCGTACCTGATCGGTGGCGGCGATGGCGCCACGGATCCCATCGGGAACAATCGCGGGGTCCTGGACAACATCATCGCGGACGGCTCCTCGGGCAACGCAAGGCTCCTGGTTGGTTGGACAGGGAGTGTATCGCCGGGCACACCCAATGCGACCGGTGGGAACACGACCGGCGGTACGGTTCAGATTCAGGGGAGCCCGTCAGGACCCCCGACCACCGTAGTGGGTGCGTCGTTCACGATCGAGGCACAGCACCGCGCGCTGTATCTGGTATTCCGTTCGGATTGCTTTGTATCGTCGGAAGACGGGCTCTCGCCCGATGGCCACGGGCCGCAATTCGACAACATCTCCACAAGCGACAACGGTTCCCTTTATACGGACGAGGCTCCCTCCGGCGGGGTCGACGCCTTCTCCGGCAACGTGATCAAAGGAACGTCCGGCGCTCCCGTGATCTCGGCCCGCGTTCCACCGGGCGTGGGCACCTTCTGGCAGCTGGTCTCGGGGAATAATCTTCCGACCCCCGACGTCTGCTCGCCGAAGAACTTGTCGACCGACCTCATGTTCATGGGCGGAAACGGCACGACCTTTCACACCGTGCCGAACGAAGCGACCGCCTTCGTTTCATGCACATTTCCAGTCCCGGCGGGGACAGCCTCTGTCATCGCGCAGTGGTCTCAGTACCTGGACATGCCCGCGTATCAGGGCTACGTCCAGTTCGCCGAGTACCGGTACTTCCGAGACGGCCTATGGTCGACCTGGAGAAGCACGGACGGCGGTGGCACGCGGCGGGTCGGGGCCATCCAAGCGTGGGGCAGCGTTCGATCCGAGCTTGCCGAGGCAGCCCGGGCCGATTCGGTCCAGCTGCGATACTCGATCCGATGCGTTCCGGAGACCGCGGCCGATCTGCAAAACTGCGGCGATGTGATTTACGGCTTGCTCTACGACGATTTGCGGCTCGAGGTCGTAAGCGGCGTCCCCGCTCCCGTGTTCGGGATTTACCCCGCCTTTCTGGCGCAATCGACCTTCGTTGACGGCAGCATGGGTGGCGTCGGCTGCAGTGGGGGCACCGTGGCGGCTCACGAGTGCTGGCCCGGCGTCCGCGGCTCCGACAACGGCCAACCCTCCGCCGTACACGACAACTTCAACAGTCCGCTCGGCGACTCCGTCGTCCTTTCGATCGGCTCTGGGCTCCGCAGAAACGGGAAAGGGCTCAACTGGCATCATGGGTTCGACAAATCGGTGAACGCGGGGCTGACCATCGCGCACACGAACCCGAACTTCATATCCCTTTACGACAAGCCGCGTGTGATTTACCGGCTGTTCGACCCGGCGAGCAAGACCTGGAGCCCCTTCGATTCGAGCGAGCTCGATGCGAACGGCGTCGCCGTCGGCGGATCAGACACGGTCCTCATCGACTCGAAATTCCGGATGAACTGGCCCCCTCGCGACAAGGTCGGGATGGTTCTTCCCGGCGGATTCACGATCAACGGCCAAGGGTCGTACTCCGCGCTGCGCTTTCTCCCCCGGGGGACGCGGCTCCAGTATTACTTCAAGGGGGTCGACATCAACGGGGGGAAAACCTATCAGTTCGGCTCGGACTTGCGCGCCCTTGAGGTCGAGGACCTGCCAATCCTCCCCGGCGGCTCGATCCGCGCGCCCGATATCATCGAATTCGACGTCCTTCCTGGTGCCTACGCTCCAGGAGCGGGCGGTACCCTTCTGGCCGGACGCACGGACACGCCGATTCTCAATTTGGACGGCGTTCATACCGCATGGGGCTCCTCAGCGGATCCGGTAACCCAGGCCCTCCGGGCGCTGGGGGTTCGCGCGGATCGCTATCGCCTGCTGCAAGGAACCGAGCAGGGCTCGAACGTGGGCGGGCACGAGTTCGCCGGCACTCGTCCCGGGCGCCTTGGCAACTATTTCCCGAACATGGACGAGTATGGGATCAAGGACTCCCTCGCCGCCTGGTACCGGATCATGATCGAGTCCTCGCACGTGCGGGCCTCGTTCGTCCTGGAAGAGTCCGATTCGAAGCTCATCAATCAATGGTGGTCCACGCCCACGCCGGGCACCGATGGCGGTGACCGGTGTCTCCTCTCCACGGGAAACGATTTCTTCGCAGCGCTGCTGGCGGTGGGTGGCGTACCACACCCGAACAACAACGCGCTGGCGACCCAGGTGTTCGGCGTCGCCGCAGCGGTGAACCAGTGGAATGGCGGCGCGAGCAATCAGTTTCCGCTGATCAAAGACATGTTCGCGGATCCTGCCGCGGGTCCCGGGCTCGGCGTCTCGGGGGCTTATAGCTATATTGTGGACGGCGGGTGCCCGATGGGGGACCGTTTCGACGCGTTGACCAAAATCGGGACCGCAGATGCTCAGAACTCGGCGACCTATCCGACGTTCGGTGGTGCGACGAACACGGCCGCGGTGGCTCACAGCGCCGAGAGGGACGTGATCCCTGATCACGACAGGAACAAGGCGGTAGGCTACGGCTTCTCGATCCAGCTCATCCGCCAGGGTGGCATGAACATGGTCGACACTCGCGCGCAGGTGCTCTACAAGTTCCTGACGAGCTGCCGCGGGCCGAGGACGACGACAGATACAGCTTCATGCTGGCCGTGCCCGACCGACGCGAACAAGTACGGCAACTGGGCGACCTTGACAGGCTTCCAGACCGGCACGTACGGGCCGCTCTATCGGATCCAGGACCATACCAAGGTCCTGACGGGGACGGGGGAGCCTGGGCCTGAGACGCCCCGCTTCATCAACGCACTCTCTCAAAACCGTCCGAATCCATTCAACCCCGAAACGATCATTTCCTACAGCCTTGCCGCGAGAGGGAAAGTGGCGATCCGGATTTACGACGTCTCGGGACGGCGCGTCAGGACACTCGTCGATGCGGTGAAGGACCCCGGGGTTTATCAGGCCCGATGGACCGGGGAGCTTGATTCCGGCGGAAAGGCCGCGAGTAGTATTTACTTCTACAAGATCACCTACCCAGACGGCACGTCGTCGGCGAAGAAGATGGCCATACTTCGGTAGTAGGCGTCGCGGTCCTCGTCGTGCCGGCCGAAAGCGGGCCAAATCCGGCTCATTTGGCAAAGGGCTGGGGTTTGACCTAAAGTTCCTCCATGGCCCGCCCCAATTCCCAATCCGAGGCCCACGTGGGCAGTCCGGTCGGCAAGACCATCTCGCGGTACCGCATCGAGGAACACCTCGGCTCCGGCGGCATGGGAGCCGTCTATCGCGCCCGTGATGAGCGCCTCGATCGCGCGGTGGCGCTGAAGATCCTTTCGGAAGACGCGCTGACGTCGAGCTCGGCACGCCAGCGCTTCATCCGCGAGGCTCAGCTTGCCGCAACCCTGAACCATCCGAATATCGTCACGATCTACGAGGTGGAGGAAGCGGACGGTTATCACTTCATCGCGATGGAGTACGTCGAAGGGGAAACGCTCCGCGCCCGGGTAGCGCGCGCTCCGCTTTCGCTTGAGGAGATCGTGCAAGTCGGCGGTGACGTTGCGGAAGCACTCGAGTCCGCCCACGCTGTGGGGCTCATCCACCGGGACATCAAGCCGGCGAACATTCTCCTCACGCGCTCAGGTCGCGCCAAGGTGGCGGATTTTGGCCTCGCCAAGCGCCTGGAAGGCGCCTCGGGCCCGGCTTCCGCTCCGGTCGCAACGGTCAGTCATTTGACGGAAGCAGGCGTTGTGACGGGCACGGTCTCGTACATGTCCCCCGAGCAGACGCGCGGCGACGCACTGGATGGCCGATCCGACCTCTTCTCCCTGGGGGTCGTGCTCTACGAGGCGGCGACAGGGCGGATCCCGTTCGAGGGTCCGAGTGCTCTCACCGTGATCCACGAGATCGCGATGGTTGAGCCGCCCGCCCCGAGCAGGATCAAGCAAGGACTTCCGCGCGCGTTCGACGGGATCGTGGCGCGCGCGATGGCGAAAGAGCGTGAGCGACGCTTCGGCCGGGGCTCGGAGATCGCGGCAGCGCTTCGCGCGTTGCTCGAGGGTCCGTCCACGGCAGTGGAGTCGTCCGAGGGCTTGCAGACGCAGCCCACGCGGGTCGCGAACAACCTCCCGATCTCGCTCACAAGCTTTGTGGGGCGGCAGGATGAGATGGAAGAGGTAGCGCGCCTCCTCGCCTCGGCGCGCCTCGTCACGCTTCTTGGTTCCGGCGGCTGCGGCAAGACGAGGCTCGCGATTCAGGTGGCGCGCAATCTGCTCGAGAGCTATCCGGACGGCGCCTGGATGGTGGAGCTGGCGGCCCTCTCGGATCCCAGCCTCGTGCCGCAGAGCGTGGCGACCGCGTTGGGACTTCGGGAGGAGCCGGAGCGGCCGCTTCTCGCGACCCTGGCGGAGCACATGGGTTCCCGCACACTCCTCCTTGTGCTGGACAACTGCGAGCACCTGACCCCGGCGTGCGCCGCGCTTGCCCGGGCGCTTCTGGAGGCGGCTCCCGCGATTCGCATCCTGGCCACGAGCCGACAAGCCCTCGGGGTGCCGGGCGAAAGCCTCTGGCGAATTCCGTCGCTTAGCATCCCTGATCCGCGCGGCGCTCCTCTTCCGCGGCAGCTCCTGAGCCGCTATGGAGCGGTGCGTCTCTTCGTGGACCGCGCCGCGGCGGCGCAGGCCACCTTCGCGCTCACCGACCAGAACGCCTGGACCGTGGCGCAGATCTGTGGCCGTCTGGACGGAATCCCTCTCGCGATCGAGCTCGCAGCCGCGCGCGTCAAGGTTCTCCCTGTGGCGCAGATTCTTGGTCGGCTCGAGGACCGTTTCCGGCTCCTCACATACGGGAGCGCGGCGACCCTTCCGCGTCAGCAGACCCTGCGGGCGACGGTGGACTGGAGCTACGACCTCCTCGAGAGCAAAGAACAGCAGCTCTTCCACCGGATCAGCGTTTTCGCAGGAGGGCTCTCGCTCGAGGCGGCGGAAGCGGTCTGCTCCGGCGACGGCATTGGGGAAGAGGAGATCCTGGATCTGCTCGCGCACCTCGTCGACAAGTCGCTCCTCACGCCCGAGGAGGGATTCGAGAACACCGCGCGGTACCGAATGCTCGAGACATTGCGGGCGTACGGGAGGGAGCGGCTCCAGCACGCCGGAGGATGGGACCGCTATGTGGATCGCCACGGCGAATTCTATCGAGCGCTCGCGGAACGCGCGGAGCCCGAGCTCATGGGTCCCGAACAGGCCTCGTGGCTCAATCGCCTCGAGGAGGAGCACGATAATTTCCGCCAGGCGATCGAAGGGGCGAGCGGGCGCGGAAACTTCGCCCGCGGACTCTCGTTGTGCGGGAACGTGTGGCGGTTCTGGTGGATCCGGGGGCTCTGGCAGGAGGGAAACGGGCGCCTCTGCAAGATCCTGGACCTCGCCGAGGCGAGGGACCGAAGCCCGGAGCGCGCCAAAGCGCTCCACGGCGCTGTTGTGATCTCTCGCGGTCTCGGCGACTACGCCGCCTCCCACACTCGAATCGACTCTTGGATTTCAATCGCGCGCGAGACGGAGGATCGGGAGGAGCTTGCGCTCTCGCTAAAGGAGCTTGGGAATCTTGCCTACGTGAAAGGGGACCACACGGCGGCGAAATCCGCCTACGAGGAAAGCCTCGTCCACTTCCGCGGTGTGGGCGATCGCCACGGTATTGCCGCGGTCCTCCACAATCTAGGGAGCTTGTCCCTGGGTCAGGAGGACTTCTCACGGGCACGGCGCTTCTACGAGGAATCTCTGGCGCTGGAGCGGGAGCTGGGAGACAGGACAAACGAAGCAGTGAGCCTGAACGGCCTAGGAACCGCGGCCCGCGCTCATGGCGACGATTCGGCGGCCCTCGCCTACCAAGAGCAGGGTCTCGCTCTCCAGCGGGAGCTGGGAGACAGATCCGGAATCGCCTACTCCCTGGGTGAGCTGGGCCTTCTTGCGGCGAACGCGCGCGAGTTCGCGCGCGCCAAGAGCTACCTCGTGGAAAGCTTGGCCATCCTGCGCGAGATGGGTGATCGGCAGGCCATGGTCGACGCCCTGGAGCGGTTTGCGGCGCTGGAATTCCGACAGGACCAGCCGGAGCGTGCCCTGATTCTTTATGGGGCCTCCCGCGCGTTGCGGGAGATGCTGGGCGTGGAACCCATGCCGTCCGATCGGCGCCGCATCCAAGGGGAATTGGAAACCCTCTGGGATCTTGTGGGCGCGGACGGAGCCTCCGAGATCTTTTCGAAAGGGCGGAGCATGACACTTGAGAAAGCATTCGATTTTGCATCGGGCGAGGCATAGATTCAGAGGTCACGCACCGTGGGGGAAACGGACGTTTGGCAGTCGTCAAAAAGGAGGCGGTCGTGAAATCCTTAGTGCTGGCCTTGGCCCTCGGTCTTGCTCTCGCGTTTCCCGTAGCAGCTCAGGATTCTACCTCTGCCCCACCCGCCGCAACGCCGGCGCCCGCGGCAACGGCGCCGCCCGCGGCGGCGACTCCCACTCCTGCGACGCCGGCGGCGCCCGCGCACGTCATGGTCACCCCATTGCAGATGAAGTGGGGCGACCCACCCGCGGTACTGAGGAAGGGAGCCAGGTTCGTTGTCCTGTCCGGCGATCCTGGGGCGCCCGGTCCGTACACGATTCGGCTCAAGCTGCCGGCTGGGTACAAGATCGCCCCGCACTGGCATCCCACGGACGAAAACGTGACCGTGATCGCGGGGACGTTTTCGCTTGGGATGGGCGAAAAGTTCGATCAGGCGTCCATGAAAACGCTGCCGGCAGGAGGCTACGCCGTCCTGCCCGCGGAAGCGCGGCACTACGCGTGGACCAAAGCGGGAGCGACGGTCCAGGTCCATGGCATGGGCCCCTTCGTTCTCACCTACGTGAACCCGTCGGACGACCCGAGTCAGTCGACGGGTACGAAGTAGCGGACCGAGCCATCGTTCGTAAACGTTGAGCTGGCGCGACGACCGGCCGCCGATCGTCGTGATCGGCGCGGGAGCGGCTGGATTCGCCGCCGCGATCTTCGCGGCGCGCTCCCGCGCCCTCTCCGGTCCCCGCGTGTTCCTGCTCGAGAGGACGCGCGATGGCGGCCGAAAGATACTCATGAGCGGTGGAGGGCGATGCAACGTTCTCCCCTCCGCGATCGAGCCCGCTCAGTTCGTCACCGCGTCCTCGCCGCACACCCTCAAGAAATTGCTCCTGTCCTGGCCGCTCCAAGAGCAACGGAGGTTCTTCGAGGAAGAGTTGGGCCTTCCGCTCGCCCTCGAGCCCGAGACGGGAAAGCTGTTTCCAGTTTCCAACAAATCGCGCGACGTGCGCGACCGGCTTCGGGACATGGCCGAGCGCGATGGGGCCGAGCTGCGCTTCGATTCCTACGTGACGGGCCTCGAGCCCGAGCCGCGCCCGGTCGCTCACCCGGACCAGCCCGCCTGGCGGATCCGGCTTCAAGGCGGTTTCGAGATCCGCGCGGCGCGGGTCGTCATCGCGACCGGGGGGCTCTCGGTCCCGGCAACCGGGAGCGACGGCACCGGTCTCGACCTTGTTCGCCGTCTCGGCCATACGATTCACGACACCTACCCAGCACTCACGCCGCTGACCGCCGAGCCGCACCGGTACGCGGCTCTCACGGGCGTCTCGCTCCCGGTGACGATGGAAGCGCCGGGTCCCAAGCGAAAGCTCGTGACGAGCGGGGGCTTCCTGTTCACGCACAAGGGATACAGCGGGCCGGCCGTGCTCAACATCTCACACCTCGCCGTCCTCTCGCGCCGCGCGGGAGGCGAGCGGCAGAGGATTTACGTGCGCTGGACGACAATCGATGCGAAGCAATGGGATCGAATCCTGCGTCAAGAAGAGGGCACCCTGCTTGGCCTTCTCCGGCCGCACCTCCCGGCGAGGCTGGCGGAGACGCTCCTCGAGGTGGCGGGCGTCGACGGGAGGACCCAACGATCTCGGCTCAGGCGCGAGGAACGCCTTCGCATCGTCGAGACCTTGACGAAGCATGCGCTTCCCTGGACGGGGGACGAGGGCTACACGAGGGCGGAGGTCACCGGCGGGGGTGTGGCGCTGAACGAGATCGATCCGCGCACCATGGAAAGCAGGATTTGCCCGGGGCTATTCCTTTGCGGCGAAATCCTCGATGCGTTCGGGCCCATCGGGGGGTACAACTTCGCATGGGCCTGGGCGACGGGTCGCGCCGCGGGGCTCGGAGCAGCCTCTCTCGCTGGACCCTGATTTCGCGAACGAACGCTGGGCTATACTCCCCGATCTCGTGCCGGAAGGAGCCGCGATGAACTTGCGCCGACGTGTCCGGAGTTTCTTCGCCTTAGGAGCAACGGTTGCGGTGGCCGTGACGGCTACGGCCCGCGTGGCGTCCGCCCAGCAAAGGTTCGAATGGCCCGAGAAGGCCAAGAACCTCAAAGTTCTTCCCAAGAACACGCCGAAGGAAAAACTCAGCGCCACGATGATCGGGTTTACGCGCGCGCTCGGAGTCCGGTGCCCCTTTTGCCACGTCGGGCAGGAAGGGCAGCCGCTTACCACCTACGATTTCGTCTCGGATCAGAAACCCACGAAAGACGTGGCCCGGCGGATGATGAAGATGGTGGCCAACATCAACCGCGATCTGAGCAAGATGAAGTTCCCGGAACCGAAGCGCGTCACGGTGGCCTGCGTGACGTGCCACCGCGGGCGGCCGCGACCTCTGACGTTGGCGGAGGAGCTGGCGTCGGTCTATGAGTCCGCGGGGATCGACAGCACGGTGGCAAGGTACAACACCCTCCGCGATCGCTTCTACGGCAGCGGCTCGTACGATTTCAGCGAACGAAACCTCAATGACTTCGGCAGCACCTTGCTTGCCGAAGGGCATAGCCAGGACGCCATCCGAATCTTGAGCCTCAATGCGGAGCAGAATCCGAAGTCATCGTTTGCCTATTCCAATCTCGCGAATGCCTACGCCGCGGCGGGCCAGAAGGATCTCGCCATCCAGAACTACGAAAAGGCGCTCGAGCTGGATCCCAGGAATAGGGAAGCGGAGCAAAAGCTGAAAGAGCTCCGGGGGGAGGTCAAGTAACCGGACGCAAGCGCGGGCTCCGGCGGCGGGAAAGGAAACGGGGCGACACCTCTCGGCGCCGCCCCGTAGCTTTGTTCGGGTGATGTTGGTTCGAGCCGGCTACGCCTTGCGGACGTTCGCCGCCTGGAGCCCCTTGGGTCCTTGGACGATTTCGAACTCCAAGCGCTCGCCCTCGGCCAGCGTCTTGAAGCCCTCGCCGGAAATGGACGAGTAATGCACGAACACATCCTCGCCGCCTTCCTGCTGGATAAAACCGAAACCCTTCGACTCGTTAAACCACTTCACGGTTCCTACAGCCACTCTGTACTCCTTGCGCACTGGGGCCTAGCCCCTACAAACCGTCCTCTCGGATCGGCCAACCCGGCCACTATGGTCGGGCCCCCGGATGAGCTTCCACCCGGATACAAAAAACGCCGCAGGTAGCTTCTCCTGCGGCAATGTCATCGCGTCTGCGCTGCATACAACCGTCAGGTAACTGCTACGCGGGAGTATCGGGCAATCGGCGGCGCATGTAAAGAACTCTTTTTGAAATTTCGCTCCGGCCATTCCGCCCTGTCTTGGGGCATCATGGGGCGCGTATGAGCCCCCGCGCCACACCATCGCCCGCCCGCGTCTGGGCCGCTCGGTTCGTCGCGTTCGCCGCCGATGCGATCCAAATCTTCGCCGTGCCCGCATTCCTCGGCGGCGCCGCCTCGCCCGTCAACGACGCGCTCGATGTGGCCGTCGGAATCGCGATGATTTCGCTGCTCGGCTGGCACATCGCCTTTCTGCCCACGTTCGTCGCCGAGCTTGTTCCTGTGCTCGGCATCTTTCCTACGTGGACCGCAGCGGCGCTCTTTGTGACGCGGGGCAGAGGGTAGCCGCTACCCCCGTCCTGCCCGGCGCCGCCTCACCCCCTCGCCTTGGTGCGTTAAGCGATCGACTGGGCTCCCGCGGCTCCGCACCTATGGCTTGCAAGGGATCCTAACTGGGTCCAGGCTCCAGGAATGAGGAGCCTTCCGCCCTGCTTGCTACTCCTGTTCCTGGCGGCCCCGTCCGCCGCGATGCCGCCCGGCTATTTCCTCGACAGGACGCAGGCGGTCGAGGCTCGCCCCGCAAGCCGCGAGGAAACGAACGGGGAATTCACGCTGTCCATTCAGCGGGATTGCTCCGATTCGATCGCGGTCCGTCTCCTGGGTATCGCGGAATCGGTCTACCCGCCCCGGAACACGCTCATCGATCTGGCGCTGGAGAAGGGATTTGAGATGGGTTCCGATTCGGGGGGCGTCCCGCTCTGGTGGTGCGACGGGCCGGGCGAGCGCCGTATTCCTTACGCGGTGACAGCCGGAGCGCTGAGGCACTACACGCGACTCACGGAGCTTCATCGTGAGGGCAACGTCCGCGAGACCGAGGCGCATCCTCTCTTTTGGAGCAAGCTCATCTACCGGGCCCGCATCGCTCCGCGCGTCCCGATCGGCGGCCGCAAGACTTCCGATTCCAACGTCTATGTCGCGCTCTTGGAGCTCGACTGGTCGTATGACGATGGAATCTTCGAGCAGCATGCCAGAGCCCAACGAAGCGTTACCCTCACGCCGGATGGTGGGGTGTTGGCGATCTGGGGAGACGGCGATGCGGAGGAGGAAACCTTCATTTCGAAACACAGTGGCATTCGGCGGATGCCCAAATAGACCGCCCGGCTACTCGCGCGGCCTACGCCCCGGCAGGTGCCTCGGCGTCACGCCGGCTCGGGCTTCGGCATGACGATCCAGAGGATGATGTAGACAAGGGTGCCGGGAAACGCGAGGCTGAAAATCGATACGAGGACGTAGAGCACGCGAACCAGAGTAGGGTCCCAGCCCAGCCATTCCGCGATTCCGCCGCAGACCCCCGCAATCATCCGACTCTTGGATTTCCGTAAACTCCGAGACCCCTCCGGCACTTGCTCGATCCCCGAGGCTACTCGGGAGCCTTGTCCGGTTGCGCGGTGTCGGCTTCGGTCGGGGGCGGCTCAGGCGCAGCCGCCGCGGCGCGGGCCGCGGCCTTCTCGGCTTGACGCGCCTGCCGGGCGGCCCGCTTTTCGTTCGCCCGTTCGACCCGCTTCTTCGCCTTCTGGTTCTTGAGAAAAGATGGATTTCCTCTACCCGCCATCGTTATCTCCGAGATGGTTTGCCGCTGACCCTCGCCGGTCCAGAACCCCCAGTTTCGTCTCTGGGCGCCCGCGATTCAAGCTGAAAGCGTCGGGGCGTGCGCGGGGCGAGACTCGGTGGGAGGAGGACCGATCAGGTTCTCTTCGCCGGCTTTGCGTTCCGTTCAGCGAAAACTTCCTGCAGTTGGCGGAGCGCCCGGGCGCTGCCTGCGTCCACCAACGACCGCGCAAGGAGTCCCATCGGGCCACTTGCGAAGCCGTGACCGACGCAGCGGACGCGCGTTCTTCCCCTCGTGAGCGGATTCAGGTGGATCTCGTACCAGGTTCCCTCGATGTTGTCCGAGAGGGGGAGTCCGGGCGCATCGTCGATTCGAAGCGAGAACAATCGCTTCGGGACGATGGCGACGATTCGGCTCGTGATCGTATGAGGGTCACCGATTCTGCCATCGGGATCGCGATTGGTTCGCATGAGACCCCCGACGCGCAGGTCGACCTCCGCATGAGGCACGATCCAAGATTCCACGCCTGCTTTCGTGGTGATCAGACGCCAGACCTCGACGGCGGGGCCTTCGACGACGGCTTCATTCACCAGGGGATTGAATTCGGCATCCGCCGCGGGGAGGATCGCCGCGGTCGTCACAAGGAGGAAGGATAAGGCGACGAGGAGACGGGCCTTGATTCTCGCGATGGGATCCTCCCCTTGGTGAAGGTGCGCCGGTGAACTATGGAACACCGACGGTGACGCGATTCTCCTCATACATACGGACCTGCTGACGTAAGCTCTTGTCGTGCCGTTCATCCTTCTTGCGTTCTTCGCCCTCGCACAAGGGGCGGACATCGTCGGCCTTCCTTCGCCCGATTGGCCGGAGGAACGATGGGTCCAAGGCGGTCCGCTCCGGCTCGCCGATCTTCGAGGCAGGGTGGTCCTCATCCGCTTCTTCATGGACGCGCGATGCCCGCTCTGCCGCGGTACGGCGCCCGCGCTGAACGAGTTTTACCGCGAGTTCGGCCCGAAAGGAATGGTCGTGATCGGGTTCTACACGCCCAAGCCTCGGCCGCGGCCCACGACGGTCGAGGAAGTGCGCGACTACGTGAAGGCGTTCGGGTTCCGCTTTCCGGTCGCCGTCGATGACGACTGGAGCGCCTTGCGACGGCTCTGGCTCGACCGCGTACCGGAAGCGGAGTTCACGTCCGCGTCGCTCCTCATCGATCGCAAGGGAATCGTGAGGCACATCCAGTCCGGCGGTACCTATTCGAAGGGCTCCAAGGACCGGCAAGCCCGGCGCGACTACGAATCCATGCGCTCGGCGATCGTCAAGCTCCTCGCGGAGCGGTGACGTCGTGTAGCGGCTACCTTCCGGCGAGCAACGTTTCCGCGTTACCCGCACGCATCCGATCCACAACGCGGTCACCGATCAGTCGCCCCACCCTCGTGCCTTCCTCATTGTCGTGACGGAAGTGAATCCCGGCGTAGAGGCGGGACATCGCGGCCTCCTCGGATTGCTGCACGAAGTAGTCGCGCTCGCTCGGGAAAACCTCCCCCATGACCGCGGCAGCGGCCGCTGAGATGGTGGAGTGGCCCGACGTGTAGGTAGGGAAATTGGGGGTGGGGATGACCGTGACAAGCCCCGGAACGCGCTGGAACGGACGGGCGGTCCAGTACGTGTATTTTGTCTCCCAGCACGAGATGAATGCGTCGGCCAATGCCACGTTGAGGTAGGCGTGCGCGCGGGCCGATGCGGCGAGATCCAGGCTCGATCCCTCGATGCGGTCGTTCAGAAGCTCGTTCCAGATCGTCGGCGGCGAGCGATCGGCCCATTTGTGGACGATTGCGATTTGCTCCGGCGTGCGGTGCAGGGAAACGTCGTAGACCTCCTGCGTGTCCGCAAGGTCTTGGGGTGAGCCGAAGGCGTACGGCGGATCCGGTTGGATCTCCGAGCCCGATTTGAGAATCCAGGGTTTCCACGACCCGCACATGGGAAGCACCGGATTGGTCCCGGTCCAGATGCCATCCCCGTTGGGGACGGTGCCGTCGAACGGTAGGTCGGACCCGTCCTGCTTCCCCCGCTCGACTACGATTCGGCCGACCGCCCGGCCCAGAGTCCAGCCCCCGAGTACCGCACCTCGAGGTCCGCCGGCCAGGGAGATCTGCTCCGCCGCGGCCGCGTCAATGAGCGCGCCATCGGCCGGGAAAAGGAAGGTCAGTACCCGCGATGCGACACCCGCGGCGACGGCGTGAGGCGGAAGGCTGCCACGAAGGTGATTCTCCGATACCACCAGGGCCTCGAACACACCTACCTGAACCAGGGCGTAATCGCGCGCCAGCATCGGCGGCGGCAGCTTGGCCGCGGCGCCCAAGTCCCGCGTGAGCCGATTCCAGAACACGACAGGATTTGAGGAAGCGTTGAGCTTAGGCTCGCCTGCAGCCAACTCCAGGCGATCGAACAGCGCCCGTTCCTCCGGCGCGGCCGACGCCGCCTCATGACCGGGCGGGGGCAGGCGCGGATCCAACGGTCCACGAGTTAGGAGGGTCTGTGAATTGCCGGCGCCTGCCGGCTCGAATCCTACGGGTGCGACAGGGTTCTCGAGGCTGCAGCTGCTCGTGGCCAGCGCGAGGAGGAGCGCGCCGGCAGGGATGCGGTGGGTGCGCATGGTTGTCGACCTCTGTGCGCGCGTCTTGGTGAAGGAAGCGTCGAGGCGGAATCCTACCATGGCCGGCCCGCGGCTTCTACGGGAGAGGGCAGGGTACTGAGGGGGCTGCCGCGCGGTGCATCGCTTCGATGCACCGCGCGACGATTTCACCAAGGTCGACTTGCGTATCGCTTGTGCGACCCCTAAACCGAGAGCCGATGCTCACGGCCGCTGGACGATAGCGTTCGCTCCGACAGCGTCCTCACAACCTCCCCCGTGAGCGTCTCCGGAGAGGTCTGGGCAATGTCGGCAACCGATATGATCCCGCAACATTGTCCCTCTTCATCAGCGACCGGCGCGCGCCTGACCTGCTTCTCTTCGAGCACCCTGCAGCAGTCCAGGACCCGCATCTCCGGGGGAACGGTGATTGCCGGCGCCGACATGACGTCGCGCGCGGTCAAGCCCATCGGATTTTCTCCCCGCGCGAGCGCGCGACAGATGATGTCGCGATCGGTCACGACTCCGACCGGCCGGCGCGTGCTCGGATTATCGACCACAGGGATCTGGCCGCAATCGCATTCCACCATCATCTCGGCGACCTCTTTGAGCGGGGTATCGGCAGTACAGCATGCCGGGTTGCTCGTCATGATCTCGCGTACTCTCATGGTCCACTCCTTTCGGACAAGACCACCCATCACCTACCGTTACGAGCACGATCCGAGCCAGGAGGCGTTCACC
>DASXTQ010000072.1:0-5364 GCA_036505295.1 Candidatus Eiseniibacteriota bacterium
CACCTACACCATCATGTGGACGGTGATCAGCACCGGATGCACGGGCCAGGTTGCGGCGACCGCGGTCACGGTTCTCACGATCGCTCCGGGCCAGAATCGCTGCCCCGTCGCGAACCCCGATGGACCCTACTCGGGGATCACGGGCGCTCCGATCGGCTTCAACGGAAGCGGTTCCTCCGATCCGGACGGTGATCCCCTGACCTATGCCTGGGACTTCGGCGACGGGAGCACCGCTAGCGGCCCGACGCCCGTCCACGCGTACCTCCTCGCGGGGAACTTCGCGGTAACGCTGATGGTGACCGACAACGGAAACGGCGATCCGACCCAGATCTGCAGCAACACCACGACCACGACTGCGACGATCATGTCGGCCTGCCCCGCGACGGTGTTCAACGGCTACGACGTGATCAAGCTTGCTACGGGGAAGCCCACGTGGTTCGCCTTCGTGCAGCCCGCGGGCGGCTGCTATGCGAATACCGACGTCGTGACCTCGTCCTTCGTTTTGAAGTACGCGGGGAACCAAATCCCGGCGGATGCGAGAAGGACTTCCGTCGGGGGCGACAGGAGCGGCGATGGGATCGAGGAGATCCGGGTCAGCTTCCTGAAGACGGATCTCCGAACCCTGTTCGCCGCCCTCCCGAACGGCCACAACCTCGTGGAGGTGACGATCGAGGCGAATCTCGCGACCGGCGGGATGCTTGTGGGGACGACCCAAGTGGATGTCGTCAGCAGCGGTTCCTCCAGCACCGCGGCGGCCACCATCTCGCCGAATCCGATGAACCCGGCGGCAACGCTCACGTTCACAACCACGCGCTCGGGCTCCGCCAAGGTGGAGATGTTCGACGCCCAGGGGCATCTGGTTCGCACGATTCTGGATGAGCGTTCCCTGGCCGCGGGAGTGCATGATGTGAGGATCGAAGGTCGCGGGCTGCGGGGAGAAAGTCTCGCTTCGGGGGTGTATTTCATCCGGGGCGTCTCCGCCGACGGGGAGTTCAAGCAAACGATCGCGATTCTCAAATAGCGTGGCACCTACAAGGAGGAAATAGCCTGACCCTGGCAAGCCTGACCCGCGATCATGTCGTCGCGCTCGAGCGGATCGAGAGGGCCGACTGGTGGGACGCCTACGGAGCGGCCACGCCCGAGCTTGCCGAGGAGCTGGGCATGCGCGCGGAGCGGGTCGGCAGCGTGGACGTGCTGATGATGACCGCGGCCGACATCCTCATGTTCAATCGCGCGGCGGGGCTCGGGGTCGAGACGCCGGCCACCGAGGGGCAGCTCGATGAGGTGATCGCGCGCTTTCATGCGGCGCGGGTGCCGCGATTCTTCATCGACGTATCCCCCGCCGCGCGGCCGCTCCTCCTGACCGATTGGATCGCGAGCCGCGGGTTCTCGCTCCGCAACAACTGGGTGAAGCTCACGCGCGAGGTCGAGCCGGTGCCTTGGGCCCTGCCCGACCCGCGCATCAAGGAGATCGGCGTCGAGCACGCGGACGAATTCGCGAGAATCATCCAGGGCGCGTTCGGGCTCCCCGAACGGATCGGGCATTGGATGAGGTTGCTCGTGGGACGCCCCCGCCGGCGGCACTTCATGGCGTTCGACCGAGACAAGCCGATCGGGACGGCCGGGTTGTACATCGAGGGCGAGTGGGCCTCGTTCGGCTACGCCGCGGTCATCCCCGAAGCGCGAGGGCGCGGGGTGCAAGCCGCCCTGATCGCGACGCGCATCCGCGCGGCGCGGGACGCGGGCTGCCGGTGGCTCTCGATGGAAACCGCCGAGGAGACGCTCGAGAAGCCCAGCTATTCGCTCCGGAACGCCCGGAAGATGGGTTTCGAGGTGGCGTACATGAGGCCGAATTACATCGGGACGACGGCTTAACGCGACCTGAACGGCGTTACCGGATCCGCGGTTGAGGAGCCGGAACCCTTTTTACCCGTCCGGGTTTTCCCATCCATGGGCAGCTTGGGCCGGGTCATGCTGCAGGCTGTCACATTCTCGCTCATCCTTCTCGCTTGGCGACCCCTGCCTGTGCTCGCCCGTGACGGCCCCTCTGGTCCGGACGGGCTTCCCCGAGCGACCCCAAACCACCCTTGGAAGTCACTCTCCGGCGCTCCCCGCGTAGACACTCTATCGTTCCCGTCGGGCGAGGTTATCCCAGCCGCGCGCCGCGCTCTGGAAGCGGACCGTTGGAAGATTTTCACCATGGACACAGCCCGAGGACAGATCGTGACGACGTGGAAGCCGATTCGCCATCCTCTTCTCTGGCTATTCATGGGAAAAGTCCAGGCCCGATGCACGGTCAACATTAGTCCGCTCGGTCCGAGCCGCACGCGGATGGTGTTCCAGGGGAACCTGGCGTCCCACCGTGATCTGAAGCGGAACCCGATGCTCGGAACCGCCCTGCGCGCATACGCAAAGGCTGCCCGTGACTGGGCGGGTGACGTGCGTCAGGACCTGAACGACCATCGGCGGCTCTCCGCCACGCATCCATGACGACCGTTTCGATCGTCGTCCCCGCCAGGAACGAGGAGGAGCTTCTCCCTAGCTGCCTCCGCGCGCTGACAACCCAAGATTACGCGGGCCCGCTCGAGATCATCGTGGTCGATAACGGAAGCACGGATCGCACGGCCGAGCGCGCCCGGTGTTTCGGCGTCACGGTGGTATCCGAGCCCCGGCACGGCTACGTCATCGCGCTCGCGCGCGGCTTTTCCGCCGCGACGGGGCATATCGTCGCGACGACCGACGCGGACACCGTACCGCCCCCGAACTGGGTCTCGACCCTCGTGCGCGAGTACGCCGAGCACGAGGAGGCGGTGGCGGTCGGCGGAGAGGTTTTCTTCCGAGACCCGAATTGGAAGGGATGGATCTTCACGCGATGCATCCTTCCGGTCTTGAACCGATGGGACCGCGGAAATCCGGCGGGGGCGCACCTCTGGGGGGCCAACTTCTCCGTGCGCCGGGACGTTTTCCAGCGGGCGGGCGGCTGGAACATGAAATTCAATCTTCAATGCGACACGGAGCTGTCCGAGAGGCTGCGCCGCTTCGGCCGCGTGGTTCTGCTGGAGAGTTTGGCCGTCTCCACGTCCTGCCGTCGATGGAATCGCTCGCTCTTGTGGAGCGTTTTCCTCTACGCCTCGAATTTCGTGTCCTTGCGGTTGACGCACAGGCCGCTTTGGCGCGGCTTTCCAGAGATCCGTGAACGGGCCGCTTCGGCGGGCGGCGCGTGGGGCTTTTCGTGGGGTCCCTCGCGGGGTTTGTCGTGGAAGTCCGCGCGCAGAGCCACCGTCGTAGCGGTCGTTGGCGCTCTCGTCGCCGTCGGCGCCTACGACACGTTCGCGCCCTGGTCGAACGCCTTCGGGAGAACCTACTGGGAGGGCGTGACCAAGCAGCGGGTGGTGGCGCTGACCTTCGACGACGGTCCCGACGAACCCTTCACTTCCGATGTGCTCGACGTTCTGCGTCGCGAGGATGTTAAGGCCACGTTTTTCCTGATCGGGATGAACGCGCGGCGCTATCCCGCGATCGCGGCGAGGATCGCGCGCGAAGGGCACGTCATCGGGAACCACACCGACTCACACCCGCCGGGCTTCGCGCTGGAGCCGGCGCGCTATCTTCGCGCCGAAGTCGACCGTGCCGAGGAGAGCATCCACGCCGCCACCGGCGTGTACGCGCACTTCTTCCGGCCGCCCCAGGGAATTCGGTCCCCCTGGCTGATGCGCGTCCTAGAGGCGGATTCCCTCGTGATGGTGACCTGGGACGACGCGCCCCGTGATTGGGAGCCGCACTCCGCCCGGCAGCTCGCGGCGACCACCGTCGCGCGGGCGCACCCGGGTGCCATCATTCTGCTCCACGACGGGCTCAACCTGTCCCGTCACGCCGACCGGAGCGCGACGGTGGCGGCGCTCCCCACGATCATCCATCGCCTCCGCGACGAGGGATACGAGTTCGTCACGGTGCCGGAGCTGTTGCGGAGCCGCCCGGCGCTCGCGGGCTGGCCCGCGGCCCACGCTCGGGGGTAGGTGGTCGGGCACGCGGGGTGCGGGTGGGCGCCGCGGCTCTGGGGGGCGCTGCGACTTTTGGGCGGCAGCCGCTCAGGGGGGAGGGGGCAATACTTCTCTGGGGGGTACTGTTAACACTCGGTGTTAACATCGCCCCTGGGGGATAGATCACCCCCCGGCGCCCGCACTGGCCGAAGGCGGCGCCGACGGACGCCGGCGCGGACCGCCGCTGGCCGCCTAGTTACCCGCGGCGCGCATCCGCGCCTTCAGCTCCTCGGCAAAGTTGAGCACCACCTCGACCCGCGTCGGATTCCCCTCGCCTTCGCCGCGCTGGACCGCGAGTAAGCGACCATCGGGCAGGATATCGATCACGCCGCCCAGCGCGGAGGTCGCGATCCGAAGCGCAGCAAAATCCCAGACCTCCACCGGCGCCGACGCCCGAAGCTGGGGCTCCTCCGTGACATCGACCGCCATCACCTTTTCTTGGGTCGTTTGGTAGTACAGTCGCTTGCCGTCCCCGCTCCAGTGCGGTACGGAACCTCCTCCGGCCGAGATGAGAAGCGGCCGCCCCACCGGGCCCTTTCCATCCCACTTGCAGACGAACACCTCGAATCGTCCCGTCTCGAGCGACACGTAGGCGAGCGCGTGTCCGCTCGGAGAGAAGGCTGACGCGCCCCGCTGGACACCGTCGCTGAACAAGGGCTTCGCCTCGGCCAGAACCCCCGGGTTCGTGGGAATCGCGATCGCATAGATGTGCGTGGTGTTTCCATCAACAAAGATCGTGAGGAGCGTCGAACCGTCCGGCGACCAGGAAGTCGGCGGGAGAAAGCCGGTCCGGGTAGGGCTCGTCGCGATGCGGCGAGGCGGTGCGGTCCCGTCCGCGCTCGCGATATAGAGGCCGTCGTCCGCGCTCTGCGATGCCTGATAATACGCGACCTGGCTTCCATCGGGAGACCACGTCGCGCCGAGGCAATCGGCGCCGGGCTTGCTAGGAAGCCGGTGCAGACCGACGCGTCCCCGGTCCGACACCCAGATCTCGGTGATCGCGTTCGCGTTCGTGATGGCCGTGGTGCATCGGCTCCCGTCCGGCGAGACCGCGATCCAGAACTCGAACGCCTGCCGGTCCCCCGACCAGTCGGAAACCTTGCCGTCCCGATCGACAATCACCAAACGACGGTTCCGCCCGGCGCCTCCGCCCGGAGGGTAGAAGAGCGTTCCGTTCGGCGCGGCGTCGAACCGCGCATTGATCCAATTCTGGGCCTGGAGAAGCCCATCCAGGATCGCGACCGGTTGGCCCTTCACCTCGAGGCTTCCCACATCGAAGGGGACTGCGAAGAGGGCATCCTGCCGCGTGAAAAGAAGGTGACCC
>DASXTQ010000073.1:0-11616 GCA_036505295.1 Candidatus Eiseniibacteriota bacterium
GTGCGGAAGGGGGGACTTGAACCCCCACGAGATTGCTCCCACTGGACCCTGAACCCAGCGCGTCTGCCAATTCCGCCACTTCCGCACCGAAAGTGTTCTGGCTGGGCCGATTAAACTACACTAGGATGCCCGACCGATCAACCGGATGCGTCATTCGGGAGCGGCGCTTCGAATTGGCCTGCCTTGATTTAGCCGACCGCGCGTGATACAACGCCCAGACGCATCCACGGAGGACTCATGGCGCGGCCCAGCGCACCCAAGCCGCACAAGGACGATGACGAGCGCCAGATCATCACCACCAACCGCAAGGCACGCCACGACTACACGATCATCGAGACGTTCGAGGCCGGGATCGAGCTGCGCGGCACCGAGGTCAAGTCGCTCCGAGACGCCAAGGCGCAGCTGGTCGATGCTTACGCGATGGTTGAGGGCGGGCAGCTCTATCTCAGGAACGCCCATATCCCGATCTACGATCCCGCCAGCTACTCGAACCACGAGCCGACGCGGACGCGGCGGCTCCTCATGCATCGCGCCCAGATCCGCCGCCTCCAAACGCAGCTCGATGAATCGGGGCTCACGATGGTCCCGCTCTCGCTCTACTTCCGCCGAGGCAGGGTGAAGGTCGAGCTGGCGATCGTGAAGGGGCGGAGGACCTACGACAAGCGCGCGAAGCTGGACGAGCGCCGGAGCCGCAAGGAAATCCGCGGCATCATGCGCGGAGAGCGCCCCGAATGACCCGCGCCGGCACTGCCATTCGCGCCCTCGTCGCCATCCTCTCCGCCTCCCTCCTCGGGCTGGCGATCCCCGCCGCGCTCGCAATCCAAGCCGCCTCGTCGATCGACGTGATCTACCCCGATCCGCAATCGCCGGAGCGGATCGTGCCCATCACGCTCGCGGGGACCCGTTACATCTCCACGAACGATCTCGCGCGCGTATTCCGCGCGACGAAATACTGGCGCCCTGAGGTCCGCAAGCTCTCGCTTCGCCTCGGGGACCACACGATCCGCTTCACGGTCGATGCTCCGATCGTGCTCGTCGACGAGGAGGCGAAGAATCTGGTCCTGTCGCCGCGTCTCGTTCAGGGCGCGGTGTATGTTCCGGAATCGGTGCTGGGGGGCCTCATGGACTGGGGATTCGTCACGAACGCGGCCTGGGACGTGCCCTCGCGTACGATCCGATTCCGATCGCCGGTGCACACCGTGCGACAGGCGCAGCTCTGGGTTCGCGGGCGCGTCACCGAGGTCTCCGCGACGCTCCTCAAGACGCTCTCGCCGCGCCTGATCTACGCGACCCCCACTGAGCTCAGGCTTCTATTCGAGGGGGGGACGCTCGATTCGACGCGCATCTTCTCGGGGGGCGCGGTCTTGAGCGGCACGATCCAGGAAACGTCCGACGGCGTCGAGATCCGTCTTGTCCTCGCCCCCGGCGCGCAGGGCTACTCGGTCTCGGTCAGCTCGAGCCGTTTGAAGCTTGCGGTCACCGACGATCACGATCTCGTTCAATCGGGAATCTTTTCCAAGCTCGAGCCGCTCGCGCTCGGCGGCCCGGACCACCGGATCCGCACCGTCGTGATCGATCCCGGCCACGGTGGGAGCGACCTCGGCGCGCCGCTCCCGAAGGGAGGCTCGGAAAAGGAGGCCGCGTTGGACCTCGCACGCGCGCTCCGCGCAGAGCTACAGGAGCGCCTCGGAGTGCGCGTCGTGCTCACGCGCGAGGGAGATACCGACGTGCGCCTCTCGCGGCGCGCGGAGATCGCGAACGAATCGGGGGGCGAGCTATTCCTGAGCCTCCATTTCGACGCTGAGGGGCTGATTCGGGCGGGTGGGTTCCGCGTCTACGCGCTCTCACCGACGCCCGCTCCCGGAGCGGCGGACCGGCTGCCGCTCACGTTGGGAAGTGACGGCGGAGCGGAGATGCATCCGTGGGATTCCGCGCAAAACCCGGCCACGGGGACGAGCATGGCGGTCGGTCAGGCGATCGCGGACGCCCTCGCCCGGAACTTCCCGCAGACGAGTGTCGCGTTCCGCACGGGAAGGCTGAGCGTCCTCGAGTCGATTGCCTCGCCGGCGGTCCTGATCGAGTGCGCGCCCGCGCCCCGAGGCGGCCCCGAGGCGATGAGTCTCCAGGGGTACTCGATTCGAGAGATCGCGCGGATCGTGGCGCAGACCATCCAGGACTTGGCGCGGGGGCCGGCGTGAATCGGCTGAACCGGCGTTGGCTCATCGGCGTCGTGGGCAGCGTGGCGATCCTCGGTGGGTTTTTCTGGATCGCCCGCGTGAGGACTCAGGCGGGGAACCAGACGCAGCGTCTGGTTCCACTTGCTTCAGAGCTCGAAGGGATCCGCGGCGCCTACCTCTACTTCGGCGTTCCCGGCGCGGACAGCGTCGTCTCGGAATACCGTGACGTGGTCGTGAAGGACCGGCCCGCCGATCAGGTCCGCGCGATCTACCGCGAGCTGCTTGCCGGGCCTTCGAAGGGGCACACCGCGCTTTTTCCAGACGGGACCGAGCTCCTCGAGACCTACTGGACGGATCGCGGGACGCTCTATCTCGATTGGAGCCGCCCGCTCACGCAAGGCTTCCACGGCGGGAGCGCGCGGGAGCACGCGCTCATCGCCTCGATCGTGCGGACCGCGGGGGAGAACCTCCCGGGCGTCGAGCGAGTGATGATTCTCGTCGAGGGCGAGCCTGCCGAAACGATCGGCGGGCATTTCGACGTGCTCTCGCCGCTTCTCGTGAGGGATTGGCGATGAAGGGCGGGGGCGGGAGCGGCCCCGCCGGCCGTCGCGGCGCGCCCGGCCATCACGAGCATAGGCTCGGTGTTTTCGATTCGGGCATCGGCGGTCTCACCGTCGTGCGCCACCTCCGACGGCTCCTGCCGGCCTGGGACATCGTCTACTTCGGCGACACGGCGCGTGTGCCCTATGGAACCAAGTCCGATGCGACCGTGCGCCGCTTCGCGGGAGAGGCGGCCCGTTTTCTCACCCAGTTCGGCGTGAGCCATCTGGTCGTGGCCTGCAACACCGTGTCCGCGGTCGCGCTCCGGCATCTCACACGTGAGTTTCAGGAGCTGCCGGTGGCCGGCGTGATCCAACCCGGGGCCGAGGCTGCGGTCGAAGCCACGCGGAGCGGGCGGATCGGCGTCATCGGCACGCGCGCCACGATCGCGAGCGGTGCGTACGAGCAAGCGATCGCCGTCGCTGCCCATCGAGCAGGCAAGAAGGCGCGCGTCTACACACAACCTTGCCCGCTCCTGGTGCCGCTCGCGGAGGAAGGGCTGGCAGGGAACAGGGCCGCGCGGGAAGTGCTCCGCGACTACCTGGCTCCGTTGCGCGCGAAACGCATCGACACGCTGATCCTCGGCTGCACGCACTATCCGCCCTTCAAGCCCGCGATGCGCTCGGTCCTCGGGCGGCGCGTCACGCTCATCGACTCGGGTGAGGCGACGGCACGGCGTCTCGCGCGATCGCTCAAGCGGAACTCGAACCCGGCCCCGCGCGGCCGCGGATCCCTCACATGCTACGTGTCTGATATCCCGCGGCAATTCGAGGCGATCGGCCGCCGGTTCCTTGGCTCGCGGCTGGGCCGCGTCTGGCTCGTTCCACAAGATGATCTCCCGTGGTTTCAGCGCCCACCGATCCAGGGATCTCCATGACCAAATCAAGCCAACGAGTGGACGGCCGGCGCTTGGCGGAGCTTCGTCCGGTTACGATCAAACGCGGCTATTTGAAGAATGCCGAGGGCTCGGCGCTCATCGAAATGGGCGGGACGCGCGTGCTTTGCGCGGCGACCGTCGAGGAGCGCGTGCCCCCCTTCCTTCGAAACAGCGGACGCGGGTGGGTCACGGCGGAGTACAGCATGCTCCCGCGCTCCTCGGCGGAGCGCATCCAGCGTGAGGTGAATCGTGGGCACCCGGGCGGGCGCACCCACGAAATTCAGCGCCTGATCGGGCGATCCCTCCGCGCGGTCACGAACCTGAGCGCGATCGGAGAGCGCCAGATCCTGATCGACTGCGACGTGATCGAGGCGGACGGCGGCACACGCACGGCGTCGATCACGGGCGCCTACGTGGCGCTGGTGGACGCGATCCGCTGGCTCGCGAAACGCACCACCCTCGCGGCGGAGCCGCTCCGCGATTTCGTCGCCGCGGTCTCGGTTGGCATCGTGGACGGCCGGCCCTGCCTCGATCTCTGCTACGCGGAGGATTCCCAAGCCCAGGTCGATATGAACCTCGTCATGACCGGGTCCGGCCGGATCGTGGAGATCCAGGGCACCGCGGAGGGGGAGGCCTTCAGCGAGCGGGAGATGGCCACGATGATGGCGCTCGGAAAGGCGGGCGTAGGAAAGCTCATCCTCTCGCAAAAGCGCGTGCTCGGCCTGAGGCAGCTTCCCAAGAATTGGACCTGATCGTCCTCGCGACGAGGAATGAAGGAAAAGCCCGCGAGCTGACCGTTCTGCTGCACGGAATCGCCGGGCGCGTGGAATCCCTTCGCGCGTACCCGGGGATCAGCCTTCCGCCCGAGACCGGATCCAATTACTTAGAGAACGCCCTCGCGAAGGCGCGGGCGGTCTATCGCGCGCTCGGCGTCCCCTCGCTCGGGGACGACTCAGGTCTCGAGGTGGACGCGCTCGCCGGGGCGCCGGGGTTGCACTCCGCGCGCTACGCGGGTGAGGATGCGAGCGATCGCGCGAACATCGATCGCCTTCTCGGCGAGCTCGCCGGTGTCCCGCCGGAGCGCCGAACCGCGCGATTCCGATGCGTGCTCGCGCTCGTGCGCGGACGTGACGATGAGATCTCCGCCGAGGGTGTGTGCGAAGGACGGATCCTGGATGTCCCCCGCGGTGAAGATGGGTTCGGCTACGATCCAGTTTTTGTTCCCGATGGCCACCTCATGACCTTCGCGGAGCTACCCGCCACCGAGAAAAACGCGCTCAGCCACCGCGCTCGAGCGGCCACGAGTCTGAGGCGCGCGCTCAGGGAATGAGGGATCGCATACGAGGACCCAGAGGCGGGTCGCGGTCGTGCGGTTGAGGTTGGGGTGGATGACGGGGCTCGAACCCGCAACCACTGGAGCCACAGTCCAGTGCTCTACCATTGAGCTACATCCACCGCACGTGTCAGGCAGGTTGGTGCGCGCCTAGAGCGAATCGAACCCCCGACCGGCGGAGTAGAAACCCACCTCAGGCGCGGCGGACGATAATACCACAGAGCCCCGCTATGTCTCCCTGCGTGATCGCTTGTCTCGGTGGGGAAGTGCCTGCCTGAGGTACCATGGCAGAAATGGAAAAACCCCACGGAGCTTGGTGAGGCACCGGGGGCCTGTGTTGCTTTCGGGTGGACTACGCTTCGCGTCTCTTGTGGCTCGGCGCGGTCCGGTCCCTACTACTCGTTCCTGTCCCTACTACTCGTTGGGGATGAAGTCCCCGGCCGAGTGGGCAGAGCACATCTTGTAGAGTATCGCCGCATAGAGGGCGACACCGGAGATGATGCCAAACCAGAAAGCCGTTAGAAGCCACCACCAGTGAATCATCGAATCACCTCTCGTCCTCTCTTGTCCCGGTGTGGATGACCATTCGGCATCCGCGGACCGGAGACAGCTCTTTGTGTCACGAGTGATTCTAGACGGGGCTTGTGACGTGGATGTTACGACAGCCCGACTTCGGAGTAACCAATTGGACGGTGCCGGGGAGCGAAAGTATCACGAAAAGTGCCTCGGCGGAGAAGGGAACCACTGTAAGATGGCGCGCCTGGAGGGAATCGAACCCCCGACCGACGGATTAGAAATCCGTTGCTCTATCCAACTGAGCTACAGGCGCAGCCTTTTGTAAAGGCTTGCGGTTCATAATGCTAGAGCACGTCAGTATATCCTATCGGGACGCGGAAGCAACAGCGCACGAGAAGGGGGCCATTGAAGTCTGACCGATCGCCGCGGACCAGATCGCGGCGCGCATCTTCCGCCGCGGGCGCTCGGCGTGCGGGGCATCAAGCCTGGCTTGTTTCTCTCACGGTGCTCGGCCTCCTTTTCGCGCTCCCGGTCTTCTCGGTGCCGGGGCAGCTGGTCGAGGGGTTCGAGTTTGCGAAGGTCTCGCTCCTCGTGACCGGAGCGCTCGTCCTCGCGGCATGGTGGTTCTCGGCGGAAGCTTCGCGAATAGGGTCAGCCGGTGTTGTCCCATGGGTGCGGCGGCTACCCGCCCGCGTGGTCGCCGCGAGCCGGCGTGATCCGATCGGTGCCTCGGTCGCTCTCTTCGTCCTATCTGCGGTAGCGTCCACGGTCGCCTCGATCCGTCCGGCGCTTAGTCTTTTCGGCGCGCCGCAAAGCCACGCGGGCCTGAGGACGGTGGTCGCCCTGGCCGCGATCTACTACGCCTCGCGCTCGCTCGCTTCGAAGTCGACATGGTTTCTCAGGGTCGCGCAGGTCACAGGCGCCGCAGCCGCGGTCGCCGCGGCGTATGCCCTGTTCCAGGTTGCTGGGGTCGATCCGTTCACCCTCACGTGGAAGCGGGAACTCGCATTTCAGGGGACGCGCGCCTCGAGCACGCTCGGCCACGCGAACAAAGTCTCCGCGTTTCTGACGATGTGCCTGCCGCTGATCGTCTGGCTCGCCGCGCGCTCGGCGTCCCGCGCCGCCAGGATCGCATGGCTAGCACTCGCCGGGCTATCGCTCTTCGTCATCGCGGCTAGTCTTTCGCGCGGAGGGTGGCTCGGAGTGATCGCCGCAACCCTCGCCGCGCTTCTTCTTGCGCTTGCCTCGGCGCGCCGTCCGCCTCGTTCGTGGGGTCTGATTGCGATTGGCATGGTCATCGCGGTCCTGATCCTTCCGCTCGCGACCCCCATGCGGGCGGCTTTCCTCTCCCGCGTCCAACAAGTCACGGACTTGAGCGCGCCCACGTCCCGGACCCGTCTCGAGCTGTGGGGCGCGGGTCTCCGCATGGCCAGGGATCATCCTGTCCTGGGGGTTGGCGTCGACGCGTATGTGGCCGCGTTTCCACGATACCGTACGACGAACCTGACTCAAATCGAGTGGGGCGGAACGCCTTCCAAGGCACACAACGATGCGATCCAGATCCTTGCAACCCAGGGAATCCTGGGTGGCCTGGCGGCATTTGCCATCGTCCTTCTCACGGCTCGGGCGGTGTGGCGTGTCGCGCGTCGGGGCAGCCCCGAAACGCGCGGGGCCGCGGTCGCGGCGGGTGCAGCCCTCGTGGGCTACGTCGTGCCGAACCTTGTCGGGTTTGCGTCGGTCGCGACGAGCGCGCTGGCGGCGGCCCTGGCGGGCTGGGCGGGGCGCACGACGCCGGTTGCTGCCGCGCACGAGGGTACGCAGGCGCGCTCGTTTTGGAGCCTCGCGTCGGGTCTCGCGCTCGCCGTGGCACTCTGGTTCGCGCTTGTCGTCCCGCCGCTTCGCGCCGAGATGTTCGTCGCGGAAGCGATGCGCGCTTCCTCAGGAAGTCAGCGGCACGGCGATTTCCTGGCCCGCGCGGCAGCCGCTGCTCCTTGGGACCCCCGCTATTCAGCGGAACTCGGCCGTTCGTTTCTTGTCGAAGGGCTCAGGCAACGCGACTCCCAGACTCAGTGGGATCTCCTTGTTCGCGCGCGCGACGCGCTCACGAAATCCGTTGCGGCAGCCCCCGAGAACAGCGAAAACCGGATTCTTCTCGCGGGCGTACTGTCCGCGCAGGCAGCTTCCAGGCCGGTACTCATTTCGAGGAGCGAGGTGCGGGACGCGTTTCGGCACGCGGTCGCGCTCGATCCATGGAACCCCGTCGTCCTCGTAGCGGCGGAGCGGGGGTTCCTCGCAGCCGGGCTCGACGAGGATGCCCGGGAGCTGGCGCTTCGATGCGCCATCGCATATCCGGACTACGCGCCTCCACTGGCGGATCTCGGCGCTATTGCGCTGAATCAGGGGCGAACCGCGGCTGCCGTCGATACGCTGAAGCTCGCCGTTCGGAGGCTGTGGCGCGGGGACGTGACCGGCGCCGCACACGCCTGGAACGATTTGGCGCGCGCGAGCCTCTCGATGCGGGAGTTTGCTCAGGCCCGGGACGCCGCGGACAGCGCCCTCGTCTATTACCCAGGGCTCTCGGACGCATACGGAGTCCGGGAGGCAGCCAAGCGCTACCTCCTGCAGGAGGGGCGGGCGCCGGCAAGCCAGGGGAACGGCTCCAGGTAGGGGATGAGGCGGCGCCGGCAAGAATCGGGGCGAGAGGATTTGAACCTCCGACCCCCTGCGCCCAAGGCAGGTGCGCTACCGGGCTGCGCTACGCCCCGGTCATGACCGGCGCCTCGAAGGCACTGTAACCGCCGCCGCCCCGGAGCGTCAATCGAAGCGGCCGCCGGGATCGGGTGGGTCCCCGTGCGCATCGTCCCCAGGGCCCCTTGACGCGGGACCCCCGGGAGCCTATCGTCAAGGAAATCCCCGACACAAACTTCATCGCATTGGGGGTGTATCGTGGCAGGAGTAAACAAAGTCATCCTCGTAGGCAACCTCGGATCTGATCCGGAGGTCCGGACCACGCCCGGCGGGCAGCGTGTCGCGAATTTTAGACTCGCGACCTCACGCAACTGGACGGGACAGGACGGGCAGCGCCAAGAGAAGACCGAGTGGCATTCGATCGTCGCCTGGGCGAAGCTCGCGGAGATCTGCGAGCGCTACCTCACGAAGGGAAAGCAGGTTTACGTCGAGGGGCGTCTCGAGACGCGTTCGTGGCAGGACAAGGAAGGGCAGACGCGCTACAAGACCGAGGTCATTTGCGAGACGATGCAGATGCTCGGGCGCGCGGGAGAGCGGAACGGCGAGCAGCCGATGGATGCGCCGCCGCGCGGTGGCGCTCCGGAGGAGAGTCTCTCGCCCGCGGGGAACAACGCGGACGACGATTTGCCGTTCTAGCTTAGGGCCGACCCCCGACGCGGGGATCCTGATCCCGAGCTACTGAATATATCCGAGCGAGCGGAGCCTCTCGCGCAGCTCCTGATCCACGGGAGAGCGCAGGGGCTCTTCGCTTTGACCCGGCGCGCGCGCGGTCTCGTACGTCTCGAGCCGGGTCTCGCGTTCCATGCGCTTGACGATTCTCGGATCGAGTCCACCCGGGATCGGCCGCCCGTCCATGTCGCGCGCCGTAGGGAGCCCGTAGATCGCGAGGATCGTGGGCGCGATGTCGAGGACAGTCGCACCCGAGATGCTCCCGCCTTTCACGACGTGCGGCCCCATCATGAAAATCATCCCGTCGAGCTTGTGCGCCATGACGCCGTTTCCGCCGCCCATGAATCCGTGGTCGGAGCAGACGATCACGTCGGTGTCCTTGCCCGCCTCCTTCAAGAAGTCGCCAAGAAGGCGATCCGTGAAGACGTAGTAGTTGGGGATCAGGTGCCTGATCCAGGCAATCTCGGCGTCGGTTAGCGGCGGGTTATAGGAGCCGGGCAGATCGATGTCCCAGTACAGGTGGGACACCTCGTCAACCCCGCGGAAGTAGACGGTGAAAAAGTCGGGGCGCCTCTTACGATAAAGCTCCATCGCGACACGATAGAAGGTCATGTCGGCGGCGTAGACCCATTTGAGATTGCGGACCAGCTCTTCCTGTCTCGGCGCCACGTTCGTCGTATCGATCGCGGGCACGAACTGGAAGATCTCAGCCCAGGAGACGCTCTCGGGCTTCCGCCGGAGGCGCTCCACCGTCGCATCCAAGCTGTCGGGATACGTGCGGCGGGAATCCTTGCGGGGCCAAGATCCAAGGTCGTACTGGACGTAGTCGCTCACGAGCAAGCCATTCACCGGCTGTGCGGGCCACGTCGTCCACCATCCGACGACGCCGACGCTGCGGCCGAGCCCACCGAGGATCTGCCAGATCGGACGCGCCCGCCAGAGATTCGAGGTTGCCGGGGATTCCTCTTCGCCCGGTGCCTTGGCCGCACGTGCGCGCGAGCGCTCCTGCGCGCGTTGCTTCACGAAGAAATCCAGGATGCCGTGCTTCTGCGGGACCTTTCCCGTCGCGATGCTCGCCCAGATGATCGGGCTCTTGGTGAGGGGCTCGAGGGAGCGGAGCTTTCCGGCGGAGCCTTGGTCGCGCATCCGCGCGAAGTTGGGGCATCGGCCCGCGTCGAGAAGGGGGCCGAGCACATCCCATTCGCCCGCGTCGACCCCAACGAGGAGGACGCGAGTCCGCGGCTTCTCGCCGGCGCGCGCGCAATTCCAGGCGGCGGCGCCGAGCAGAAGCGCCGCGGCGAGCGAGGCGATGAAACGGTTACGGGTCGAGTGGCTCACGGGAACTCCTGAGTTTACCATCCCTGGGGTCGGCTCTCTACTTACACCGTAAATTAGCCCGGGGGTTCCCCGTTCCGGGGCTCCTGAAGGGCGAAACTATCGTTTCAACGCTGAAAAGGCCGGACCCATCTAACGGTCTGTTCTTCAGACCCGCTGGAGGGTCCCCCCCGAACGCATAGGAGAGCCCATGCTTCTTTCCCTGGCGATTGCAGTCCTCACCCTGGCGGCCTTTCCCACCAGCGTCGCCGCCGGACACTACACCTACGGGTTCGATAACAATCGCGATTACCTAGGCTGGGCCATCGTCTCGCACGACAACACCAGCATGTCGGGCCTGGATGATCTCGACTCCGTCGAAAGCCTCAAGTCGGATTTCGGGGAGGAGTTCCTCTACATCCGCCTCGGCGGCGACCGTTACGTGATCCGGGATCGATCCTTGATCGCGCGCGCCGAGGACGCGGCGAAGCCGATGCAGGAAGCCAAAGTGTTAGGCAAGATCGCGCGACTCCGCGCCCAGCAGGCGCTTGGCGATTCGCATGTCTCCCGGCGCCAGGCGAAGCTGATGCGGTTGCAGGGTCGCCTCTCGGGCCAGATTGCCCGGCGCGCGAGCCGCGGTGAGTCCACGGAGGATTTGGAGCGCGAGCTGGAGGAGGTCACTCGGGCGCTGGATGATCTCTCGGCCGATGACCGAAGCGAGGCAAACGCAAGGCGCGAGGAAAAGGATCTCTCCGCGCGCCAGCAGGCCGCCACCGAGCGAGTCCAGAAAGCGGCGCGGCGGCTCAATCAGGAGATGCGTGACATTCTTCGCGAAGCGAAGGCGCGTCACGCGGCCGAGCGAGTGCCCGAACCTTGACTTTCGCCGACCCCTCGCCTAGTTTCTAGCGGCTGTCCTACCCACCCCGCGCGCGCCGCTAGCTCAACTGGCAGAGCAACTGACTCTTAATCAGTAGGTTCTAGGTTCGATTCCTAGGCGGCGCACCAATTTAGCCGAGGGACTGTAGTGTAAGTGTAGTTGATCGTGGCTTCGCAGGTTCGCGCCCGCTGGCCTGGTGGACGCCGGCATTCGAAAGAACCTGCAGCTCGACGCGGCGACGGCTTCAGCCCCGCGCTCCGCGGTCATGGTCAAACCATGAAGGCATTCATCATCGACCGTTATGGAAGCGGCGCGCGCCTACGGGCTGGCGAAATGCCGGACCCCGTGATGCGGGAGGATGACCTACTGGTCCAGATCCACGCCGCAGGCGTGAACGTTCTGGATTCCAAAATCAGATCAGGCGAGTTCAAGCTCCTTCTGCCATATCGCCTCCCTCTCATTTTGGGTAACGACGTCGCTGGAGTCGTGCTCAGAGTCGGGACGC
>DASXTQ010000074.1:0-26500 GCA_036505295.1 Candidatus Eiseniibacteriota bacterium
GCGCCGCCCTCCACCATGCACACTGTGAACCTCCCAGAGCATCTGATCCTCGTTCTCGCCGCGTTCTGTGCCGGGGCGGTGGACGCGATCGGCGGAGGGGGCGGCTTGCTCATCGTGCCGGCGCTCCTCGCCGTGGGGCTCCCGCCGCATCTGGCCCTCGGGACCAACAAGGCGCAATCGTGCTTCGGCTCGTTCGCCGCAGCGATCCGTTACGCAAGGGCGGGTCTCGTCGACCGGGATACGGCGCGGGTCACCTTTCCGATGGCGTTCCTGGGGGCCGCTATCGGCACCTCATCCGTCCTCGTGATCCGGCCCGACGTGCTTCGCCCGCTGGTGCTCCTCCTGCTCATCGCAGCCGCCCTCCTCGTGACCATCGTGCGGCCGAATTCGCGCGGAGAGCCGCGCGGGAAGCAGCGCCGAGCGTGGTTGGCCGCGGGCCTGGTCGCGCTCGTGATCGGGACCTACGACGGGTTCTTCGGACCGGGGGCGGGGACGTTCTACATCGCGGGGTTCGTGGTCTTCTTGAGGCTGTCGATGGCGGGCGCCAGCGCGGACGCCAAGATCGCAAACTTCGCGTCCAATGTGGCGGCGGCCGCGATCTTCGCCGAACGGGGCGTCGTAGTCTGGTCGATCGCGCTCCCGATGGCGGGTGCCCAGCTCGTCGGAGGGTTTCTCGGCGCCCATATCGCCGTCCGCCGCGGCGATCATCTCATCCGCGCCGTGGTTCTCGCGGTCGTGCTCGCGCTCGTAGTCAAGATCGGGCGCGACCTCTACGTCGGCCGCTGATGGGACGCGCCGGCGCGGGCCTCGCGGCACCACGCGCCGCTAGAGGACGGACCCGGACAGTTTCACGTCGGCCCGGGCCCATGCGCGGGCAAAACGCTTCTTTACCTTGAGCCCTTCGCTGACCCGTCCCCGGGCGTTCAAAGCCTCCGCCAGCCCGTACAGCGACCAGCCGTTATCCGGGTAACGCTTCAAGTCCGTACGGTACACAGCCTCCGCGTCGGCGGGCTTCCCCGCCTTGAGAAGCGCCGCCCCCAGGGACTGGCGCACGGGGTAGTACCAGGCCGGCGGCTCGTCGTAGTGGAGGGAGTCTTCCTCGGCCACAGCGCTCCGGAAGCTCTGGATCGCCTCCTCGTGGCGTCCCGCGCGCACCGCGCATTCCCCGTTCAAGACGCTCGCAGCCAGCTTGAGGAGCGCGGCGGCCAAGTTGAGTCCCGCCATCGCTTCCGGCGGCGTGGCCGCCGCGATCGCCGCCAAGCTGTCGCGCTCGATCGCCGCGTCGTCCGGTTTCCCGGTCGCGGCGAACGCCATGCCGCGCGCGTAGTGCCACATTCCCTTCGTGTACCGCATGTCCTGGGCCGGAGCGGGCTCGCGAAGGATCTCGTCCCATTTGGCGAATCGCGCGAGCGCGAAATAGGGTATCGGAAGCCAAAACTCCATCGGCGGCATGCTGCGGACTGCTTCGACCGGCACGCGGTCGGCGAGCATTCGGGCCATGCGGATCGCTTCCTTGCTCCTGCCCTCGAAGCTCATCGCCGCCCAGGCCATGTGCATGTTGTGGCTCAAGTACATGTGCGGGTAGACGCCCTGCGGCTTCTCCTTCTCGATGTAAGCCAGGTCGATCCCGATCGCCTTGCGGTTCAGCTCCGCCGCCTGGTGATAGCGGCCGAGGAGCATGTAGATGTGGGAGGGCATGTGCACGAGGTGGCCGGCATTGGGCGCTAGGGCCGGGAGCCGGTTCGCAGCGGGGAGAGCGCGCGCTGGATTCGGGGATTCCTCGATCGCGTGGATATAGAGGTGGTTTGCTCCGATGTGGGACGGGTTCTTCCGGAGAACCCGGGTCAAGGCCTCGATGGCCTCGACCGTTCCCTGCTGCGGCTTCCCGTCTCGCGTCCACCAATCCCAGGGCTTCACGTCGAGAAGCGCCTCGGCGTAGATCACGGAGGCGTCCAGGTCGTCCGGGTACTTCGCCGAGAGGCCGCGCATCGCGTCCGCGAAGGCGACGTCCAGAGCGTGGAGATCGGCCCTGGGATCGTCCGAATAACGTCTGACCAGCGCCTCGATGTACCCGCGCTCGCGCGCCGTCGCCTTCACTCCGAGCGAGCGCGCTTTCCGCACTTCCGAAAAAGCTTCCTTCTCCCGGTCGGGATCGACCGGAAGGTTCACGTTCGGCCCGAGCGCATAGGCGATTCCCCAATGGCCCATGGCACAGGATGGATCGAGCCTCACCACCTCCCGAAACGCGCGGATCGCCTCGTCGTGATTGAAGGCGTAACAGAGCTTGAGCCCCTGATCGAAGTACTTCTGCGCGGCCGGGGAGCGGGTGGTTACCACGTGGTGCAAGGCGCCGAGTCCCGCGTAGAGCGGGGGCGGGACATCCGCGCCCGCGGTCCCGGAGAAGATCAGGAAGAGGAGTGATCCCCACAACAGCATGAGCCTTCTTGCCACCACGCACCTCCCCGGAGGATTCCGCTGCGGACACGCTGCCCCGCGACTCCGGATCGGGGCGCGGCCGCGTGTGTTTTCGACGCCGATCCAGTAAGATACCGACTTCATCTGCGATTCGCAAAGAGCGCGGGGGCCATGGCTGTGGATCGACTCTACCAGCTGCTACAGAACCGCATCGAGGGCGTCGCCTCGACGCCGGATCAATTTCACCCCGCCCAGCTCACCAACTTCGGAAACCTCTACCACTGGACTCCGCGGTTCGTCGTCGAGCCGGCATCGGCCCGGGACGTCGCGGCGGTCGTTGCCTTCGCGCGGGAGCACGGGCTTACGATTTCGGTGCGCGGCTCAGCCCACAGCCAAAGCAGGCTCGCCATCAGCAACGGCGGCATCCTCCTCTCGATGACGTCGATGCGCCGGATTCTTCCCCCCGACCCTTCCGGCCGTACCGTGGACGTCGAGGGGGGAGTGATATGGCGCGACCTGGTGCGTGCCCTGGCGCCCCAGCATCTCGTTCCGCCGGTGCTCACGAACAACCTGAGCGTCACGGTGGGCGGCACGCTGGCCATCGCGGGGCTTGGGGTCGCCTCGTTCAAGTATGGGACGCAGGGGGACAACGTTCAGGAGCTGGACGTCGTGACAGGTACGGGAGAGAAGATCACCTGTGACCGCAAGCGCAACTCGGATCTGTTCTGGGGGTCGCTCGCCGGTCTGGGGCAGGCGGGAATCATCACGCGCGCGCGCCTCGATTTGAGAAAGGCGAAGCCCATGACCCGCACGTATTACCTGCTCTACGACGATCTGCGCGGCTTCCTGGAAGACGCCAAGCTCGCCATGGAGAGCGGCGTGTGGGACCATCTCGAGAGTTGGGCGTCCCCCTGTCCCCAGGGGACCAAGCCCGTCGCCGGCCGGAGGCAGGTCTTCGCGCGGTGGTTCTATCCGTTCCACCTCACCGTCGAGTTCGATCCTGAGAAGCCGCCTGATGACGCGAAGCTGCTCCGCGGGCTCAAGCCCTTCGATCGTCTCTACACCGACGATCTGCCGACGATCGATTTCCTCGAGCGGATGACTCCCGTCTTCGATCTGTGGAAGCAGGGAGGAACGTGGAGGCACGTCCACGCATGGGTCGAGACCGTTCTGCCCTGGGAGCGCGCGGCCGACTGTATCGAGTCGGTTCTGCCCGACCTCCCGCCGTCGGTCTTGGTCGGCGGGCACGTGCTCCTCTGGCCGGCGAAGGGAACGTCCTCCCGGTCCCGCTTCTTCATGCGCCCGCCAGGGGAGGACCTCATGGGTTTCGGCGTCCTCCCGGCGATTCCGCCGCGCTTCTGGGAGCAGGCTCGGCCGATGCTCGACAACCTGGGCAGGCTCACCGAGCTCATGGGCGGCAAGCGGTACCTGAGCGGGTACATCGACTGGGACGGGGGCCGGTGGCAGGAACACTTCGGAGATCAATGGGAGCCCTACTGCGCCCTCAAACGGAAATACGATCCCGATTCGCTGTTGAATCCAGGGTTCGTCCCGTTTCCGGCGGCGCGCCCTGCCGGCGTCCCGGCCGCGGACTGATGCCGCTGGGTTTCGGCACCCCCGAGTGGGCGCAAGCCCTCGAGACCGCGATCAACGCGTCCAGCGAGTATCGAAACGCGGCCGCGTCGTGGGGCGTGGGGTTCAACGGAAACCTTCTCTTCGCGTTCGAGAGGGGGGGAGCGCTCGAGCAGGGGCTCTATCTCCTGTTGAAGCTCGAGAGGGGGACCTGCCTCGCGGCCGAGTTCGTGCCCGGGCCCTCGCGGCCGGAAGCGGGTTTCACGCTCCGCGCGCCGTACACGCTCTGGCGGGAGATCCTGGGCGGGAAAACGCTCGCGGCCAGCGCGATCCTGACCGGAAGCATGCGGGTGGAAGGGAACATGGTCGCGCTCCTGAAGCACGCGGGCGCGCACCGCGCCCTCATCCACTGTGTCTCATCGCTCGACACGCGTTTTCCCGGAGCCTAGGCCCTGTCCCAGGAGACCGATTCCGTGACTTCTCCCCGCGTCGCCTCCCATGGATCCTGGAAGTCCCCGATCACGCCGGATCTGATCGTCTCCGAGACGGTGCTCCTGAGTCAGCCGACGCTGGCGGCGGACGCGATCTTCTGGTCCGAGACGCGCCCCCGGGAAGGCGGACGCAACGTCATCGTGCGTCGAGGCGCGGACGGCGCCCTGGTGGATGTGATCCCCGCGCCGTGGAACGCGCGCACTCGGGTCCATGAGTACGGAGGGGGCGCCTACCTCGCCGGGGAGGAGGAGATCTACTTCTCGAACGACGGCGACCAACGGCTCTACGCGGTGCGCTCCGGCGGGGAGCCGAGGCCGCTCACGCCGGAGGGGAAGATGCGCTACGCCGACGCCGTGCTCGACCCCGGACGCCGGCGGCTGATCTGCGTCCGCGAAGATCACAACGTCGTCGGGACGCAGGCGGAGACCACGATTGTCTCGGTGCCGCTCGACGGGGGGTCGGAAGGACTCGTTCTCGTTCGGGGGAGCGACTTCTACTCGACGCCGCGTGTCAGCCCGGATGGATCGCGCATCGCGTGGCTCTCGTGGAATCATCCCAACATGCCATGGGACGGCACGGAGCTTTGGCTCGCCGGGATTCGCGCCGACGGCTCCGTCGGCGAGCGACACCTCGTGGCCGGCGGCGCGGAGGAGTCGGTCTTCCAGCCGGAATGGTCCCCCGACGGCGTGCTCCACTTCGTCTCCGACCGCACGGGGTTTTGGAATCTGTACCGCCTCCGCTCCGGCTCGGTCGAGCCGCTCGCGGCGCGCGAGGCCGAGTTCGGCCGGCCGCAGTGGATCTTTGGTATCTCGACCTACGCGTTCGACTCCGCGCGCCGGATCGTCTGCCTTTTTTGCGAGCGCGGCGTCTGGCGTCTGGCGCTCCTCGACACGGAGTCCGGGAGCTTCGTTCCGGTCGACCTCCCCTACACGGAGATGCGCTTTCTCCGAGCCGCCGCCGGGCGTGCGCTCGTTCTCGCCGGCTCCCCGACCGAGCCGGAGACCCTGGTTTCACTCGATCTCGCGACGTTGAGGACCGAGGTCATCCGGCGCTCCACCAAGGCCGCGGTCGATCCCGGCTACCTCTCTCCGGCGGAGCGGATCGAGTTTCCGACCGCGCGCGGCCTCACCGCCCACGCGCTCTACTACGCGCCGCGCAACCGTGATTTTGTCGCGCCGAAGGGTGCTTTGCCACCGCTCCTCGTTCGGTGCCACGGCGGGCCGACGAGCGCCGCGCCGAGCACGCTCGATCTCGAGATGCAGTACTGGACCTCCCGGGGCCTTGCGGTCGTGGACGTGAATCACGGCGGGAGCACGGGGTACGGGCGGGCCTATCGTGAGCGGCTGAACGGCGTGTGGGGAATCGTGGACGTGGAGGATTGCGAGGCGGCCGCGCGGTACCTGGTCTCGGGGGGGCTCGCCGATCCCTCGCGCATCGCGATCCGCGGCGGGAGCGCCGGCGGCTACACCACGCTCCGCGCGCTCGAGGCAGGGCGGGTATTCAGCGCGGGGGCGAGCTACTTCGGTATCGGCGACCTCGAGATCCTGGCCGGCGACTACGGGCACAAGTTCGAGTGGAAGTACTCGGAGCGGCTGGTCGGGCCGTACCCATCGCGCCTCGATCTGTATCGCGAGCGCTCGCCCATCTATGCGGCGGATCGCATCGAGGCCCCCGTGATCTTCTTCCAGGGCAAAGACGACGTCGTTTGCCCGCCCGAGCAGACCGACATGATGGTGCGGGCGCTCCGGAAGAAGGGGGCGCCCTATGCGTATCTCTCCTTCGAGAACGAAGGGCACGGATTCCGCCGCGGAGAGACGATACGCCGAGCCCTCGAGGCCGAGCTCTTCTTTTACTCGCGCGTGTTCGGCTTCGAGCCCGCCGAGCCGCTTGAGCCTGTTCCGATCGAGAATTTCGGGGCGCTTCGCTGAGCGGCGCGCCCCGGCCAACGCGGAGGGAACTTTCATGCCCAAGCCATCGCGTCCGATGAATCGCCGCCGTTTCGTGACCTTGGTAGCGCTGAGCGGGGCCGCGGCGCTGACCGCTCCCCTGTCCCGCGCGGCCGCGCCGGGGCCCGCGGCCGCGGCGATGCGCGCCTCCGCGGGCCGGCGGCCGCTCACTCCCGCCATGCGCCGGGAAATCGCGAGTCAGGAGAAATCGCTCGCCGAGCAGCTTGAGGCGATCCGGGGATTCCAGCTTCCGCCCGGGAGCCCGATGGCCTTCGTCTTCACGCCGCTGCGGGCGCGGCGGGGGCGCTGAGCATGCTGGGCGAGGACGTTTTCTATCTATCGGTCTCCGAGCTTGGCGTGCGGATTCGATCTCGCCGGCTCTCTCCGGTCGAGCTCACGGAAGGCTATCTCGATCGGATTCATCGCTACGGGGCGAAGCTGAACGCGTTCGCCACCGTGACCGTCGACGTGGCCCTCCAGCAGGCGCGCGCGGCGGAGCGCGAGATCCATTCGGGACACTACCGTGGGCCGCTCCACGGGATTCCCTATGGGGCGAAGGACCTCCTCGCGACCGCCGGGATCAGGACCGGCTGGGGGGCTCACCCCACGCAGGAACAGATTCCCGACAAGGACGCGACGGTGGTCCGGAAGCTCCGCGAGGCGGGCGCCGTCCTCCTCGGGAAACTCGCGATGGTGGAGTTCGCGGGTTGCCTTGGCTATCGATTCGCGGACGCATCGACGAGCGGACCGGGGAGGAATCCCTGGAATCCCGAGCGATGGACCGGAGGCTCGTCGTCGGGTTCCGGTGCCGCCGTGGCCTCGGGGCTCGTCGGCTTCTCGATCGGAACCGAAACGTGGGGCTCGATCCTCTGCCCGTCCGCGTTCTGCGGCGTGACGGGGCTTCGCCCAACGTATGGCCGCGTGAGCCGCGCGGGGGGAATGGTCGGCGCGTACACCTTCGATAAGATCGGTCCCATCACACGCTCCGCCGCCGACTGCCGCATCGTGCTTCAGGCGATCGCGGGACCCGACCCCGACGACCCGAGCGCATCGGCCGAACCTCTCCGGCTCGATCGGTCAGGCGACGACGTCTCGCGCTTGAAGGGCGCTCTGGTGCCGCTCGATTTCGCGAAAACCAAAGGCGCCGAGCCCGAGGTCAAAGCGGCATTCGATCACGCGGTCGCCGAGCTCGAGGGCCTGGGCCTCAAGCTCGAGGAGGCGAAGCTGCCCGATTTTCCCGCCTCCGAGATGGCGAGCCTGATCATCACCGCGGAGGCGCTTTCTACGTTCGAGAACTTCTACAAGAGCGGCGGGGTCTTGGAGTTGAAGGATCCCTACGCGCCCTACCAGCGCGAGATCGCCCGGGCCTTGAACGGAGCGGATCTCGTGAAGGCGTGGCGGATGCGAACGCTTTTACAGCAAAAGATGGCCGATTTCTTCTCGCGCTACGACGTCATCGTGACGCCGAATTTCATGTCGGTGGCGCCCTCGATCCACGGCGATCTCAACAAGGCTCTCCCATACGCCGATCCCGTCGGGGCGGTCGGTAACGCGTGCGGCCTTCCCGCGATCGCGCTACCGTGCGGGTTCGGCAGGGAGCATATGCCGGTCGGATTCCAGATCATGGGATCTCCCTTCGAGGAAGCGACGCTCTTTCACCTGGGGGAGATCTTTCAGTCGCGGACGCGTTTTCACCAAGAGCGCCCGCCGCTCTTCGCCTAGAAAGGGGGCGCCGTGTTCTTCGTCCTGCTCTTGCTGACTCTGGGCGTGGCACTCCTCACGTCCCTGATCGTCGTGCTCTTCTTCCGCCGCCCGATCCGCCAGATCCTCGACCGTGTGATCGGAGAGGATCTGGCTTCGGGATGGCAACGCTTCCTGTTATTCGCGATTTTTGTCGTGGGCGTATCGTCGGGGGTCCAGATCTGGAAGCTGGAGCAGTACGTTCATCCGGTGCCGGGCGGCCTGCCGGAGGCGCGGCAGGCGCTCGCCCTCGATTCGACGTCGATCGCCCTCGAGATCTATCGAACCGTGATCCAGACCCTCCAAGGGGTCGCGTGGGCGCTCCTGCTCTTTTTCGTGGTCGCGCTGATCGCGCACGCGATTGTCCGGCGGCATGAGGGCCGCTCCGGGGAGCGCCGCCCGAGCTAGAGGGCGGTTACGACCGAAGACTGCGCCGTTATCCCCGGAACTTGGTCTCGACCAGGAAGCAGCTTCCGTCGGCGATGACTTCGAGCCCGCGCTCGCGAGCGAGCCGGATCGCTTCCGGACTTTCCGCGCCCGGCTGCATCCACACGAACCGCGCGCCCGCATCGGCCGCCTCGCGTACGATCCCCTCGCTGATCGGCGGCGGCGTGATGATGGAGACGCCACGCGGCGTTTCCGGAAGCGATTTGAGATCGACGTAGGCCTTCAGGCCCTCGATCTCGGGCTCACGCGGATTGATGGGATAGACCTTGAACCCTTTCCTTTGATACGCGCGGAGCACCTTGTTCCCGAACTTGTCGCGGTTCGTCGAAGCGCCGACGACGGCGTAGGGACCTTGCGCCAGAAAATCGGCGATGATGTCGCGAACGGGGCGCGCCGAAGCGCCGGAATCGGTGTTCGATTTCATTCGAGCGACCTCCAGAGATACCAGCTCGCCACGGTGCGGAACGGCCGCCAGCGCTCGCCGCGGCGGGCGACCGATTTGGGCTCCGGGACCCCGCTCGTTCGAAACGTGCGCTGGAATCCTTTGCGCACCCCGTAATCGTGAATGGGAAGCACGTCGGGCCGTCCGAGCCTGAAAATGAGGAACATCTCGGCGGTCCACCGTCCGATCCCACGCACCACCGTGAGCCGCTCGACCACCTCCTCATCGTCCATGGCACCCAGCCGCCGCATCGATGGGACCGTCCCGTCGAGCGTTTTCGCCGCGAGATCGCGCAAGGCCGCGACCTTCGGTCTCGAGATTCCGACTTCGCGGAGCACCGTGTCGGGCGCTTCGAGGACCCGCTCGGGCGGAGGGAAGCGGCCATCCCCGAGGCGATCCCGGAAACGGCCCGCGATGGTCTCGGCCGCCCGGCCCGTGATCTGCTGGTAGAGGATGCTCTCGGAGAGCGCCGCGAACGGCGTGGCCACCGGATCCAGCTTGAGGCGGAATGTCCCGACCCGATCGATGAGGAGGGCCAGCTTTGCGTCTCGCCCGCAGAGATGCGAGACCGCCTCGCCGGCATCGAATCGGACTTCCGCGCCGAGGGTTCTGGAGGAACGTCCTGCCATGGGATCCCCATTGTACCCATCGCCGTCCTCCGCGCATACTGATCCGAATGAACCTGAGCGAGCGGCTCCGCGTAAAGCCTGGGCGCAAGATCGCGCTCGCGGACCGCGATCCCGGCGATACCCCAGGATTCCGCCACAAGAGCGACGTCGACGGGCTCCTCGAGAAGAGCACCGCGCGGCTCGCCGAACTCCAGTATCGGCTATACGCCGAGAACAAGCGCGCCCTCCTGATCGTGCTTCAGGCGATGGATACGGGCGGGAAAGACGGCACCATCCGCCTCGTCATGACCGGGCTCAATCCCTCCGGTTGCCGGGTCAAAGCGTTCAAGGTACCCACCGAGGAAGAGCTGGGTCACGATTTTCTCTGGCGCGTGCACCAGGCCGTGCCCCCCAGAGGCGAGTTCGGGATCTTCAACCGCTCCCATTACGAGGACGTGATCGTGGTGCGCGTGCACGGGCTCAAGCCGCGAGCGGTCTGGGAAGCGCGCTACGACCAGATCAACGCGTTCGAGCAGCATCTGGTCGAGAACGACGTGACGATCCTCAAATTTTTCCTGCATATCAGCAAGGAAGAGCAGAAAAAACGGATTCAGGAACGGATCAAAGATCCCCAAAGAAGGTGGAAGCTCTCTCCGGCGGATTTCGAGGAACGCAAGCATTGGGACGAGTACCAGCGGGCGTACGAGGACGCCGTGAACCGCTGCAGCACGAAGTGGGCTCCGTGGTTCATCATCCCCGCCGACAAGAAGTGGTATCGAAACGTCGCCGTGTCGCAGATCATGGTCGAAGCCCTCGAGTCCATGAAGATGAAGTATCCGAAGCCGACGTTCGATCCCTCCAAGCTGAAGCTTCGTTGAATCGTTGCCGGAGATCCAGGAACGGCGGACCGGGCGCGCCACTGCGTGATTGATCCGGGCGGGGGATCGTGGTACAATACTTACTTCCTCGGGCCCTTCCCCGGCGAAAACCTTCCGGCGTCGCACGGAGACGGCCCACTCGAGTTCCGTAGTTCGCACCGTAGGAGGACCTCCCCATGCCACGGATTCGCAAGTCCACGTTTTTGCTCCTGATGGCTTCGGTCATGCTGCTTGCGGCCTTCGCCCTGATCGTCTCGAGCTGTAGCAGAGACCAGGCATCCTTCAACCCGGCCGGCTCCAATGGCTCGACCTCGGCCATGGGCGCTCTCTCGGCCCGCAGTCCCGCCGACGTCGCGCTGGCTATGCGCGCCCAGAACGCTCATACGCCGGACCTCATGAAGATTCCGGATGTGATCGGCACCGGCACCGGCCTGGCCTCGAACGGCCGTCTCGCGGTGTTGGTCCTGACCCGGCGCGCCGGTGTCACCGGCGTTCCCGCGACCGTCGACGGCGTCCAGACCGAGATCCGCGTCGTGGGCGACGTCGTGCCGTACGCCAAGCCGGGCGGCAGCGGCCAGTGCGGCACCTCGACGGGCAACAACCTCGAGTGTTCGGCGGGAACGATCGGCGCTGTCGTCTTGAAGGGCGGGACCAAGTACCTGCTCTCGAACAATCACGTCTACGCGCGCGAGAACGCGGCGAGCATCGGGGAGCGTGAAGACGCTCCGGGGCGTTACGATGCGCATCCGAAATGCGCGGTCACCCCGCAATGCGGCACGCTTTCCCAGTTCGTAAACATCAACTTCGGGGGCAACAACACGATCGACTGTGCGATCGCCCTCATGGATCTGAGCAATCCAACCGCCGTGACCCAGTCAGGCGGCTATACCGCCACCTCGACGGTCGTCTCCCCAAGCGTCGGCCTCGCCGTGAAGAAGTCCGGCCGCACCTCTGGCCTGAGCCACAGCACGATCCAGGCGATCAACGTCACGATCAACGTCGGATACTCGTCGGGCGTCGCTACCTTCAACAACCAGATCATGACGGATCCTCAGTTCATCCGCTCCGGAGATTCCGGGTCGCTCGAGGTGACCGAGACGGGGAACAATCCAGTCGGTCTCCTCTTCGCGGGCGGCTCAGGCGGAACGTTCGCCAACCCGATCGGACCCGTGCTCCAAGCGTTCGGCGCGTCGATCGCGACCCAGTAAGGTTGTAGTAGACTTCCGGAAGTCCTGGGGAGGCCAGCCGCCGGGTGGCCTCCCTTTTTTCCGGCCCGAGCGCTTCCCGGCGCGAACCAGGAGACAGCCCCGAGTGGAATCCGTGGAAACCATCCGGAACATCGCGATCATCGCGCACGTGGACCACGGCAAGACCACGCTCGTGGACGCGATGCTGAAACAGAGCGGCACCTACCGCGACAACGAGCGGATCATCGAGCGCGTCATGGACAGCATGGATCTCGAGCGGGAGCGCGGGATCACCATCATGGCGAAAAACACGTCGGTCCGCTTCCAAGGGATCAAGATCAACATCGTGGACACGCCGGGGCACTCCGACTTCGGCGGCGAGGTGGAGCGGGTGCTCAAGATGGTGGACGGGGTGATGCTCCTGGTCGATGCGTCCGAGGGGCCGCTGCCGCAGACCCGGTTCGTGCTGCGGAAAGCGCTCGAGCAGTCGCTCCCGGCGATCGTCGTCGTCAACAAGATCGACCGTCAGGATGCCCGCCCGGCGGAGGTCGTGAACGAGATCTACGACCTGTTCATCGATCTCGACGCCAACGAGCGCCAGATCGAGTTCCCGATCCTCTACGCGGTGAGCCGTGACGGGATCGCCAAGCGCTCGCTGGACGATTGCGGCACGGACCTGCGCCCGCTCTTCGAGGAGATCGTGCGCAGTATTCCCCCGCCGCGCGCGCGGATGAAGGCAAAGCTCCAGCTGCTGGTGGCCAACCTCGACTACGACGATTATGTCGGGCGGATCGCGATCGGGAGGGTCTTTTCCGGGAAGATTTCGGTGGGGGACCAGGTCTCCGTCTGCAAGCTGGACGGGAGCGAGGTCAAGACGCGGATCACCCAACTCTACACCTTCGAAGGGCTGAAGCGGGTGCCGGTCCAGAGTGCGGGTGTCGGGGAGATCGTGGCCCTCGCGGGCATCGAGGGCATCTATATCGGTGAGACCGTTTCCTCCCTTGAGGATCCGGAGCGCCTGCCTCCGATCACCGTGGACGAGCCGACGATCTCGATGGTCTTCTCCGTCAACAATTCTCCTTTCGCCGGACGTGACGGGCGCTACGTCACGTCACGCCAGGTTCGGGAGCGTCTCTTCAAGGAAACACTCGGAAATGTATCGATCCGCGTGGAGGACGCCGAGTCCGCCGACGGCTGCAAGGTCTCGGGACGCGGAGAGCTCCAGCTTGCCATCCTGATCGAGATGATGCGGCGCGAAGGCTTCGAGGTTCAGGTCTCGAAGCCCGAGGTCATCACCCGTGAGGTCGACGGCAAGCGCCTCGAGCCGATCGAGCTGGTCGTGGTGGATGCGCCGGAGATGTTCATCGGCGTGATCACCGAGGCGCTCGGCCGGCGGAAGGGGCAGATGACCAAGATGGTGAACCACGGACGCGGGGGCGGGCAGCACCGGGTCCGGATGGAGTTCGAGGTTCCGACGCGCGGGCTGATCGGGTTCCGCTCGGAGTTCCTGACCGACACGAAGGGGACCGGCCTCTTGAATACGATCTTCTTGCGCTGGGATGTTTGGCAGGGCTCCATCTTGAACCGGCTGACGGGAGCCCTGGTGTCGGACCGGGTCGGCCAGGCGACCCCGTACGCCCTCTACAACTTGCAAGAGAGAGGTGAGCTCTTCATCCGGCCGGGCACAGGCGTCTACGAGGGGATGATCGTCGGCGAGAACGCGCGGGACGCAGACATGGACGTCAACGTGACACGCGAGAAGAAGCTGACCAACATGCGCGCGTCCGGCTCGGACGAAGCGGTGCGGCTCATTCCCTACCGCGAGCTGTCGCTGGAACAGGCGCTCGAGTTCATCAACCAGGACGAGCTGGTCGAGGTGACCCCGGCCGCGATACGCCTCAGGAAGCGAACCCTCGCCGCGAACGTGAGGCCCAGGCGGAGCGGGGAGTAGGGTCCCACCCGCAGAACCCGTTTCTCTTCACCCTCTTGACGAAGGGCGTCCGGCGCATCTATTATTACGATATCGTAATATACGAAAGCGTAGTAATGGTCACCCCGGAGATGCGCGATGGCATTGCGTTACCTCTCCCCGATCCATAGAGCCGTCCGCCAGATCACCCTGTACCTCGAGCCCCAGTGCGCCGTGCTCGGGGTGAGCCCGGCGGAAGGGCATCTCCTCTCCTACCTCCGCACCTACGCGCCCTGCCCCATCGTGGAGATCGTCCGCGTGTTCGGTATCAGGCCCTCGACCATGACAAGCATCCTGGAGCGGCTCGCGGAACGGGGTCTGATCCTTCGTGCGCCGGACCCCGACGACCGCCGTTCCGTGCGGGTCACCCTGACCCGTGAGGGGAGGGCGGTAGCGGAGCGCATCGATCGCATGATCCGCGATCTCGAGGGCCGCATCGGGACGCGTGTCGGCAAACGTGAGCTGGCCGGTTTTCGATCCGTCATGGGCGCCGTAGAAGCGGCGACCGGCGTTCGAGTCAGAAAGGAGCGATCGACATGACCACCGAGGGATTGAAGCTCTTGTTCCAGTACAACCACTACGCGATCGGGGTGAACGCGCGCGACCTCACGCACGAGGAGAGCCTGCTCGGGCCCAATCCCGGCGGGAACTGCGCGAACTGGGTCCTGGGACACATCGTCCAGAACCGGGGGGCCGTCCTCGAGCTTCTGGGGGAGCAGCCGGTCTGGAGCCCTTCGGACGGGGAGCTGTACAAGCGAGGCTCCGCGCCGATCGCCGGAAGCGCCACGGCGAAACCTTTCCCGGAAATCCTCGAAGCGCTCGACCGGTCCCAGGAAAGGCTCCTGGCCGGGCTCTCGCGCATGCGGGATTCGGACCTCGGCTCCGCGGACACGAAGGGGAGCCTAGTGGCGAAGCTCGCGGGGCTCCAGTTCCACGAGGCCTACCATGCCGGGCAGCTCGGGCTTTTGCGGCGCATCGCGGGGAAGAAGGGCGCGATCCAGTGAGAGAACTCGTTTCCAGAGCGTTGTTGGAAAGCCGTGGGAGGAAAGCGGAGGTAGAACGGGGTAGAAGCGTCCACTCTCGATGGAGGTGAAAGTGAAGCGTTTTCTGGGATTCGCGCTCGTTCTTGCGGTATCGGCGGGCTGCGCGGCGGTTCCGCCGCAGCACGTCGGCGTTCTGGATACGTTCGGCAAGGTGCATGACGAGACGTGGGCCCCCGGGCTCCACGCGTGGGCGCCGTGGCTCGGAGTCCATCGCATCAATTGCCGCACGCTTCAGGCCGAAGAGCAGACCATCACACCCACCGGAGAGGGGCTCCTCGTGGGGCTCGATGTCAGCCTGGTGTATCACGCGAATCCGGACAAGGCGGCCGAGATCTTCTCGCGCTACGGTGGCCTCGCCGGTATTGAGGCGAACGTCCTGCAGCCCGAGTTCCGATCCACGATCCGCGACGTCACCGCCGGCTTCAACGCGGTCGATCTCTACTCGGGCCGGCGCCAGGAAGTGAGCGCTACCATGGTGAGCGAGCTGCGAAAGCGGCTGGAAGGGCGCGGAATCACGGTCGAGGCGGTTCTTCTCCGGAACGTCAAGATGCCGAAGCAGGTATCCGACGCAGTTGAAATGAAGCTTGCCGCAGATCAGAAGGCCCAGCAGATGGAGTTCGTGCTCCGCAAGGAGAAGAGCGAGGCCGAGCGGAAGCGGATCGAGGCGGGCGGCATCGCCGATTTCCAGCGGATCGTGACGGCGGGGATCACCCCGGGGCTTCTGACCTGGAAGGGAATCGAGGCGACCGAGAAGCTCGCGGAGTCCTCCAACTCGAAGTTCATCGTGATCGGAGGGAAGAACGGGCTGCCCCTGATCCTGAATCCCTGAGCGCCCGTGCAGCCGGCGGGGCTTTTCCCCCGCCGGCCGTCGGCCGCCTAGTACCTCGGCGGCGGAGCGCTCCCGGCTCCGCCGTTCCGCGGCTTCACGAGCATCGCGCTGAGGAGGAGGGCGACGCCGACGCCCATGGGGATCAGGCCCACGGCCCAGGCGTTCTTCTCCGTCTCCATGATCATGAGGAAGGCCGAGATCGAGGCTCCCGCGACGGCGCACACGACTCCCCCGATCAAAAGACCGTGGTAACGCCGCATGGGATTGTAGACGCCGTAGCCGGGTCCAAAATCAATCACCGGAGCCGGGGGGAGCTTGGACGGATCCACGCCGCGCTCCAGGGCGGCGATCCGCTCTTTGTGCGCCAGCTCCGCAAGGCGCTGCTGGCCGATCGTCTTCACGATTCCCGCCGTGATCCCCCCGATGATCGCGACGATTGGGATGGCCATGGCGAATATGGAAATGAAGCTGTCCGAGCTGATGCGGAACATCTTGAACCCTCCGATAAACGGGTGCGATAAAGGATGCGCCGGGCGCCCATCGAGAGCCGGTTCCGGCGCAAGCTCGAATCCACCCCCTTGGACCGGGAGGACCGGTCGTGCGGTTTCAGGAATCCCCACCCCCGTGCGTTCCAATCTCTTGAAACCGGGTCCCACCGAAGACCGGTCCAACCCCGTGGTGCCGTCTATCTCGGAGTCAGTGAAGCAGGCCGCCGGTGAGCCCTCCGAGGAGAGTGGGTGGATCGAGGACGCGTGCGCGGGCGACACGACGGCATTCCGGAGGCTGGTCGAGAGGTACGGCGATCGGGCGTATGGCCTGGCCCTCCGGATGCTCGGGTCCCCCGAGGAAGCGGAAGAGGCGGCTCAGGACGCGCTTGTTCGCGCCTGGCGCGCGCTCCCTCGGTTTCGAGGGGATTCGAGGTTCTCGACCTGGCTATACCGCATCGTGGTCCGCCGTGCGCTCGATCGCTCGGCGGCGCTCAAGGCCAGGCGGGCTCGGGAGACGACCCTCGAGGAGACTGAGTTCGAGGCTCCCGCCTCGCCCGACCTTCCCGGCACAGCGGGGGTCTCGCGGAGGCTGGACCGGCTCCTGGGGTCGCTTCCCGACGTGCAGCGCGCGGCGGTCGTGCTGTACTACTATGAGGATCGCTCGGTCGAGGAAGTAGCTCGAACGCTCGGCCTCCCGCTCGGGACGGTCAAGACGCACCTGCATCGCGCACGTGCGCTGCTGCGAGCCGGCTGGGAGCTGGAGGAACGGAGGAGCGGGATCGAATGAATTGTGCGGACCTGAAGCGCTGGCTCAACGAAGGGATGCCCCAAGGATCCGAACGGGACGCGCGTGAGCATGCGGAGCGATGCCCCGGATGCGCCACGTCGCTCCGCGCGCAGCGTGAGATCGAGGCTCTCTTGAGCGGCGAGGGTCGCGGCCGCGTCGAGGCTCCCCCGCGGTTCGTGGATCGCGTCATGGCCGAGGTCCTGGTGGCGGACCGTTCCGCTCCCAGAATCGAGCTCTGGCCCGCCTTGCCCGCGCTGCCCTGGTGGGCCCAGGCCGCCGCGGATCCGGCCACGGCGTTTGCCTGCGTCCTGGTCGCCCTCCTTGCGTGGAGGATCGACTGGCTTGGGGACCTGGCACAGCTCGCAGGTAATCTGGGAAGCCGATACGTAGCCCAACCGCTCGGGCAGGCCTGGTCCGCGATGGGCCTGGATCGCCCCGCGGTGGCGCTCGGGTTCGAGCTCATCGCGATTCCGGCGCTCGCGTGGGGCTCTCTCGTGCTCTACCGCTGGACCGAACGAATCTTGAGGCGCTCCGCCCGAGCGTAGCCCATCCGGCGCTACGCCCGGACGACGGCCGGGGCCGCCGCGAGCCCCCTTACCGGACTCCCCTCCGCCACCGCGCGCCGAGCGAGTACGGCCCGCCGCCATGCGCCGCGAGGAACAGGAACACGAAGCAGTAAAGGACCGCCAGCTCGCCATGATTCATGATCGGCCAGAACCCGTGCGGCGCATGTGCCATGAAATAGGCAACCGCCATTTCCCCCGAGAGGAGGAATGCGACCGGGCGCGTCAGGATCCCCAGCGCGACGAGGCCACCGCCGACCAGCTCCAACACTCCCGCGAACCACGGCAGTTCCGGGAACGCGGGCGCCATCTTCTGAGCGCCCGGTTCGGCGAACCAGCCCAGGAGTTTCTGCGCCCCATGGCACCAGAAGAGAAACCCGGCGACGATTCGAAGTAGCGTGAGTGCCCAGTCGCTGAATCTGCCCCGCACGTGCTCGGTCATCGCCACCCTCCCTTTGAGAACGGACTCCTTCCAGGACCCCCACCACGTACCACATCGTGCGTCGAACGGTACCCTAACGGCGCTCCCGCATCGCCGTGATCAGCGCCTCCATGTGATCCAGATAGCGTAGAAGGGAGCGTCTCCCAAGCTCCGTGATTCGAAACTCAGTCCGGGGGAGCCGGCCCTCGAAGGACTTGGCGCACGCAATATACCTCGCCTGCTCGAGCTTCCGGGCGTGCACGCTCAAGTTCCCGTCGGTGGTCTGCATGAGGCTCTTGAGCTCGTTGAACGTCAGGGAGTCGTTCACGGCCAGAGCGCCCAGGATTCCAAGGCGAAGCCGCTCGTGGATAAGCCGGTTGAGCTCCGGCGGGCCGACCGAGTGCGCGCGCCGGCGCGCGGCGCCCGCGGCGGGCCGCTTGAGCGTGGGGCGGCGGATGCGTCTCCGAGGTACCCGTTCGGGCTCAGCCACCGTACCGTCTCGCGATCGCGAGGCCGAATGCAATGTGGAGCCCCCCGAAGCCAGCCGCCATGAGCGGGTCGCCCCAGGCCGCGGAGGCGTAGAGCGCGAATCCACCGAGAAGGATGAAGCAAAGTCCCATGACCGGAACGACCGCCACGGAAAAGAGCCCTCCGCTGACGATTCCGGTGCCGTAGAGCATGAGCCAGAGCCCCGGAATCCGGTCGGAAGCTCCCGAGCGGAGCAGGGGAGGGGTCAGAAGCGCGCCCACCAGGATCGGAAGCCCGAAGCTCAGGGCAAACTTGCGGCTCGCCCCCGTGAGAAGGGGCAAGTCCGCCTTGCGCGCCTTGTTCCCGATCGCCCAGGCCGAGATGAGGAGCGCCACGAGCGCCTCGCCGACCCAGACCAGCACCCAGCGTTCGCGCGACGCCTGACCGGCCGCGATCCAGGCGGCGGCGAGCGCCGTGACGCCCACCGCGGCCTGTCCTGTGCCGGATACGGCCGTGAAGGAGCCCGCACGCTCGATGGCGCCGCGAATGAACGAGAGATTGTCCATCGCGCGGAGATGGATCGGAATGGGATCGGTGTGTGGTTTCGGGGGACGGGGCTCGTTCACCCCACGATGCTAGGAATGGGAGCCCCCGACCGTCAAGCGGTGCTTTGCGGCTTAAAGCCCGGGACCTGCCGTCGCGCCGGCGTCTCGGCGGGACCTATTCACCGCTATCCTCGTCGGATTCGGCCTTCTCGTGCTCCTCGTCCTTGTCTTCGTCTTCCGAGGTGCAGCTCGATCGGGTCTCGTTCGGCCGGCGCAGAAAGATCGTGCCCTGGAAGGACTCGAGCTCGAGCTTGGCCCTGCCGGAGCCGAGCGTCGTCTGGAATCGCTTGGATTTGATTTTCTTCAGTGTCACCGGGAAGCTCGAATCGATTCCGCCGCTGAAGGTCGAGAGGGACAGCGTGGCGTTGGAACGCTCCGGCATGGCGACGTCGATGCAGCCGTTGTGCGTCGCGAAGCGGTAGAAACCCGCGTCGGAAATCGCGCCCTCATACGTCACCGGACCGTTGACCGTGGACGCCTCCACCGAATCGGATTGGGCGCCTTCGATGAGGATTCCACCGTTCACCGATTCCGCGAAGATCGGGCCCACGACGTTCTCGAGATGAACGGCCTGATTGACCGAGCTTGCCTCGATGCGTCCCCGGCCCCCCTGGACTCGGATCAGGCCCTGGATCGAGCTGAGCGAGGCAAAGCCGGCGCAACCCTTCAGCGTGACGTCTCCCTGCACGGTCTCGATGCGGACTTCGCCGCGCGAGTCTTCGACGTCGATGTCGGTGTTGATCCCGGAAAGCTCGAGCTTCATCCAGCGGGGCGCCGTGATGCGGTAGCGAACGGACCCGGGGACCCACCGGCGGGATTTCACCTTGAGCCGCAGAGCGGAGCCGGTCCTCTCGATCAGGATCCTATCTTTGAGAGAACGGTCCGCGGCGATCTTGATCGCGTCCCGGTCCCAGGTGTTGACGGAGATCGCGCCGCCGAAGTTCTCGATCTCGAGCGTGATCCCGGGCTTCACGACGATCGTCGTGTCGGGCTGCGGAAGGACCTGTTCGCGCGCGGAGACGGCGGTCTCATGGTCCCAGCGCTCTGCCGCGAAGGCGGCTCGACACGGGATTAGCGTGATTACGGCGAGCAACGTGGCAGCCAGGGCGGCGCGCATTACCGGGATCCTTCCGCGCTGGATGCGCTCGCCAGCATCGTGGCGCGCTGCAGAAGCTCGACCTTGCGCCGCATCGTGTCGGCGAGGTGCTCCTTGACGTAGGTATTCGCGGGATCCGCCGCGAGCGCGCGCTTGGCCTGGTCGATCGCCAAATCGATGATGGCCAGGTTGGATTCCAGGGTGCGGATGGTTGCGGGATCGAGACGATCCCGCTCACGCGCAAGCGCTTTGCGAAGCTCGGCGATCGCCTCTTCGTGCGGCGACTCGGGAAGAGTGTTCGCGGCGAGAGGCCCAGAGGACGCGGGCTCGGCCGTTACGAGCGGTGTTGCCGCGCGCTCTCCAACGGGTGCTGTCCGGGCCGCGCCCGGGCGATCCATAACCCCCGACGCGGGGGCGCGGGCCAGTGAGCCGACGGGCGGCCTGGGGGCTCTCAGGAGCGCGAAAACGGCGCCTCCGGAAACCAACGCCACGGCGAGACACGCTGCGATCAGCTGGGGGATGGAGAACGAAAAGCGCCGGTCCCGCCCGAACCTAGATTCCGCGGCCCTCTCGGGCTCGGAGGCTCCCTCCGGGAAGGAAATCGTGCGCCGGGCCAGGATGCCTGCCTCGATCCGAGTCCAGAGACTTGCGGGCGGAGGCGCGTCCTCCAGATCGCGGGCGCGCGCGCGGACCTGCCGCAGCTCGGCGAGGATCGACGCGCACTCGGAACACACCCCGAGATGCTCCTCGAGGGCTAGACACTCCTCCCGATCGAGCTCCTCGTCCAGGTACTCGGACAGGCGATTCATCCAGGCATCGTGCATCACGTCGCTCCGATCATCGCGTGAGATGCCGGCGCAGAATCATCCGGGCCCGGTGGAGCTGGGCCTTGGAGGTGCCGGACGAGATCCCCAGCATGCCTGCGATCTCCTCGTGTTGGTAGCCTTCCACGTCGTACAGCACGAAAACAAGCTTCGCGCCCTCGGGCAGCACTTCGATCGCCCGCTCGAAATCCATGCTCAGATCCCAGCTCCCGGCCCTTGCGGGAAATGAATCCAAGGTTCCATCATCCTCGCGAAAGCGGACCTTTTCGACTCGAAGGGCCGCGCGGCGCGCGAGGATCACGTTGACGGCGAGCCTGTGGAGCCACGTTCCGAAAGCTGCTTCACCCCGGAAGGTCCCGAGCTTCTCCCAGGCCCTCAGAAAAATGTCCTGGGTGATATCCACCGCCGATTCGCTCGTCGTCATCCGGCGAGCCAGATTGAAGATCCGAGCCGAGTGCCCGCCGTAGAGGCGCGCGAATGCGCGGACGTCCCCGCGGGCGGCAAGCGCGGCGTCTTCCCGGTCCCTGCTCCTGGATGGCGTAACTTCCGAGTCCTTGCTCGGTGTCATGACCCCGCCGCCCGAGTAACTCATTCGCATCCTTGGATAGAAATGGCCCGTTTGGGGTTGGAATCGCCGGGCAGGCATTCCCCCTTCAACCAATCCGCCCGGCGACCCATCTTAACGTTACGTTGGCCCGCAGGCACCCCCCCCGCGGCGTCGGCGCCCGGACCCAGGAAGCCGGCCAGGGAGCCGGCATCTTGGCCACTGAAGCCTCAAGTCTCGGGCGCCGTCCGCCCGCGGGAGCAAAGCTTCCTAAGTGAAACCGGGACCGCTGCGGGTCGCGTACAGTCCATGCGGGGCCAGCTCGAGGCTCCGCCGAATCCCACGGGCCCGAGAGAGGTGGCAGATGCGCGTGATCCTTCCTCTTGTGCTGTTCGCCGCCCTGCCTGCCTTCGCCCAGGCGCCCGATTCCGCGCGCGTCTACCGGCATGAGGATGCCCCGACGATCCACGCCGCTCCGGTCTCCGAACACATCCGGGCGGATGGGAAGCTCGACGATCCTGCCTGGTCCAAGGCGGCGCCGGCCGATCAGTTCATCCAGCGCGACCCCAACGAGGGGCAGCCTGTATCGGAGCGCACCGAGGTCCGTGTCCTGATCGGGGAGGACGCGCTCTACGTGGGCGCCAGGCTCTACGACCGCGAGCCGACGAAGGTCCGCCGCCGCCTCGTTCGGCGGGACGAGGATCTGGCGTCCGATTACCTGGCGGTCCTGATCGACTCCTACCACGATCATCTGACCGCCTACCGCTTCCGGGTGAACCCAGCCGGCTCCTACGACGATTCCTACATCGACTCCCGCGGAAACGCGGATTTCTCTTGGGATCCGGTCTGGAATGTCCACACCACGGTCGATTCGCTCGGCTGGACCGCGGAGATGGAGATCCCCCTCTCCCAGCTTCGCTACAACCCGTCACCCGAAGGCGTGTGGGGAATCCAGATCCGACGCTGGATCGACCGGAAACAGGAGCTGGCAGAATTCTCGTTCACGCCCAAGAAGCAGCAGAGCGACGTGGGCCGGTTCGGGCACCTGGCGGGGCTCGGGGAGCTTTCGGCGCCGCGGCATGTCGAGATCCTGCCGTACAGCCTTGCGAAGGCGGACTATCACGCCGTGGCGCAGGGGGACCCGTTCCAGGACGGCTCCGACAAGGTCGGGTCGGTGGGCGCCGATCTCAAGTACGGCCTCACGAGCAACCTCACCCTCGACGCGACCGTCAACCCGGATTTCGGGCAGGTCGAGGTGGACCCGGCCGTTGTGAATCTCACCGCGGTGGAGACCTTTTTCCCGGAGCGGCGGCCCTTCTTCATCGAGGGGGCCGATCTCTTCCGATTCGGCCAGAGCCGGAGCCAGAACAGCTTCAATACGACGATCCCGTTCCACGCGCGGCGCATCGGCAGGGCGCCGCAACTCACGTTGAGCGGGGGCGGCTATAACTTCGTGGACGGTCCATCCGTGACGACGATCGACGCGGCGCTCAAGCTCACAGGAAAAACGCGCGGCGGGTGGTCCGTGGGCGTCCTCGACGCCGTGACCTCGCGCGAGCGGGCGCGGTATCTCGACGATGTGGGGCTCATGCACAGGGTCCCGGTCGAGCCGCTGACGAATTACTTCGTGGGAAGGCTCCGTCGCGAGTCCGGAGGCGGCAACACCTCGGTCGGCGTCCTCGGCACCGCCGCCATGCGCGATGGATCGGATTCGACGCTCGTTTCCATGCTCCGCTCGCGCGCCTTCGCCGGCGGGGTCGATTTCAACCGGTACTGGGCCAACAGGAATTGGTCACTGGACGGGTATCTGCTCGGCAGCTACATCCGCGGCAGCGCGACCGCGATCGACCGAGCCCAACGCTCGAGCGTCCGCTACTACCAGCGTCCGGACGCCGATCATCTGCGCTACGACCCGACCCGCACGTTCCTGACCGGCGCCGCGGGCCAGCTCTCGCTCAACAAGATCGGCGGCGAGCACTGGGTCGGAACCGCCACGTATCAGGATTGGAGCCCGGGGTTCGAGGTCAACGACGTGGGATACATGAACGCGGCGGACGCCCGCGGCTTCTCGTGGCTGGCGCTCTACAAGGAGAACAAGCCCGGAAGGATCTTCCACAACTGGGACGCCTTCGCGTTCACGAATCATTCGTTCAACTACGCGTGGGATCTGACGTATCAGGGCTACGAGGCGGACGCGGAGGGGACGTTCCGCAACTACTGGTACGGGGACACGCGAGTCTCCTGGTATCCGGGCGGCTACGACGACCGCCTGACACGCGGCGGGCCGATGTCGCGGGTCCCGCCGGGTGGGCGCGTGCGGTTCACGGTCAACTCCGATTCCCGGAAGAGCTACCTCGCGGGCTGGCAGGGGAACTGGACCTGGGACGACGCGGGCGGCCGGTCCGCCCAGTACAATCCCTCCCTGACGCTTCATCCATCGTCATCCGCGCTGCTGCGCCTCGAACCCACGATCCGCGTCTCGCGGGACATGGCGCAATACGTCGCCACTGTGTCCGACCCCACGGCGGCGGCCACGTACGGCTCTCGGTACATCTTCGCGACGCTGGACCAGACCTCGATCTCGCTCGACACGCGGCTCAACTGGACCTTTTCCCCGAAGCTGAGCCTCCAGCTCTATCTGCAGCCGTTCGTCGTGTCGGGGCTCTACAAGGATCTCAAGGAGCTGGCGACGCCGCGGAAGTACGACTTCAGTGTGTACGGCCGGCAAGCCGGCACGATCCAGCGCGACTCCACCGGCGCCTACCAGGTCGACCCCGACGGTACCGGGCCCGCGTCCGCTTTCTCCGTCCCGGATCCGAACTTCAACTTCCGCTCGCTTCTGGGGAACGCCGTCTTGCGGTGGGAGTACCGCCCCGGCTCCGCCGTGTTCCTCGTGTGGCAACAGAGCCGCAGCGAGGAGCAGCCCTTCGGCGACTTCGACTTCTCGCGCGACTTCCGCGCCCTGCTGGACAACGGCCCCGAGAACATCATCGCCCTCAAGGCTACCTACTGGCTGGGGATCTGATCTGCTATCCTGACCGCTTCGACTCCCCACCCATTCACCTGGAGACGCGGTAATGGCAGACATGGTGAAGTCCCTTCTCAGGCCCGCGGAAGGCTTTCGCTCCCGCGAGGCCGCCAGCTTCTTTGCCCAGCTCGAGGATCAGGCCCGTATTCTCGGCGAAACCATTCAGGGGATTACGCCCCAGGAGCTGGAGTGGCAGCCCGAGCGCGGCATGAACACCATCGGGATGCTCCTGGCGCACAACGCTATCGTGGACGTCTTCTGGACCCAGCTCGCGATTCTCGGAATCACGGAGACCGACGGCATGCCCGTCCTCGGAATCTCGATGGACGACGACGGGATGCCGCTCGCTCCGGATGCCGGGGGGCCCCCCAACCTCAAGGGCAAGCCGCTCGCCTTCTACGAGGATCTGCTCTCCAGGGGCCGCGCCTTCGTCAGGGACGCATGGGCCAAGGTTTCGGACGCGGACATGAACAAGGAAATCACGCGGGAGCGCCCCGACGGGAGCCAACGGCTCTTGAGCGTCCGCTGGGCCATGTACCACATCCTCGAGCACTACGCGGGGCACCGCGGGCAGATCCAGCTTCTTCGACACTTGTATCGGGCGACCGTCGGCGCTCCTGCGAAGTAACGCGACGGCCATTCGATCTCCGGTGTGAAGCTTGGGTGGACATGAGCGACCGCGGTGCGGGGTCCGTCCGTTACGTCGTGTACTCCTGGGTGCCCGAGGAGATGCTCCCGGAATGGAACGAGTGGCATAACCAGGTCCACATCCCGCGGGTGCTCGCCTCCCCTGAGATGCGGGGCGCGCGGAAGTATCGCGTGCTCGAGACCACGGTCGATCTCGGGTTCAAGCCGCAATTCGTGACCGTATACGAGTTGGATCGCCTCGAGGATTTTCAGTCCTATCGCGCCGGGCGCGGGGTGGAGCTCAGGCGCGAGTACGACGAGCGCTACGGCGACGTCGGAAAAACCGCGCGCATGCTCCTGACCGGGACGCCGCTCGAGGCGATTCGCCCGGCGGAGTCCGCCGGTGACCTCGCCCACGCGCGGGCGCTATTCGAGGAATACGGCCGATCCTTGGGATTCGATCTCTCCTTTCAGGATTTCGAGCGCGAGCTGGCCGGGCTCCCGGGCGAGTATGCGCGGCCTCAGGGCTCGATCTTCCTCGCGGTTCTGGGCGAAGAGGTCATGGGATGCGCCGCGTTTCGTCCGTTGGGTCCGGGTATCTGTGAGATGAAGCGCCTCTACGTGCGGCCGGCGTTCCGAGGGCGGATGCTCGGCCGGAGGCTCGCGGAGGCGGTGATCGCGGACGCCAAGCGGAAAGGCTACCGTAAGATGCGCCTCGACACCGTTCCCGCCATGAGGGAAGCGATCGCACTCTATCGCTCGCTTGGATTCGAGCCGATCCATGCCTACCGGCCGAATCCGATCGCCGGCGCGATGTTCTTCGAGAAGGACCTCGAAGGATGAGCGCGCGCCCGTGGACCCTGAAGCGACTCCTCGGCTTCTTCGCGTGGCAGACCGCCCTCGCCGTGCCGTTCGGCGTGTTCTTCAACCTGCTCTACGGGGATGGGTTCAAGACGTTTCTACCTTTCTACGCGGTCTCGCTCCTCTTCGCGTACGTGATCGGCGTCGCGGTCGTGGCCAATCGGGTGTGGGCACTGCCGCTCATCGTGCGGATCGTCCGCCCGGAGGGAAGGTCCGCGCTCGCCGTCGAGATCGGGAGTTTCGCGTTCGCGAGCATGCTGGGGGCGATCGTGGCGGGCGTCATCATCAATGCAACCGTGGCGCACGGGCAGCTCGCCTCGGCCCACGGGATCGCCACGTTCCTGGCGTTCACCGTTATTTTCTGCGGGCTCTTCCTCGGATGGATCTACGCCGTCCGTTTCCAGCGGCGCTACGCCGAGCGTATCCGCGCCGAAGCGGAAGCGAATGCGCGGGAGGAGCAGGAGCTCCGGATCGCGGGCGAGATCCAGCGCGGCCTTCAGCCCGGCCGGCCGCATGCGACCCGATCCTTCGCCGCGGCGGGGGCCGCGATCGCCTGCCGCACGATCGGCGGGGATTTCTTCGACTACTTCGATCTTCCCGGGGGCCGGCTGGGATTCGCG
>DASXTQ010000075.1:0-15476 GCA_036505295.1 Candidatus Eiseniibacteriota bacterium
CGTCGCGCGTCGAAGCGGGGCGCCGGATCGATTTCCCGAGCCTTCGGTGCTGCGGGCGCCGAGGGCGGAGCGCCGGCTCCTTCTGGTGGCGAGCTCCGGACGCCGGGTTCTTCTGGTTCCCGACGAGGCGGATTCGCGCGCAACGTGGACGTTGCCCCATGCGCGCCTTCTCCGCGCCCCCGCGTCCCGCGCGGCGCGGGCGCTCGCCCGGAGACATCTCTCCAGCCCCTCGGCGCCGGAAGGGCCTTGCGCCGAGTTCAGGCACCGGACGTTCTCGTGCGATTCGACGTATGAGGTGTGGTGCCTGAAGCTCGATCGAGAAGAGGCGAGCTTGCATCTCCCCCGGCGCGGGGCGGCCGCAGGTCGGATCGGTCTCACATTCTGGGCGACACCCGGCCAGGTACGCGAGATGCCCGTGCGCGCGCCCACCTTGAAGGCGCTCGGCCGCCTGGCGGGTGGCCGGGGGCCCGGCGTCCGTGGTATAATTTGTTCGGCTGTTTGACCTTATCTCCACCGTGACAAAACTGCCGAGGTCTACTTCTATGCCCCGAATCTCACGCCGGGTGCTGGCGCCCGCCGTCCTGTTCGCCTGCATCGCCTTCCACCCACCTCTCGGAAACGCCGCGCCTCGCTCGGCCGACCCTGCCCTGAAGAACATTCGGGTGGGTGAGGCAATTTCAGAGCGATTCCTTTCGCGCGATTCCAGGGGCGGGGTGATCGTTGATCTCATCATTGAGGGGGATGTGCCTGTCGAGCTTCTGCGTGGCAAGGGGATCGAGGTGAACACAAGGATCGGCCGCCTCATGACCGCTCGTTGCCCTCTCCCTCTCCTGCCCGAGCTCCTCGATCTGCCGGGGATCGAGCGCGTGCAGGTATCCGAGCGGTGCAAGCCGAATCTGAACCTGAGCGCCAGCGACGTAGGCGTCACCGCAGTGCGCACGGTGCCGCCGCCTTCCTTCTCGGGACAAACCGGATCCGGCGTGCTCGTGGGAGACGTGGATACCGGCATCGACTACGCACACGGGGACTTCAAGAAGGCCGACGGAACCACGCGATTGGTCTCGATCTGGGACCAAACCGGAACCGGAGCGCCCCCTCCCGCGGGGTTCAGCTACGGCGCCGAGTGGCTTCCGGCCGCGATCAACGCGGCGGCCTCCGCGGAGGTCGACGTCGAGGGGCACGGGTCGCACGTGATGGGCATCGCGGCGGGGGACGGTAGCGGGACCGGCAACGGCCAGCCCGCCTTTACCTACGTCGGCATGGCGCCTGAGGCCGATCTCTGCATGGTGAAGACCACGTTTGCGACCACCGACATCGTGGACGGGGTCCATTACATCTTCCAGAAGGCCGCGTCCCTGGGGAAGCAGGCGGTCGTGAACCTGAGCTTGGGAACGCAGTACGGTCCGCACGACGGCACGCACAGCATGGATCTTCTGCTGAACGGGCTGACCGGCCCGGGGAAGATCATCGTCGCGTCGGCCGGGAACGCCGGCGAGGACAACCTCCACGGCCAAGTCACAGTCGCCCCCGCGACGCCGCAGTCGATGACCATGGTCGTGCCCTCGTACACCAGGAAGGCGGGAACGGGAAACGACTTCCTGCTTTTCTCGGGATGGTATGAGGGGGGGAACCAGATCTCCCTCACCATCACGACTCCAGGCGGGACGATTCTCGGCCCAATCGAGACCGGTAGCTTCGCCCAGAATCAGAACACCGCCGATGGCTACCTCAACATTTTCAACGGGACGACGAGCCCTTCGAACGGCGACAACGAAATCTACATCGAGCTGTTCGACGGCTTTGCGAGCAAGCCGCCCCGCAGCGGCACCTGGACATTCACCTTCACGCCGGTCTCCCTGACCGCCTCGGGCCGCGTGGACATGTACATCTACGGCAACGATCTTGGTGACGCGAGCCAGCTCGCGATGTGGAATCAGGGTCTCGTGGTCGGGGGCGTGGTCGGGTCCCCGGGCGACGCGGACTCCATCATCACGGCTGCGGCGCACACCACCAAAGCCTGCTGGCAGGCGGTCGATGCCGTGACCTACTGCTGGAATCCGCAACCGACCCTCGGCGCGATCGCGCCGTTCTCGAGTCAGGGCCCTCGGCGGGACGGCGTGGCCAAGCCCGATCTATCGGCCCCTGGCTTCGGCGTCACATCCACCTTGTCCTCCAATTACGTCGCCCAGACCGCGCTCATCGCCACGGACGGCGTACACCTGAACTTCGCCGGGACGAGCATGTCCGCGCCGCACATCACCGGCGGGACCGCGCTCCTGCTCGCGCAGGGCGCCTGGGCGAACTCTGCCCCATCACGGATACGACAGCGTCTCCAGAGCACGGCCCGAAGCGACGCGTTCACCGGGGCCGTGCCGAACCTCACCTGGGGTTACGGAAAGCTCGACATCGCGGCCGCCCTGGCAGCGCCGATAACCTTGCTGGTGCCGCACCCAGGGAAAGGCAACCTGTACGCGGTCGGGAAATACGACTCCGTCAACGTCGCCGTTACCGGTTTCACGGCGGATTCGGTTTCTCTTTCTCTCTCCCTCGATGGGGGCGGGGGCTATCCGACGGCGCTTGGCACCCTCCTCAACGTCGCACCGGGTCCTCCGAGACACCTTACCTTCCTTGTGGATAATTCGATGAGCACCAACCAGGCGAAGGTTCGGGCGGTGGCCTACCAGGGAGGCACGACCCTCACGGCGTTCTCCGACAGCCTCTTCGTGATCGCGATCCCGAGCGCGGTTCAGGTCGAAACGACGATGCTCCCGGCTCGTTTCGCGCTCGAGGCGAACGCGCCCAACCCCTTCAATCCCGTGACGACGATCCACTTCGCGCTGGACCGCGCCGGGCCCGCCGCCTTGCGCGTTTTCTCCATCAGGGGGGCACTGGTGCGGACGCTCGTCCAGAAAGAGCTGCCCTCGGGGCGCTACCGGGCGCAATGGGACGGTCGCGACGAGCAGGGTCGCCCGGTCGGATCCGGCGTCTACATTTACCGCCTGACCGCGGGTGGGCGCGATCTTGCCCGGAAGATGAGCCTTCTGAAGTAGCAGTAGCACCGCGAAACCTTCCTCGCCCCGCCTTCGTACTGAGGCCGGCGCCGCCTCGCGATCGAGTCCAACCTGGGACCCAGGATTCACAGTTCACCCGGAGGGTCATGCCATGAATCGATTCTCCCACCACGTCCTGGCGCTTGTGTGCGTCTCCTTCCTTCTTGCCGGCGCCGCCCCCGGCCTAGCTGAGGGGGCGCGCGGCACGGCGCTCGGCAGTCACCTGCTCGAGGGCCCGGAGGTGTCCATTTACAACATCGCCGGTGAAATGCGTGTGCTCGAGGGCACCGGGCCCTCGGTTCGGGTCGAGGTCCTCCCCGGCGGACGTGACGGTGGGCGCCTTACCGTGGAGGAGACCCCGGTCAAGGGCCTGCCCACGTTGCGCGTGATCTATCCGGATAGCCGGATTGTCTACCGCGACTACGGCTTCGGCCCACCCAACGGAATCACCTCCGACTCCTATTTGGGCTACGGCGGGAGCAGGATCCACGTCTCGGGGCGGGGTCCCGGGCTCGAAGCCCACGCGGACATCAAGGTCTTCGTGCCCCACGGCAAGCGTGTCCACCTTCATCTGGCTGTCGGACGCGCCTGGATTTCGGATGTCCAGGGGGAGGTGAGCTTCGAGAGCGCCAGCTCATCGCTGGACGTGGAGAGGCTCTCGGGGGCGCTGGCGGTTCAGGTTGGATCGGGATCGATCCGCGTGAGCTGGACCAAGGGTTCGATCGCGGCGGAGACCGGATCGGGAGATATCCTGATCCGTGAGGTGGACGGAAACGTTTCGGTGGAAGCAGGCTCGGGGAACATCGAGTTGAGGCGTGTCGGGGCGGATCGGATCGCGGTCGACGCCGGGTCCGGCGCGATCGTAGGCTCCGAAATCCAGGTCTTGGACATGAGCGCGGACTGCGGCTCGGGGGAAGTCGATCTCGACGGAGCTTCGGCGGGCAGGCTTTCGATCGACGCCGGAAGCGGATCGGTCCGGCTTCGTCTCACGAAGAACATCGATGCGCTGGCGGTCGACGCGGGCTCCGGTTCGGTCAGGCTGGAAGCGCCCAGCGATCTCAGCGCACGATTCAAGATCGAGTGTCCCAAAAGGCACCTCCACATCGATTTCCCGGTCGAGATGGAGCGCGGCGACGACGACGTGGCCGTAGGCAGAATTGGCGGCGGCAGGGGGCGGATCGATATCGACGCGGGGTCGGGTCGGGTGGAGCTGGTTCGAAGGTAGCTCGCGCCGGTGGCTACACGCCGAACGCGACCGGATCCCACTCGACGCCCAGCTCCGAGGGCGGCGCCATGTATCCTGCCAGCGCCGAGGCGGCGACGACGGGCGGGCTGGCGAGGTAGCCCTCGCCGCCCACGCCCATCCGGTTCTGCCAATTCCTGTTGAAGGAAGTGATCGCGCGCTGTCCCTTGGTGAGCGAGTCGGGTCCCTGTCCGAAGCAGGGTCCGCACCAGGATTGCCTGATCTCGCCTCCGGCCCCGCGGAATACGGAAGCGATCGACTCGCCTCCCAACCGCGGATCGGGTCGCTCGATCAGCCGCTTCACCGTCCCGCTGCCGGGGAATATCACGAACTCCGCTCCTCCCGCGATGCGGTCGATCCCCTTGAGCCGCGCGGCCCGGAGCACGAGCGCCGCCTGGAGAAGGTCGTCGTAGCCGCCGTTCGTGCAGGAGCCGATCAGGGCCTTGTCGAAGGTGATCCGCTCTTTCGCGACCTCATCGGCGGGGAACGCGTTCCCGGGGCTGAACGGCTTCGCGATCATCGGCACGACCGAGGAGAGATCCAGCTCTTCGTCGATCTCGTATCGGGCGTCCTCGCCCGGGCTCACCCTGGGATAGGGCAACGCGAAGCCGCGCTCCCGGTACCACGCCTCGGTGACCTCGTCCTGGGCGAAGATGCCGTTCATGGCTTCCCCTTCCGCCATCATGTTGGCGATCGTGTTGCGGTAGGGGATCGGAAGCTCGCGGTTTCGGTCCACGAACTCGACGCTCATCCCCTGAGACTGCTTGGCCCCCCATCCATGCAGAAGCTTCAAGACGATGTCTTTCCCGCTCACCCAGGGCTGGAGCTTCCCGGCAAAGACCACCCGTCTCTGCTTGGCGACCGTGAAGTAGATGGTTCCGGTCGCCCACCCGAAGCCCAAGGTGGTGCTCCCCACCCCGATACCAACGGCACCGTAGGCACCATAGGCGCGGCTGTGTGAATCGGCGCCGGGATAGAGCCCGCCTGGGGTGATGAGCCCTTGCTCGGGGAAATAGAAATGGAAGATCCCCGTGCCGGGCGGCGCATAGTGCGGCTCGCGGATCCCGTGCTTCTCCGCGAACTCGCGTGAGATCGATGTCTGCTTGTCGTCCGCCTCTTTTCCCGTGAAGACGAAATGATCGTTCGCGATCGCGGCCCGGAGCGGCTTCACGCCGCCGGCCCCGGCGATCTGGTGGAACGTGTGGATGGCAAAGGGCGCGGTCCCATCCGAGGCCGGGAGAAGGTCGGCGAAGACCTGAAGCGTCGCCCCCGGGGTGACCTCCGCGCGCCTGTCCACCCGGTGCGCCCAGATGATCTGCTCGGTGCTCGTCATGGAGCGCGCGGCCGCGGCGTCCGGGAAATCGACCTTCATCGGCTTGACCCCCGCCCGAAACTCGCGTCGCCCCAGCGTGAAGATCCCGCCGCCCTGTCTGATCTCCTCTTCTTTCGAGGTGAGCGGGACGGGCGCGTAGGTTTTTCCCTGGGAGAGATTCCGGAGGGTGCGCGTCGCGGGATCGAATTCGAGCTCGTCTTTGTCCCGGGCATCCTCCACCGCTTCGGGGCTCTGGATGAAATGGAGCCCCAGGTTGAGCGCGTTTCTACGGAAGATGTCTCCTAAGCCCCCTCCGCAGACGATCACCATTTCGAGCCCCGCCTCCTCCGCGATCCCCTTGAGCCCCGCGGGGGACATCTCGCGCGAGGAGCCGATCGCGAAGCGATCCCCCGCGATCAGGAACGTCTCCCCCGCTTTCACCCGCGCGCGAAACTCCGGCATGAGGTGGCGGAAGGCGCCGGCCTTCCAGCGCTCGTCCAACGTCGCGAGGCTTTCGGAGACGCAGTCCGACGCCGGCGTGATCTGGTCGGTGTCGATCGCGTCCAGCTTCTTCCCGGGGCGTTTGGGATCCCAGAAGATGAGGGCGCGTCCGCGGATGGGGGTCATGGAGATGATTCTATCCCCGCGGGCGGGAGCGTGCCAGCTACCGGCCGGCCCGAAGCTCCTCGAGGGCCCCTTCGAAGGCGCCTAGCACCATATCCATCGGCTCCCCCTGGAGAGCTTCGCGGATCGCCGCCTCCGCGCGGGGGGACTTGAGCTTCGCGAGCGACCGAGCGGCGGCGGAGCGGACGCGGAACCACGGATCCCGCAGGAGCTCGATCAAGCGTGCCTCGACGCGATCGTCCGCGAGCCCCAGCTTCCCGAACGCCTTCGTCGCCGCCTCGCGCGCCTCGTTCCGGTATTCGGGCCGAGTGTGGTCCAGGAGGACCGGAATGGCGCGCGGGTCTTTGAGCGCCGCCATCCCGTCAAAGATGAGCTGCTTCAGTACGTCGCGGTGGCTCTCCTTACCGAGATCCGAGCGAAGGATCTCGAACGCGTCCTGCCGCTTCGCCCGGGCGATTCCCAGAAGGGCCAGGCCCGCGTTAGCGCGGCTTTCCTCCGTGGCTACGATCCGCTTCAGGTGCTTCAGCGCGACTTCGCCACCGATCCAACCAAGCGCCCACGCCACCGCGCGGCGGACACGCGGCTTCTGCCCTTTGGCCAGGTCAAAGACGCGATCGACGAGATCGGGATGCCGCGCCCCGATCTCCCCCAGGGAGGCCAACGCCGCGATCCGGACTCCCCAGAATCGGTCGCCCCGCGCAGCGCGGAAGAGCGCCCCGATCGCCGCCTGATCTCCATACGCCGCGAGCTCGCGCGCGCAACGAATCCGCTCCAGCGCGAACGACGAGCGGGCGAGACCGAAGCGCAGCTCCTCGTTCGAGCGCGGAAAGTCCATCAGCTTCATCACGTCGTGCTCGGGGTCGAGCGCGACGTAGCGCGGCTTCGATGGAAGGGGGATCTGGATCGTCTCCTTGCGCTCCTTGATGTCGATCGGGAGCCTGAGCCGCCTCTCACCGACCGTAAGCTCGAGAATCGTGGGGATGCGGAAGACGGATGGCGTCACCCCGTCCGGCTCCTGCACCTGCTCCACGCTCAGGAGGAGCGCCTTGCTTGCCTCGTCCCATTCACGGCTCACCTTGAGCTCGGGATGACCCCCCCGGTGGAGCCACTGATCGAAAAACCAGGTGAGATTCCGCCCGGACTCCTCCTCGCACGCGCGACGGAGGTCCGAGGTCTCCACGCCGCCGAACGCGTGGCGCTCGAGGTATCGCTTCAAGCTGCGCCGCCAGACCGCGTCCCCGAGCGTGGCGCGAAGCATGTGCACCACACAGGCCCCTTTCTCGTAGAGGTGCCGGTCGAAGATGTCGGAGGGGTAACGGTATCGGTTCTCCACGATCGGGCGGCGATAGTCGCCCGAGTCCTCGACCAGATAGGAGCACATGTGCTCGAGGCGCGCGAAGTCCGCCTCATCGCGGCCGTGCTCGGCCTCCCAGAAGACCACTTCGGAGTAGGTCGCGAAGCCTTCGTTGAGCCATCCCTCCGACCAATCGCGGCACGTCACGAGATCTCCCCACCACTGGTGCGCGAGCTCATGTGAGATCAGGGTCTCGTACGTCTGGTCCAAGGCTTCCTCGGGCGTCAGAAGCGCCCGCACGGTGAGCGTGGTCGCGCCCGTGTTCTCCATGCCTCCGTACGTGAAATCGAAGACCGTGGATTGCGCGTACTTCGGGTAGGGATAGGGATATCCGAACACCTTGGCGAAGGCTTCGATCATGGCCGGCGTCTTGCGGAAAAGCTCCCGCCCCTGCGCCTCGCGCCCCCTGGGGACGTATCCGTGCAGCGGAACCTTTCCCGCGCGATCGCGCAGCTCGACGAACTTCCCGACCACGAGCGAGGTCAGGTACGCCGGGTGGGCCGTGTCCTGGCGCCAGTGATAGGCCACCGTCTTTCGGCGGGCGTTCACGCGGCGCGCGATCAACCGGCCGTTCCCGATCGCGCGGTAGCTCTGGGGAACGGTGGCGATCATGTCCAGGGTGCCGCGGCTCTCGGTGCTCTCGAGGCAAGGAATCCACCAATGCGTATCGTCCGCCTGGCCCTGAGACCATCCGGCGGCATGCCGGTCGGACTCGGCCTCGGTGGGACCGACGAAGAAGAATCCCTTGCGCGGCCGGGTGGAGTACGCGATGTCGATCGTGGCCCGGCGCCCGACCCTGAGCGACCGCGGCAGGTGAACGCGTAGAGTTTCCCCTTCCGTCTCGTGCCGCACCGCCCGCCCCGCTACGGTGACCGAGGCGATGTTGAGCTCGGCGGCGTCGATGGCGACTTCGCGAATCCCGTCTCGGATCGCTTCGATCGTGAGCGCGACGCGGCCTCTGAGCTCGCGGGCTTCGAGATCCACGTCGAGGGCGACTTTGTAGTGCCGGACGTGAAATTCGAGATCGCGGCGCGGTTTCGGGTCACCCTTCCATGGTTTTCGACCCGACGGCGGAAACGGATCGAAAGGTGGCGTCTCCGAAGCGGCTCGCCTTCCTAGAAACAGAGGGTGATACAGGGGATCACGCATCGACATTCAGACCTCCGGGTCGGGGGCAAGCCCCGAATCCTCCACGACCACGGGGATGCGTGTCAAGGACGAGCCGAGAAGGTAGAATGGGCCGATGGAGACGCAGACGACGCTCGCCTTGATCTCCCGCGTGTTCGTCGATTCGGCCTGGGAGATCGTCCCGCTCTTCCTGCTCGCGCTTCTCGTCGGTGCGCTCATCGAGGAGTTCGTCTCCGAGCAATTCATCGCGCGGTTCCTCACCGGAAAAAACCCGGGGACGATGGCGCTCGTGGCGGTGGTGGGCGCTTTGATCCCGCTTTGTACCTGCGGCATGGTCCCCCTCGCGGTCGCGCTCCGCCGGCGGGGCGGCGACCTGAAACACACGTTCGCATTTCTGACCGCCGGTGCGGCGGTGAGCATTCCCGTGCTGCTCTTGACCTGGAAGCTCATCGGGATCACCTGGCTGGCCGTAAGGCTCCTGGCCTCCGTCGCGCTCGGTCTCCTGGCGGGCTACGCGAGCAGCCTCGTTCTGGCGGGCGCGGCCACGCGTTCCTTGGGGACCTCGTCCGGTAGGAACGAGGGCCAGGCGCTGAACAGCGGGATGCTTGAATCCACATCCGTTCCCGGGAGATCCCGCCTCCGTTCGGTTTGGCGGTGCTTCCTGGGACAGCTTCGCGAGTATGCCCCGTGGGTCCTCGTGAGCCTGGCGCTCGCGGCGGTCGTCGACGTGCTCGTGCCCGGCCACTGGATCCACATCTTGTACGGCCAGAGGACTACGGTCGGCTCCCTCCTCGCCTCGATCAGCGGCGTGCCCTTCTATTTCTGCTCCGGGGCCGAGCTGCCGCTCGTGAAGGAGCTTCTCGCGAAAGGCATGGGCTTCGGACCGGCGACCGCGATGATGTTGGCGGTTCCCATCGTGAACATTCCGACCTTCGGTGTGGTCGGAAAATGGCTCGGTCCGCGCGCGGCCGTTGCCTACATGGCGCTCATCGTCCTGGGCTCGACCCTGCTGGGCGTGGTTGCGGGGCTGCTCTAAGGGCGGTTCAGGAGGCGCTACCCGGAGATTCAAGCCCCACGCGCCTGAGCAGATCGATGAACCGGGGGTCGGAGCGAAGCCCGTCCACGATCGGCGCCACCTTCAGGTGTCCCAGGTAGGAGTCGTGGGCGGCATAGGCCTCCTCCAACCAGTGGAAGGCCTGATCTTTGTTTCCAAGGCCGATCCAAACGAAAGCCATGCACGACGGAGGCACGGTCCCTTCCCCCGCCTGGGCTTCGAGTCGAGCGAGGATCTTGCGAGCCTCGGTCCTGCGGCCCGCCATTCCGTAGGCACATCCCAGGATCGCCTTGGGGAGCGGCACGTCCCCCGAGCCCGCGACCGCCCGCTGGAGTTCCGCGATCGCCTGGGGATACATCTTCTTTTCCAGGTAGGCGAGCCCAAGGTAGAGCCGGGTCAGCACGTCCGGGCGCATGTCGAGAGCAACGCGATAGAGCTCGATCGCCTTGTCCGTCTGGCGGCCGTGGAAGTAGACCGTCGCGAGCATCCCGTTCACAGGTGGTGAGAGAGGATCGAGCGCGAGCGCTCGCTCAATTTGCGCCAGCGCTTCCTGGTGGCGGCCCATGCGCGAGAGATATTCCGCGTACCATTGATGGGCCGTCGCGTATCCCGGATTGAGCTCGATCGCGCGGCGAAACTCCCGCTCCGCTTCGACCCAGTCCCACTCGTATTCCGTCTTCAGCTCCGCCAACGAAGCGTGCGCCTCGCCCAGGGTGCTGTCGATCGCGAGAGCCCGGAGAGCTTCTTCCTTCGCCTTCTCGTGGGCGATGGACTGTGGAATGCGGCTGTAGTTCCCGAGAAAATCGTACGCATCCGCCAATCCGACATGCGGCAACGCATATCCCGGGTCCAACGCTGCGGCCTTCTTGTACTGTTCGATCGCCCGCTCCAGATCCCTGGGCTCCCGCCCGTTCCATAGGTAAAGTCCTCTCAGATACGCCTCATGCGCGGCCGGATCGACCGGGCGGACTTGGGCAAGTCGCGCCTCCTCGCCGGGGCTTAGCTTCACGCGCACTTCGTTCGAGATCGCCCGCGCCACTTCGGTTTGAAGACCGAGAATGTCACTCAGATTCCCGACGTAACTCTCCGCCCACAGGTGATGATCATGGACCGCGTCGACCAACTGGGCCTGGATCCGGACCCGGCTGCCTACCCGCTCAACAGAGCCATTGAGGACGGTTCGAACGTGGAGGCGGCGGGCGATCTCGGGGAGTGGAGTCTTCTTTCCCTTGAATTGCATCACGGAGGTCCGCGAAATGACGTTCAGATCCCGGATCTGTGCCAGCTTCGTGATGAGTTCTTCGGTCATTCCGTCGGCGAAGTAGTCCTGCTCGGCGTCGTTGGACAAGTTGAGCAGCGGGAGCACCGCGATCGATTCCGTGACCCCGCGCGTGCCCACGCCCCAGGGCCGGTGCAGCCAGCCGGATTCGAGGGCTAACAGAAGGGACGCAATCGAAATGGCTGCGAGCGGAAGCGTCCACCCCCAGGGGATGTGCCAGGGCGGCTGAGCCGTCGTTGGGGTTTTCTTCAGATCCCTCTCGAAATCGCGCGCGGACTGGAACCGAAGGTCGGGCCCTTTCTCAAGAGCCCTGAGAATGGAGGATTCAAGTCCCGCAGAGATGGCCGGATTGCGGCTGCTCGGCGGGGGCGGATCGCCGTGAAGAATTTCACCGATCAGCGCGGCCGGAACGCCTCCTTCATGCGGAAGGCGCCCTGTGGCCATTTCGTAGAGGATGACTCCCACGGAATACAAATCGCTGCGGCGGTCCGCGGGCTTCCCGAGAAGCTGTTCCGGGGCCATGTAGGGAAGCGTTCCGACAATGGCCCCCGTTTCCGTGATCGTGGCGGTGGTGGTCGTTTCGTCGACCGATGGATGATGACGCGCTAGGCCGAAGTCGAGGACCTTGAGAACGCCGTCGGGCGTGATCTTGAGGTTGCCCGGCTTCAAATCCTGATGGATCACATCCGCCTCGTGCGCGGCCGCGATGGCCCGCAATAGCTGCTTCCCGAGATCCAGAATCTCGGGCTCTGGGAGCGGGCCGGCCAGCAGCCTTTCACGCAGGGTGACACCGGGGACGTACTCCATCACCAAGAAGTCGACGCCGCCTTCCGTGTCGAAATCGTGAGCGACCACGATATTGGGGTGATTTCTCTTGGCCAGCAGGTGCGCTTCGCGGCGGAATCGCTTTCGTGCGGCTTCGTCGGCGAGGGTACCTGGAGGCAGGACCTTGACAGCCACCTCGCATCCCAGATGGTGGTCCCGAGCGAGATAAACGACACCCATCCCGCCGCCGCCGATCTCGCGGATGATTTCATAATGGGAGAACCGCGTTCCGATCATGGTTTCGGCCTTAGCCCGCGCCCGCTCTACAACTCGGTGCGGAACTGAACAAGAAACAGCCTTCCGATCTCGGGGGAACCCAGGAACTCCTGATGCCTCCTGTCGAAGAGATTGTTCGCAGTCGCAGAAATCGTGGCGGCTCCGAGTCTCCGCATGCGATACGCGAGGCCACAGTCGACCAGGGCGTATGAATTCACTCTTCCGGAGTAGACGCCCGAGATGACCGGAAATCCTCCGGTGAAACGGGCCTCCAACGTGCCGGAGATTCCGCGTTCGGACCCCCGGTAGCCGAGTGAAACAGAGCCCTTCCCGGCAGGCGCATTGAGCGCGGTGTCTCCCTCGCCGTCGAGCCCCGGAAAAAGATCGCGGCTCACCCACGAGTAGGTCGCGCCGAACGACCACTCGCGGCTGAGCTCCGCAACGAGCGAGGCGTCCAACCCCCAAAGGGCGACGTCCCCGAAATTGCGGACCGCAAAAATCAAGTCCGTGGGATCGAGCGCCTCGCGCGGTGTGACCGTACCCACTGGAATTGCCGACGCCGCAGCCGCGATTGCCGCCGCTGAAGCCGAATCCACATTTTGGGAGATGAGATAGGACTCGAGCGTGGCTCGGTCCATGAAGACGCTCGGGGTTATCACGCGTAGATGACCTATGAAATCATGGATCCAGCTCCGATATCCGTCGATCGCGATCCTCGCCCGGCCAGCGATCAGTCCCTTGTACCCCGCTTCTATGGTGTTCGTGATCGTCGGCCGGAGCGCGGGGATGTCAGAAATAGCCGGCGCCGGATCGAAGCCGTCGGTGGAGTTCAATGTCGCGAGCACGGTCCCCACGTCGCTCGCAGTCGGAGGCGGAATGGTGTCGATCCCCGAGAACTGGGTTTTGAGGAGCGCTGCCACTGCATTCCACTCCTGTGTGGCGTCCAAGGGGAGATGGGTCCCCGGGCCTCCTGCAGCAAGGGACGTGAACGGAGAGCGCATGCAAGGTCCACCGCAGTCCCGCTCGAACGTATATCCCGACTTGGGGACCCCTTCCACGCGGATCTGATACGGGAGCGGGGAGAGCGATCCCGCAACGAAATCCGCGAAGAGATCATCGCTTCCCGGGGTGCCATACGCGCGGTTGAACGTGACTCTAAGATTTTGGTTCTCGCCCGGCTTGAACACGAGGGCCGTCCGCGGGGAGAAGACAGGCGTCTCGAACCGGCTGTGGTAATCGGCTCGGATCGCGGTGACCAGATCGATGCGGGAGGTGAGTCGGGTCTCCGAGTGAAGATAGCTACCGACTTCCGTGACCCCGTCCGCGCTCTCATTCCTTCCGTGAATCGTGCCGCCCGTGCGCGGCTCAGTCCTCTGGGCGTCGACGCCGTAGGTAAAACTTTGCTTCGTTCCCAGGCTCGCCCCGTGCTGAAGTTGGCCGGCCCAGAGACGGGAGCGATCGACGATTGGGGTGCCCGTGCGAAGAAAGTACGAGTCGCCTGCGTCGCTCGCGTTTACGTAGGCTTGCCCGAACAAGCGTTTGCGGGAGGCGCGGATCTGAAGGAATCCTGTGTCCCAGTTCCGGACCTGAACCGCCCCTACTGGCGTGAGATCCACGTTGCGCAACGCGCGATTGATTCCGCCCGAGAACACGGCGGAGGTGCTGGGATCGATCCGCCACTCCGCGCGCGCCTCGCCCCCCACGCGCTCGATGAGAGGATCGCGTCGTCCGATTTTCAAAGTTTCCGCGTCGGCTCCCGCGGCGATCCTGGCGTCACGCGTGGCGCTCTCGGCGGGATCCACGAACCTCCAGTCGCGACCCCGGAAGTAGAGCGCCGATAGGGCGATGCCAACGTGCTCCGTGAGCCGGCCGGCGTGGCGCACCGATCCCTGCACGACCTCCCGCTCGCCCGAGACCACGTTGGCCGTGGTGCCCGGAGATTCGAACGGGGAGCGGGTCAGGATGTGGAGAACGCCCCGGTCGCAGTTCGGGCCGTACAGCGCGGCCCCCGGGCCTCGCACGACCTCGATCCGCTCGATGTCCTCGGGTGGAATCGGAATGAAGTTGTAGACGTTGTAACGAAGCGATGGAAGTCCGGCCGCTCGATAATCCGTCAGTGTGAGAAGCGCGTTGGATTGGGCGCTGCCGAATCCGCGGGCCACGACGCTCGCCTGGGTCATGCCTTTGTTCGCGACGTCGACGCCGGGCAGCGCGCGGACGTAATCCGCCGGCGTGAGGGCCGGACGCTCCCGGATCGTCCGCGAGGTCACGACGGAGATGGAAGCCGGTGCATCCAGCGCCTTCTCGCGCCGGCGTGAAGCGGTCACGACAACGGGGTTCAGACGGAGAGCGGTGGGGACGAGATCAAAGACGACCTGGAGCGAATCGCTTCCGGTAACGCGAACCGGCCCGAGCCGCTTCCGCTCATATCCGATCCGCGAGGCATCGAGTACGTAATTAGAGACGGGCAAGGATGCTATGAAAAACCGGCCGCCGGGGTCGGAGCGGACGGATATCCTGGGGCCGCCCGAATCCGGATAGGCCGCGATGACCGCGCCCTCGACCGGCGCGAGCGTGGCCGCGTCTCGAGCGATCCCGATCAAGGCTCCGGCCTGAACGCTACGAGGGTAGGATGCAATGCAGATGCAAAGGAGCACCCCGACCGGCAGCGTGCGCATGCCACACCCCCCGCTGGATCTGAGATTCGCCGCAATCGTACTGCCGAAGGGCGGCAGGAAGCTATGACTTCCTAGGCGGCTTCGACGGGCGAATCTCGACCGCGCTCGGGAGCGTCCGCGGCTCCTGGTTCAGAAGGTCGAGGACGATGCGGGCGATGTCCCGAGGGTGGATCTTCCACGCGGCCTCGGGACCGGGCGCGGTTCCGGTGAACTCGGTTGCCACGCTGCCGGGCATGAGGTAGCTCACCTTGATCCCGTCGTATCGCACTTCCTGCATCAGCGCTTCGCTCATCCCGTTCAGCCCGAACTTGGACGCGTTGTATGCCGAGGCGGAAGGGAACGCGTTCTTGCCCGCGAGGCTCGAAATATTGAAGATGTAGCCTCCTCCTCTTTTTCTCATGCGCGGTATCGCCGCGCGCGAGCAGAGGAACACCCCCGTGAGATTTGTTTCGATGACGCTGTTCCACTCCTCCAGCGACATCTCCTCGAGATTCCGGAAGAGTCCCACTCCCGCGTTGTTGACGAGAATGTCCACCCCACCGAACGCGCGCTCCGTTTCGGCGAAGAGCGCCGCCACCTGATCCTCGCGTCGCACGTCGCAAGGGCGCGCGAGGACCCGCCCGGGGTGCGCCCGCTCCAAATCCTTCGCCGCGGCCGCGACCTCCTGGGTGTTGCGGGCGGAGATCGCCACCCTGGCTCCGGCATCCAGAAGT
>DASXTQ010000076.1:0-29874 GCA_036505295.1 Candidatus Eiseniibacteriota bacterium
GAGATCCAGCGCGGCCTTCAGCCCGGCCGGCCGCATGCGACCCGATCCTTCGCCGCGGCGGGGGCCGCGATCGCCTGCCGCACGATCGGCGGGGATTTCTTCGACTACTTCGATCTTCCCGGGGGCCGGCTGGGATTCGCGCTCGGGGACGTGGCGGGCAAGGGCCCGCCTGCCGCCCTCCTTGCGGCCATGGTGCAGGGGATCTTCACCTCGCACGTCGACGACGGGCACGGGCCCGCGGGCACCATCGAACGGGTGAACCGGGTGCTATCGCAGCGCATCGTCGAGGGTAGATTCGCGACGATCTTCTACGCGGTGCTCTCGCCGGACGGACGGCTGGTGTCGTGCAACGCCGGCAATAACCCCCCGTTCCTCGTCGGGCGGGATGGGTCCATCCGCCGCCTCGAGCGGGGTGGGCTCCCGATCGGTCCGTTCCCGGATACGACCTTCGAAGAGGAAGAAACGCCGCTGGATCCCGGGGATACGCTGGTTCTTTATAGCGACGGTGTGAGCGACGCGGCCGACGCCAATGACGAGGCTTTCGGCGAGGAGCGCCTCCTCCGGTGCCTCGGCTCCGCGCGCGGAATGGACCCCGAGAGAATGATCGAGCACGTGCTCGGGGAGGTCCGCGCGTTCGCCGCGGACCGGCCCCAGTTCGACGACATCACGCTGCTCGTGGTGCGCTACGCGGGGGCCTAGCGGGGCTACGGTTAGAATCCGGCGCTCATGGGCCCGGCACCGGGCGAAGGGCCTCCTGGTAGAGCGAAAGATCCCGCGAGCTGAAGCAGACGAAGCGGACGAGCTCAATCACGGAGGGCCCGCGAAGACGGTCGCGGACCGTGCGCACGGCAATCCGGCAACCGTCTTCGATGGGATAGCCGTACGCGCCGGTGCTGATGGATGGGAACGCGATGGAGCGGATCCCCCGCGCGCCCGCCAGGTCGAGGCTCGACTCGTAGCAGCGGCACAGGAGCTCGGACTCGCCCGCGGTGCCTCCCCTCCAGACCGGTCCCACGGTGTGGATGACGTACGAGGCGGGCAGCCGGTACCCTTTTGTGATCCGCGCTTCCCCGGTGGGGCAGCCGCCCAAGGCGGCGCATTCCACGAGGAGCTCGGGGCCCGCGGCCCGGTGGATCGCGCCGTCGACGCCTCCGCCGCCCATGAGGGATGAATTTGCCGCATTCACGATGGCGTCGACGCGCATCGTGGTGATGTCCCCTTGGACCGCTTCCAGCGTGGCCATCGCTGGTACTATAGCAGTCGTGTCCAGGCGGCGCGTGCCCCAGCCAAGGAACGCATGAATTCCCTGCCCGCATCTTCTCGGCGCGGCGACGGCGGGGTCACGGCGCGCCGCGTCGCGCTCTCCCTCGCGGTCGCGGGGCAGGGGATCATCAACCTGCTCTCGGCGCTCCTCTCCCACCCGCCCAGCCGTCTCATGGCCCTTCGCCGCATCGTGCCCACGTACGTGCTGGACACGAGTCGTACCTTCACCCTCCTCGCGGGAGCGCTTCTCCTCGTCACCGCGTGGGGTCTGCGCCGCGGCAAGAGGCGCGCCTTCGTCGCCGCCCTCTTCCTCTGCGCCGTCTCCGTGCCGGTAAATATGCTCAAAGCCTTCGATTTCGAGGAAGCGACCGCGGCCACGTTGCTCATGTTCGCCCTGGGCGTGAGCGGGGACGCGTTCCGCGTGAAGAGCCGGGAGCCTTCCCTCCGCGCCCTGAGGTCGCGCTCTCTCTGGGCCGCCTTCGGCCTCGCCGTCTACGCGATCGCGGGCTGCTGGCTTATCGAGGCTCGTTACGGCGGCGGTGCATCGCTCGCCCGCGCGCTAGGGGAATCGGCATACCGGCTCTTCGGCGTCGGTCACGAAACGGTTGCCCTTCCGTACTATCTCGGACCGCACGCCCGGAACGTGGTTCGCTGGTTTCTGGATTCCCTGAGCATCCTGGCTCTCACGCTCGTGGTCGGCGTTGGGCTCGCGGCGCTCAAGCCGGTCCGGCATGGGGGGCGGCATCGGCTTGCGTCCGCCCGGGTCGCGATCTTGCTCGAACAGCATGGCGACTCATCCGTCGGCGCGTTCGCGCTTGCGCCCGGGACGGACTATTTTTTCAGCCCGAATGGCCGCGCGGTGATCGCGTACCGCTTTGAATCCGACACGCTGCTCGCGATCGGCGACCCCGTCGGGCCGGAGGAGGAATTGAGGCCATTGCTCGACGCCTTCTCGGAGCACTGCTCCGAGCGAGATTGGAGCTTCGCCTTCTTTCAGGCCCGCCCGGAACGGCTTCCACTGTATCGCTCCCTGGGGTGGCGTGCGCTCCACATCGGCGAGGATCCAATCATCTGGACCGAACCGTTCACGCTTGAGGGCTCGACGATGGGCGACGTGCGGCGATCGACCCGCAAGCTCGAGGCCGCGGGTGTCGAGGCGCGTCACTTCGTGCCGGGGTCTAATCCGTTCGATCCCACGAAGTCCGAGGGCGGCCTGGCGGCCGAGCTTCGCCACGTCTCGAACGAATGGCTCTCGGAGAGACACGTCGAGGAGAAGGGGTTCTGCATGGGCCGTTTCGACCTGCACCGCCTGCGCGGGGAATGGCTCGCGGTCGCCTGGGATCAGGCGCGCGGCAGGGTCCAAGGGTTCGTCACATGGGTTCCTATTTGGGCCCGCCGGGGCTGGGCGCTCGACCTCATGCGCCGCCGCCGGGACGCGCCGGCGGGCGTCATGGAATTCCTGGTCGCGAAGTCGGTCGAGCAAGCGAGGGCCCGCGGCGATGCCCTGCTCTCCCTTTCGCTTTCCGCGCTCGCGATGGTGGACCACGAAGAGAGGGAATCGGGATCCGCGGTCTCGCAAGCTGGGGGAGCACCGGAAAAGGCCCGTGCGTTTCTGATGCAGCATCTCGCGCGCTTCTACGACTTTGGAAACCTCTTCCGCTGGAAGAGCAAGTTCAACCCGGCCTTCGAGGACCGCTATCTGGTTTACCCCGAGCCACTATCCCTGCCACGCATCACGCTGGCTCTGGTCCGAGCCCAGACGACCGGCGGGGTACTCTCCTATTTTCGTAGGTCTTCCCCCCCGGGTCAGGATCCCCAACCGGCGGCGGCATCATGAAATGGCGGTTAAGGATGCACGGACTGCCGCCGAGACACCTTCGGGAACCCGCTTCCGAAGCGCGGGGTAGCAATGGGTGAAGCGCTTCGAGACCGCCAAACACAAAGGAGCCGGGAGTTCGTGAAACAGAGACTGATCATCGCGGCCTTGGTCGCTTGGGCGGCGCTTGCCTTCGCGGGCGCTGCGGAGGCAAGCGTCACCGGATCGTCCCCCCCGGCGCCGCGTCGAACCGCCGCCTCCCCCCGGCACTCGGCCACCGGCGCATCAGCCACCGCGACGCAAAGTGTGAAGGCGCGCCACGGTCGAACGCATCGCCGCGGATTGCGCCGGAGTGACAGGACCGGTCAAATCACCGCCCGTCCCTCAGGTGCGACGCCAGGAGGCTCCCCCCCGCTGCCGGCCCGTCGACCCGCCTCGCGCCACAACGCGGCGTTGAGTCCGCCGCTGCACGTTCTCCGCCAGCTCGCGCGAACAAGAGCGGGCAGCCCCGGGCTTGCCGTGGAATCACCCTCATGCGTCGCGGTTTTCACGGCGATGAGCCGGCTCTACTCCAATCCCGTAGCACCGCCGATTTCGCAAGACGATCCCGTTACGTCCGGCCGCGGTCCTCCGCGGGCCAGCCCCCAACGTGACACCCGTTCCCCCTGGCCCACCGCAATCAGCGGCTTCCGGCGCTCCTCGAATTCCTTCGCACCACAACCCGACCAAAACCGATCCTGCATGCAGAGCTCGTTCGCGGCAAGAAACGTCGCCGCCGATCGGTCCGGTTCCTTTTATTTCTGGATCGGCTCGATAGCCGACCCCTCGTCGACCGCCCGGAGGGCGCGGTGGCGTGCAACGATTCGCCCTCCGCAGGAGGTGTTGTCATGATCCGCTCTCACAAGTTTCACACGCTCTCTGCTCTCGCCGTCGCGATGATCCTTCCGATCGCCGCGTACGCCGTCCAGGGAACGACCACAAAGGCTCCGGCCACACCGGCCGCCAAGACCGCGCTGCACCATGACGCAACGTCGGGCAAGGCCATGTACGCCAGCAAGTCGCACGCGGCGCACGCCAAGCGTGCGCCGGCGATCGACATCAACACGGCGAGCAAGGAAGAGTTGATGGCGCTCCCGGGCGTTACCGACGAGCTCGCGCAGAAGATCATCGATAGCCGTCCGTTCAAGTCGAAGGCCGAGCTCGTGAGCAAGAAGGTCCTTACGCGCTCGGAGTACTCGAAGCTGCGCGGACGCGTGATCGCCAAGCATGAGGCGAAGATGTCCGAGGCCAAGCCGATGGAATCGACGCCCGCAACGAAGGCACCAGAGACGAAGGCTCCGGAGACGACGCCCGAGCCGAAGTAGCAGATTCACGCTGGCCCGCGGGGGGAAGGAAGCCTAGAGTCTCTCCGCGGGCTTGGCTTTTTCTCACCTTCGGGGATCGTATGGCGGGACTGATCGCGCGCTACACGGAGTGGCTTCACACACGCTGGCCCGCGGGAACCGTGGAAAAGCTCCCGCGCATGCGCGCGGACGGCGGCACGAACATCCCGGGCGTCTTCATTGCGGGAGATTTGACCGGGATTCCGCTCCTCAAGTTTTCCCTCGATTCCGGGGCACGGGTCGTACGCTCGATCGCCTCGGATCCCGGGCTCCGCTCGGAGGATCCCGGCAAGGACACGCTCGACCTCGTCATCATCGGAGCAGGCGTCTCGGGCATGGCCGGGGCGGTGGAGGCCCGAAAACAGCGCCTCTCGTTCGAGGTCCTCGAAGCAACGGAACCCCTCTCGACCATCGTGAACTTCCCGAAGGCGAAGCCCATCTACACCTACCCCCGATCGATGAGGCCGGCCGGCGATTTACAAGTAACCGCGGACGTGAAGGAGGAGCTTGTCGAGGAGTTGAAGGCCCAGACCGCGCGCGCGGGAATCACGCCCATGGCGTCCCGCGCGGAGAGGGTGGAGCGCCAGGGGGCCACGATCCTGGTCCATCTCGCCGGAGGCGGAATCCTGCGCTCGCGCCGCGTCCTGATCGCGATCGGGCGGAGCGGTAATTTCAGAAAGCTGGGCGCGCCAGGTGAAGGCCTCGACAAGGTGTACAACCGTCTCCACGACCCCAAGGACTTCTCCGGGAAGGAAACACTGGTGGTCGGCGGTGGGGACTCGGCGATCGAGACGGCGATCGCGCTCGCGCAGTGCGGCGCCCACGTCACCCTCTCGTACCGGGGGTCGGAGTTATCACGCCCGAAGCCGGAATTGCTCGAGAAGCTGGAGCGGCTCCGCCGCGACCCGAAGGCGAACGTCACGATCGAGCGGCCCCATTCCGAACGGGTGACGACCGCGGCAGGACCCTTCGTCATGGAACGGCATCCGGAAGGATCGGTCACGCTGAGGCTTGGCACCCGGGTGAGCGAGATCCGGGAGACCGAGGCGGTGCTCGTGGGCCCGGGGGGTCCCGAAGTGATGCCGAACGACGTGGTCTTCACGATGCTGGGCCGCGAGGCGCCGCTCGAGTTCTTCCGGCGGTCGGGACTTCGGATCGCGGGGGAGGTGCGGACACGCCAATGGATCGCGATGGGGCTCTTTCTACTTTTCTGCGCGTGGCTCTACAACTGGAAGTCGGGCGGCTCGATGGCGCAGCTCTTCCAGGCGCATCACTGGTTCCCGTTCAACCTACCCGAAATCCTGAGCCGGCTGGGCGGGACACTCGCGGCGGACGCGAGGAAGCCCCCGACGCTCGTGGGCACGCTCGCGATCAGCGCTTCCGGGCCCGCCTTCTGGTACACGCTCGCCTACTCCACGATCGTCGTCCTGTTCGGCTTGAAGCGAATCCGGCGGCGAGGGACTCCCTACGTCACGGTGCAGACCCTGACGCTGATGTTCGTCCAGGTCGTCCCGCTCTTTCTGTTGCCCGAGGTCATCCTCCCGCAGCTCAATTACCACGGACTCCTCCCGCACGGCATCGCCGACGCGCTCTTTCCGGCCGTGGACTACGGGCACGGCCGGGAGTTCTGGCGCGCGTACGGCCTCATCCTCGCGTGGCCGCTCAACGTGTACAACATCTTCACGCACGATCCGCTCTGGTGGTGGATCGCGATCGGAATCCTCCAGACGCTGGTGCTGATTCCGCTCGGGATCTACTTCTTCGGGAAGGGGGTCTACTGCGGATGGATCTGCTCCTGCGGCGCCCTCGCGGAGACGCTGGGGGACACGCATCGCCACAAGATGCCGCACGGGCCGCTGTGGAACCGTATGAACATGATCGGTCAGGGAATCCTGGCCATCGCCGTGGCGCTCCTCGTGATCCGGATCGTGGGGTGGGCGCTCCCTCCCGGGAACTGGGTCGATTCGGCATTCGATCCGCTGTTCAAAACGCCCTATAAGTGGGGCGTCGACGTGTTTCTCGCCGGCGTCATCGGCTACGGTCTCTACTTCTGGTTCTCGGGGCGGGTGTGGTGCCGGTTCCTCTGTCCGCTTGCCGCGCTCATGCACATTTACGCCCGCTTCAGCCGTTTCGCGATCGCGGCGGACAAGAAGAAGTGCATCTCGTGCAATGTTTGCACCTCCGTCTGCCACCAGGGCATCGACGTCATGAACTTCGCGAACAAGGGGATCCCGATGCAGGACCCGGAATGCGTCCGGTGCTCGGCGTGCGTCGAGAGCTGCCCGACAGGTGTTCTTCAGTTCGGGCAGGTGGACCGGAAGGGAGCCGTCATCAAGCTCGATCTTCTCCCGGCTTCGCCGGTCCTCATGCGCGAAGGGCAGGTGTGAAGTGGGCGAAGGCCCCCAGGTTTCGTTCCGCGCGCTGGACACCGTTTGGATCCAGGTGACGGGGACGCTCTGCAACATCGCGTGCCGGCATTGTTTCGTGAGCGCCGGCCCGAAGAGCACCTCGCTCGCCGTGATGTCGCGGGGGGAGGTCGAAGCCGCGCTCGACGAGGCTGTCGAGCTGGGGGCGCGCGACGCCTACTACACCGGCGGGGAGCCCTTCATGCACCCCGAGATCCGAGCCCTCGTGGACCTGGCGCTCGAGCGGATGCCGCTCACCGTGCTCACGAACGCCCTCCTGATCGACGACGATCTCGCGGGCTGGATCGGCGACCGGTTCGCGCGCAGCCGGTATTCGTTCGACATCCGCGTGAGCTTGGACGGAGCGACGGCGGATTTGAACGACCGGGTGCGCGGCCGGGGTGTGTACGATCGCGTCGTGGAAGCCCTGCGGCGCCTCGCGCGCGCGGGCGTTACCCCGGTCGTGACGGTCGTGGAGCACGAGGACTCCCTGAAGTCGGCGCCGGCGCGGACGGAGTTCGCGGAGTTTCTCCGTGCCCTGGGGTTTCAGCGCCCGCGGATCAAGTTCCTGCCGCTTCTTCGTATCGGGAGGGAGGAGAGGCGCACGCGGGGTTACCTCGAGCGGGAGCGGCTCGGCCCGGAGCCCATCGCTCCAGAGATCGAGGAATCGCTGATCTGCTCGACGAGCCGCACCGTGACGGCGCGCGGCGTTTGGACGTGTCCGATCCTAGTCGAGCTTCCGGAGGCGCGCTTGGGCGATTCTCTGAGGCAGGCGGGGCATGAGATCAGCCTGAATTGGCGAGCTTGTCACACCTGCGTGGCGGAAGGGCTGCGCTGCGCGACCTAGGGCCGGGCCGGTATCTCGGGCGGCTCGCACCGGTCCAGATCCCGGAGCGTTCGGACGAGTGGTTCCCATACCTGTCCGAACGCCAGGCTCGCCAGCTCCCCCTCGGAGGGCAGCTCGCCCGGGAAGAACGCACGCCCGTCCGCCCCGATGGTTGAGGCGTCCTCGTATCGCGATCCGTACCCCGATCGGCCTTTCTCCCTCCTCGCGTGCTCGAGCAGCTCCACGAGCTTCCAGCCTCCGCAACGGTCCTCCCAATCCGTTTCGATCCGCTTCGCGCGATCCGGATCGGACCTCTTCATGTCGGGCGGCACGAGGCAATAGTCGTCGCAATCGCCCGCCACGGGGCTCGAGCTGAAGATCGCGTGCGCGGAAGCCTTCATCGTGCCGTTGAATGCGCCGACCAGTGCCCCCTCATCGACGCCGAGCACCTGATACTCGAATCCCACCGAGATCTCCCGATCCCGCGTCAGGATGTCGATCGTGTGCTCGACGTAGCGCTCGCGGGTCGCTCCCTTCTCGTCCTTGTCCACGGTCTTGCGGAATATCGTCTGTGTGTAATTCCCGCTGTTGGCGCTCGACCGCATGCCGTAGAAGCGGCCCACGATGACACGATCGACGCCAAGCTTGCGTCCGAACCGCGCGGCTTCCCTGCGGTCGATGCGCTCGAGCATGGAGACCGGGACGGCATCGTAGACGCGCTCCCGCGGCACGAGATCGGTGAAACGGAATTCCGGAGCCCCGGTGCGGCGCATGAGCTCCGTGTAGGCGCGGTCGGCAAAGCCCTTGGATAGGGTCGCCAGATCGGTCTGGTTCGCGAAGGGAAGGAGCGCTACGCGGGGACGCGCTTCTTCGTAGGCTTGCTCGATCCGGTGTCCCACGTCCCGGTAGTCCGGCTCCAAGGCACGGACCAGCAGGAGCTCGTCGTAAGCCCTCTTCGGGTAGCCCCCGTCGAGACCATCGAGCGCCCGCCGGTATTCGATTCCCGCGGCCCCGTGGCGGATCGCGGCCTCATCCCGATCGAAGGAGGAATCGGGGGCGAGAATCACCCGGTACCCAACGAGCTCCTGGCGGAAGGAATCCAGGTTGAGGGAGCGTTTCGCGGCCGCGACCGTATCCAGGGCGGCGAGCCCCCGGATCTCCGCCATGCGCTCCTCCATGATCTTCTCCGCTGCTCGCGACATCGCGGTCAGCGCCCGCCGGTTCTCGGGATCCTTGCGCAGCGCGCGGGCCGCCTTCTGATAGGCCTTTTCAACCTCTCCCTGGCCATAGGCTTTCTCGCTCTGCTGCGCCAGCTTGTTCGGCCCGGCGCAGGAGAGCGCGACCGACGCGGCCATAACGGGCGCCGCTAGAAGACGCAACCTCGGGAACGTGCGATGGCTCATGATAGCCTCCGTGTCACCCAAGTATCAGCCGGCTTGCAGCTATATGTAGATTCAACCGGAGTCATGAACGTGGAATGGCAGGGATTTGGCAAATTGTTGATATTTTTCGGGCTGGCGCTGGTGGAGCCTTCTTCTGACCGGCCTCAACTGGCTGTTGAATCGTAAGTAGCCCGTGGTAGGTTCCCGGGCAGAGTCACTCGGGTCCGGGACATCCGGCGCCCGGCTCGGTCACCCTACCATGGAGGTGAAGCGTGGCCACGATCAACACCGGTCGCGTCATTCAAGGTGGACTCCTCGCGGGCCTCGTCATCAATGTGATCTGCTGGGTGAACAACTCCCTGATCATCGGGCAGAGGCTCATGGTGGCACAACAGCACGGGCATTTTCTCCAGCAGCCCCGTTTTCCGTTCATGCCCGTGTGGCTGGTTCTGATGTTCCTCGCCGGAATCGGGCTGGTCTGGCTCTACGCCGCGGTTCGGCCACGGCTCGGGCCTGGTCCAGGCACGGCGCTCAAGGTGGGGAGCGTCGTCGGGCTCTTCATGGGCGTGCCGGACAATGTGGCCCAGGCCGCGTGGGGCCTATCCGGCGGCTACCTGCCTACCATGTGGATGATCGAGCACGTCGTGGGTTGCGCGCTCGGGACGCTGGTGGGCGCGTGGTTCTATCGGGAGGCGGCCTAAAAGTCGTAGCCCGACCGGCTATCTCCCGTCCCCATCCAGGAGGTTCCCGATACCGCCCAGGATCGAGCCTTCCTCGCGACGGCGGCCGCCGGTCTGCGGCGCCGCGGCGTAGATACGGCTCGCGAGCCGGCTGAACGGCAGGGACTGCAGCCAGATTCGGCCGGGGCCACGGAGGGTCGCGAAGAACAATCCTTCGCCTCCGAAGAGCGCGCTTTTCAGGCCGCCCACGAATTGGATGTCGTAGGTGACCGTGGGCTGGATCGCGACGAGGCAGCCGGTGTCGACGCGCAGCGTCTCGCCCGCATGGAGCTCCCGCTCGAGGAGCGTTCCACCGGCGTGAACGAAGGCCCATCCGTCCCCCTGAAGGCGCTCCATGATGAAGCCCTCGCCGCCGAACAGCCCAGCACCGAAACGCTTTTGGAACGCGATCCCGATGCTCACGCCCTTGGCGGCGACCAAGAATGATTCCTTCTGCGCGATCAGCTCGCCGCCCAGCTCCGCCAGATGGAGCGCCTGGATCTTCCCGGGGTAAGGCGCGGCGAACGCCGCCTTCCGGGCCGACAGCGCCTGATTCTGAAACACCGTCATGAACAAGGATTCACCCGTCAGGAGCCTCTTTCCCGCGCCCACCAGCTTGTCGATGAAATCCCCTTTGGCCTGCGAGCCGTCTCCGAAGATCGTGGTCATCTGGATCCCATCTTCGAGATACATCATCGCACCGGCTTCGGCCACCACTGCCTCACCCGGATCGAGGACGATCTCCACGAACTGGAGATCGTCGCCCAAGACCTTATAGTCGATCTCATGCATTTTCGGCACCGTCCACTCCTTGGGAACCAGGTGGGATTCCGGCCGCTCACCGCGCTTGTTCATACTACTCCACGCCCCGTTTCGTTGGTTTCACAAACTGCCCTTGGCCGCCGTGCCGCGCGCCGGAACTTCGCGTGACGCGGGTTGGTCCTCCTTGTAGAATCGCAGCTCGGTGTCTCAACGCCGGTTGAGTTCCACCAGGGGGACCGCTTGACGCTACGACGAAGCGCCCGTCCGATCGCGTCCTTTGTCCTGGCTTTCGCGCTTGGTCTCGCGATCCCGATCCTCGCCTCCACCTCCCCGCCGACCGGTCCGGCTTCAGCCCGCGAGCCCCAGGTCAAGACCTTGAAAAACGGCATGAAGGTCATCGTCTGGCCCGATCACGATATTCCCAACGTCGCGATGTACACGTGGTTCCGGGTCGGGAGTAGAAACGAGCGCCCTGGAATCACCGGCCTTTCACATTTCTTCGAGCACATGATGTTCAAGGGGTCGGAGCACTACCCGCCCGGAGAATTCGACCGCCTGATGGAGCAGAACGGCGGAGCGAACAACGCGTTCACGAGCGAGGATGTGACCGCGTATCAAGACTGGTTCCCGAAGAGCATCCTCGAGATCATCTTCCGCCTGGAAGCGGACCGGATCTGCTGTCTCTCGTTCGATCCGAAGGAGGTCGAGAGCGAGCGCCAGGTGGTCTACTCGGAGCGACGGACCTCGGTGGACAACGACAACGCGAGCCTCCTCGACGAGCAGGTGCAGGCCGCGGCGTACGTGGCGCATCCATATCACAACCCTGTGATCGGGTGGCCGAGCGACATCGAGCACTGGACCATCGACGACCTTCGCGGCTACTTCAAGATTCATTACGCACCGAACAACGCGACCATGATCCTCGTCGGCGACGTCGCGCCGGAGGAGGTGTTTCGCCTGGCGGAGCAGTACTTCGGGCCGATCCCGGCGCAACCCCGACCGCCGAGCGTCACGACGCAGGAGCCGCCCCAGCTGGGCGAGCGCCGGGTTTCGATCAGGAAATTCGGCCAGACGCCCCTGCTCGAGCTGGCCTTCCACACCGGACCGGCCGACGACCCGCACGCCGAGGCACGGGATCTCCTGATCGACATTCTCACTTCGGGTGAGTCGTCCCGACTCTACCGCCGTCTCGTGGATCAGGATCGGCTGGCAATCGACGTGAGCGGTTCCGTGAGCCCGGAGGGCTTCGATCCTGGATTGATCAAGCTCTCGGTCACGGTTTCCCCCAACAAGGGGGTCGAGGCCACGGAGGCCGCGCTCCTGGACGAGCTTTCGAGGCTTGCTCGTTCCGGCCCTTCCGTCGAGGAGCTTCGCAAGGCGAAGAACACGCAGCTCGCCGCCCATTGGCGGAGCATGAAGACGATCGATGCGAAGGCGGAGGGGTTGGGGACGTACGAGGTCTTCCGAGGTGACTACCGACGTTTCTTTACCGCGCCCGAGCGCTACAACCGGGTCACGCGTGCCGAGATTCAGACCCTGGCGCGGACGATCTTCGACGCGAAGAACCGGACCGTGGGCGTGCTGTTCCCGGAGCAATCCGAGGCTTCGCGGTGAGGTGCGCGATTGCCGCGGCGGCCCTGGCCGTGTGGCTTCTGGCGCCTGCTCCGGCTTCGGCTTCGGCGATCCACCTGCCGCCCTCACGCGAAGTCCGATTCCGGAACGGGGCGCTGGTGATCCTCGCGGAGAAGCACGATGTTCCCCTGATTGCGTTCTACGCGCTCCTTCGGGGCGGGGGCCTCGAGGATCCGATCGGAAAGGAGGGGGTGGCCGGTCTCGCGGGAGAGCTCCTGCGCAAGGGGGCGGGGAAGCGAAACGCTCAGGACATCGCGGCTCTGGTCGACGGGCTCGGCGCGACGCTCGGCACCGGAGCCGGTCTCGAGGCTTCGTATCTATACGGCGAGTTCATGGCGCGCGATCAAGCCGTGATGGTGGATCTCCTGGCGGACATGCTCCGCCGTCCCACCTTCCCGGAGGAGGAGTTCGACAAGCTCAAGGCGCAGTCGATCGACGCGCTCACGGCGGCGAAGGATGATCCACGGAACGTGATCGGGGATTACGCCTCCGCCTTCTTTTACGAGGAGCATCCATATGGCCGCCCGGTCGACGGCGACGAGGCGACCCTCCAGGGCTTGAGCAGGCAGGATGTGCTGGATTTCTATCGCGCGAATTACGGCGGCGACCGGCTCATCCTGAGCGTGGTGGGGGACTTCAGCGCGGCGGCGCTGGAGGCGAAGCTCCGCGCAAAATTTGCGGATTGGGGGAAGGCCTCCTCAGCGGTTCCGGCCGTCCCCGCGCCGGCGCGGGCTTCCGGCCGGCACGTGCTGCTCGTGGACAAGCCGGATGCGACGCAGACCTACTTCTGGATCGGCAATCTGGGCGCTACGCGCACGGATCCGGATCGAGTTCCGCTGGACGTCGCGAACACGGCCTACGGCGGTCGCTACACATCGATCCTCAACACCGCGCTTCGAATCAAAGGCGGTCTGACGTACGGCGCTCGTTGGCTGGCGCCCCGCTACACTCAGCCCGGGACCGTCGCGATCTACTCCTACACCAAGACCGAGACCACGGTGAAGGCGACCGACTTAGCGCTTGAGACGCTTTCCCAGGTGCGCCGCGCAGGCATCGATTCGCTCACCCTCGCGTCGGCGAAGACGTACATCCAAGGGCAATTTCCGCCTCGTCTTGAAACCGAGGACCAGATTTCGGGCGCGTTCGCGGACGTAGCCTTCCACGGCCTGACCCGCGAGGAATGGGAGGGATACTCCTCGAAGGTGGCCGCGACCCGCTCCGAGGACGTGACGCGCGTCATCCACCGCGTCTACCCGCCCCTCGAAGACCTGACCTTCGTGTTCGTGGGGAATGCTGCTAAGATCCGCGCCGCCGTGAAGAAGTATGGACCGCTGAAGGAAGTGAAGATCACAGAGCCGATGCTCTCGCGGCTCCGGTCGGGAGCCCGGGACGGGCGTCACAGGGGAGGGGAACGTGGTTAGAAGCAGGCTGTGGCTCTTGGTTTGTTCGGTACTGAGCGTCGCCGTCGCATCGGCGGCATCAGGGGACCAGAACGCGAGGGAGCGCGCTCACGATCGAGCGCAGATTCGCACCGACCGGGTCGAGCTGAGCCGCGACGTCGCCGAGGTGAGGCGGCTCGAGCGGCTCCTCTGGCAGCTGGACGCCGCGCAGCGCCGCTTCGACGAGCCGGCCGAGCGCCGGGCACGCCGCGAGGTCCGCGGGTTTCTCGCACGCGAAGCCGCGGATGCCAAGCAACAAGTGGCAAGGGACCGCCGCGAGGCTCGGGCAAGCGCCCGGGAGCTGAGGCGGGACCGCAGGCAAGGGAGCCCCGGGTGGGATGACCGGCGGGACCTACGTGACGACAGGCTCGATCTGGCCTCGAGCAAGGGACGGCTGGCCAGGGAACACGAAATCATCTACGAGCTGCGCACGCTTCAGCCGCGCGTGCGGAGGAACGATCCCGCCGCCGAGAGCCGCGAGCGAGAGCTGTATCAGGAGTTCTTGAGCATCGCCCGCCGTGATGCCATCGCCTCGGGCCGCGAGCTGGGAGAGGATCGCCGCGAGCTGATCGAGGACCGCCGCGACCGGACGCGGAACTAGGACCGATCGCGCGGGGGAGCGTCACGATCGCGCGTCCCGCCCCCCGCGCGCCCCTTCTTGCCCCGGCCCGCGTCGCGGACCGCGCGGGCGAGGACGAACTCGATCTGACCGTTCACGCTCCGGAGCTCGTCGGCCGCCCATTGCTCGAGGCTCTCCCACAGATCGGGGCTGATGCGCAGGAGGAAGGCCTTCCGCTCCGCCATCGGGAGCCTATTTGTACAGCGTGCCGGCGTTGAGGACGGGAGTCGCCGCGTGCTCGCCGCATAGGACCACGAGCAGGTTCGAAACCATCGCGGCCTTACGCTCTTCGTCCAGCTCCACGATCTTGTTCTTGCCGAGGCGATCCAGCGCCATCTCGACCATCCCCACGGCCCCCTCCACGATCCGCGTCCGCGCCGCGATGATGGCTCCCGCCTGCTGGCGCTGGAGCATCGCCTGCGCGATCTCGGGGGAGTAGGCCAGGTGGCTGAGCCGGGTTTCCAGGACTTCGACCCCGGAGGACTTCAGCCGCTCGTGCAGCTCGGCTTTGAGGTATTCCGAGACCTTGTCGATGCTGCCGCGGAGTGAGATCCCGTCCGACTCGTAGTCATCGTACGGATAGGAGCTGGCCAGGTGCCGCACCGCGGTCTCGCTCTGGACCGTGACGAAACGCTCGTAGTCGTCCACGTCGAACGCCGCCTGCGCCGTGTCGCGCACCTTCCAGACCACGACCGCGGCGATCTCGACCGGGTTTCCGTGCTGGTCGTTCACCTTGAGCCGCTCGCCGTTCAGGCTCCGGGCCCGAAGCGAGAGCTTCTTCCTCGTAATGAACGGGTTCGTCCACCACCAGCCGCTGTCCCGGACCGTCCCCACGTAGGTTCCGAAGAGGATCAGCACCACGCCCTGGTTGGGCTGTGCGGTGAAGAGCCCGGCGGCGGAGAGGGTGCCGAGCCCGAGCGCCAGCACCGCGAGCAGGACTTCCGCGAGTGGATGCGGATTTCCCGCCGCCCGGATGAAGAGCGCGATTCCCGAGAGCATGAGGACGATGGCTACCGTGAGCCCTACGCTTCCGCTCACCGGCTTGGCGACGCGTTCCTGAATCATGGGAGTTTCTCCTTGCGTTTGAGGTGACATCATAAAGATAGCATAATGATATCATCCGCGCAAGGGAAATCGGAGGGAGGGTAAGTCTGCCGGGCGCAATCGCCGGGGCGGGTATTGCAGGTCCTATCCCCTGGCGCTCTGAGAAGCGCCTCCCGCCAAAGAGCCCGATGCGACACGGGGGCCGGATGTGATTCCGGCCCCCGTGGGTCCTCCCAGAACTATTCCTGCTACGGCATCGATATGGCGTTGCCGTCCATGGTCACCGCGCCGTTGCGCGCCAGGGCTCTCCCGGACAGGCTTGCGCCCGTGGCCAAACTGATGCTGGTGAGCGCGAGGATGTTTCCTTTGAAGGCCGTGCCCGTTCCCAGCGACGCCGAGCTGCCGACCTGCCAGTACACGTTGCGGGCCAGGCTGCCGCCGGTCATGACGACGGAAGAATTGCTTGCGGTATTCAGAGCGCTCGCGATCTTGAAGATGTATACGGATTTCGCGTTGCCGGCGAGCGTGAGCTTTCCGGTCAACTGAGCCGACGAGGTGAAGCAATAGACACCTTGCGTGAGCGTGCGCCCCCCGAGGTCCTGGCCGGTCAGGGAAGTGGCACACGTCTTGGCCGCGAGGGAGTTGTACGCAGGCGTGAGGTTGCCCTGCGCCTGGGCGGAAGAGGCGTCGCCCGAATGTATCGTTCCCGTGATCGACCCCGGAGGGAAGCCGGTGGGCGAGATGCCTGGGCTACTGACTCCGAGATCTCCCCTGATCGCGGTCCCGCCGGTATTGGTGACGGCCGAGGCGCCCAGCACAACGTATGACTTAGCCGAGCTGAGTGCCGGAGCCGTCGGATTGGCTCCCGCCGTACGGCCTGTCGCATTGGACTTGCTACTTCCAAAGGCCACGAAAAATAGAGCTGCGAAGAGGAGAATGGCAGCCAGGGGGCCTAACGTACGATAGAGACGATTCATGGGTTCCTCCTTGAATACAGATATGCGTCGATTAGCGTCCGGTTGCATGGCGTCTCGCGTCTTCCTTTCCCGGTCCCGAGGACCTCGTGTACCGACTAACTCTTCACGTTGGTCCGCGAAGGCGTGCGGGGCTCGTGGGACTTCTGGCTGTGTTCGAACGCCTCACGTCCCGCTTCCAGCGCCGACCTCGCGTCCCGCTTGAGATCGTTGGCGGTATCGCGCACTTGGTCGAGCTTGCTGCGTGCCGCGTCGCCCCAGCCTCTTCCGGCATCGGCGAGTCGCCGGCGAGTTTCCTTTCCTGACCTGGGGGCGAGCAGGAGCGCAGCTCCGGCTCCGACCAGGGCCCCGACCACAAACCCCAGCGCGACCGATGAGCCGGTGCCGGGCGAGTTGCCATTGGTATTCTCATTCATTGTTAGATCCTCCATTGGTCGCAGAGCGACCGTGCGTGAATCGGTGGGACAATCGTTCCAGGAAGTAGGCTGTGACGGACTTCATACCGCGCGCCACGGCCACGGCCGTGCGGAGCGGCGGCTCCACCTCCGCCAGCACCGCGGCCGAAAGGTCGGCCGTTCGCTCGCTGAGAATCTCGAAGCGGTCCACGACGCGGCCGATCGGCGCGAGAACCCCGCGGACCGACCCCAGGGTTTCCCGCGCTTCGTGCGTGAGCTCGCCGGCCTGGCCGACCCACTGCCGGATCTCCACGGTCAGCTTCGAGGCCTGGTCCGTCGCCCTCTCGACGCGGTGCATGGCGCGGACCGCGACCACGGCGAACGCGACCACGGACAGGCTGGCAACGACAACGCAAATCTCGACGAGCAGGAGCAAAGGTCACCTTCTTTCGGCCAAAAGCTCGATGCGACACGGGGACCGGATGTGATTCCGGCGCCCCCCCGGATCTCTCGGTTCATGTTCGCTATGTTAGCTTATGATGCGAACACCTGCAAGGATTATCTCGTCAGCACTTCTACCTATCAGCACTCCACTAGAAATGCGTCATGCGGAGAGGTAACTGCATACCAGGTGGCTCCATGCGAAACGGGGGCCGGATTCATCTCCGGCCCCCGTTGCTGACTGCTACGGTCGCGAAGCGCGTCGTTCGCCGCGCCCGCGCCGCCTACTCTACTTGCGCGTGGCGACCACGAAGCTCGTGGGGCCCGTCATCTCGACGTACAGCTTCAGCCCTTGGTTCAGCTCCACGTCATCACCTTTGGTCGCGAGGACAAGAATGGTTCCCGCACCCGCTCCGACGGCCGCACCGATCACGGCGCCGTTCTTCTTTCCGCTGATCGCGCCGAGGACGGCGCCGGCGGCCGAGCCTGCCGCGATTTTCACAACGTCGTCGCTCGTCTTGGACGCTGCCTTGATCGTCAGAGGCAGTGCGGACATCGAGTGCGTCTTTCCCGCGGAATCCACGATCTCTTGGAACACGAGCGTCATCCGAGCACGGTCCTTGATTCGACCCGACGCCTGGACGTCCCGCAGCACGCCATCGATCCTCGAGCCAGCCGGAACCACCGTTCTGCCGTCGACCATGATGGGTTCGACCGTCGTGGCGACGAACGGGTCTCCGTTGTTGTTAGAGTCCGTGCTGAGCTGGGTACCGAGCACAGCGAGGAACCGGGTACCCGTCGGCATAACCAAGGTCTCCTGGACCGGCGCCGAATTCTGGCTCGTTCGCGCTGCCGTCGCCTTGGCGTCGGCAGCCTTGGCGTCCGCAGCAGCGTCGTCCTTCGTGCAGCCCGTTGATGCGGCTGCAAAGATTATGAAAAGGGCGATGCCAATACTGCCTGCGATTCGTTTCATCATCTGTGGCCTCTCTATCAAAACCGGGTCGTAGCGAGCCAGGGCCCGTATAGGGTTCTGGCGCCTCTCACCTCGGAACATGACGGACTCAGCGATCCGCCTCGCGTTCAATTCATGGAGCCTTGAAAAAGTCAGCCCGCTTTCGAACCCTTCCCCTTTCGCCTGGGTCCGATGAGTTTCTCTAAAGCACGATGGATCTCCTGCGGGTCTCGTTCCGCTTCCAGAAGCCGGCGCAGCAACGCCCGCGCCCCGGGAGTCGACGCGGCCCACTCGCGCGTCTCGGTGTCGATCCCCGAGACGAGATTGGCGAGAGAATCATACGTCGCACCGACTTTCCTCAACTTGTCAGCGATCTTTCGGAGGAGCTTTTCGGAGGGACGCCGGCGATTGTGCTCGATGTCGGACATATGGGCGGCCGAGACGTCAAGGTCCGCAGCGAGTCCGCGCAGGGTGAAGGCGGCAAGCAGCCGAAGCCGGCGAATCTCTTCGCCGAGGTGTGATGGGCTCATGTCAGCTACGTTAGCTGACGAAGCGAACTCAGTCAACGTCTTTCTTGGGCGCCCGCCTTCTCCCTGCAGCGTAGGGCGACCTAGGTGGTCCCGGCCAGACGCTGGAATCGACGGCCGAGTGCGATTGCGATGAGGAGCCAGACGATGACCAGTGCGACATTCACCAGCGCGAACTGTCTCGCCGCGAACCCCAGCCAAGTCGTTCCAGCGAATACGATTCCGGCCGAAATCACGTCCCCGGATCGTACAAAAAAGGTGTCGTTGGCCTGCTTCGCCTTGTACTTGGCCTCCCGGCTCGTAGGCAGGTAGAGCGCGTTTCGGGTCGTGTTCTGAAGCGAGTAATCGAGGGAGTTTTCCGCCAGTTTGGCCCCCCGGATAAAGCCGAGCAGCGGTATGAACGCCATGGCGCCGTAGCCGACCAGGGCGACCGCGGGGAGGACGAGCAATGCGACCCGCACGCCGAAATACTTGAGAACCCGTGAGACCAGGAACGCCTGGATGATCGCCGCAAGCACGTTGACGATCGTGAAATAGTTCCCGTAGAACTCCCCGATCACCTTTTTCTCGTCTAGCCCTCCCGCCGCGGCAGCCCCGTGCGCCGCGGTGTAGAGGGTGACCACAGTCTTGCCGAGGATGTATTCGCCGTTCGTGTTCACGAGGTTGACCAGGAGCATCAGAATTCCGATGAGGAGCAGGTAGCGGTCCGCGAACACCAGGGCGAAGCCGCTGCGCCCGCGCAAGCCCGCGTCGGTTCCGGATGAAGCAGAGGCAGGGTCGCCTGGCTTTGCGGTATCTCCGGCCGCCGGGATCCCCCTTCGCGCGCGCTTCTCGCGGGAGCTCACCATGTTCGTGAGCAGCATGCAGACCACGAGCAACCCCGCGGCTCCCAGCATGAACGGATAGGGTCCGTAGACTTTCACGAGCTGTCCGGTCACGAACGAGCCCGCGATGGCGCCGAGCGACGCCCCGAACCCCACGATGGCGAAGAGCCGCTTTCCTTCGTCGACGGTGTACACGTCGTTCGCGAACGCCCAGAGCTGGGCGATGACCATCAGGTTGAAGATTCCGACCCAGATGAAGAACGCTACCCCGACCGGTACACCCGACCGGCTGAGGGCGAAAAAGGCGATGAGGCAGGCGATGAAGAACAGGGTCACGAAGTTGATCAGCCGAACACGGGAAACCCGCGAGGCCAGCGCGCTGTACATCGGGACGAGGATGATGAGGAGTGCGGCGATCGCGGCCGCGGCGTAACTCTTCACTTCCGCGCCACCCCCTGGGGCCGCCAGGATGAGCGGCTCGCGTATGGTTTTCAGGAGATAGTAGCTTGCGAGCAGCAGGAAGATGTTCAGCATCAGGAGAAGCGCCGTGACGGCCTCGCCTCCGCGGACATCGGCGAACACTCCGAGAACGCGGTCGAGCGCACCTCGCGGTCGGGCGCCGGGTGCTTGAGGGGACGCGGTTGTGTTCATGATCATTCCTCCAACGTGGGTGCCCGCCAAGCGGGACCGTCTTGCTACCGGGGCTTCCGCTTCTTGATCGGAGCTGCCTTACCCGGCGCGGGTCCCTCGAGGATCCGCTTGCTCGCCGAGGTCGAGTCGCTGCTTGCGGCCGGCGTCTTCATGCTCTTGTCTTCCGAGCTGCCCATGGCCCCCCTCGGGCCCTTGGCCGGCGGCAGGGGCATCTTGTGTTGATCGATCTTGGGCGTGCCGTATCGAGTGAGGTCGATTTGCACCTTATCGATCAGGCTCGTCTTCGCGTTCTGGTCCACAGCATACGCGTAGAACTCCCCTCCGCCGAACCAAAGCCGCAGGTGGACGAAGTTGAACACCTCGTCGGTGAGGACGTTCTGGGGCTTCACGACCGAGCCGGCCACGGCGTACTCGCTGTAGAGCCGCGCGCTCTCCTCGGGCGGCGGGAGCCGATTCAGCGGCGCGCCTGCTCCGCCGCATACGATCGAGACGAGCACGGCGTCCGGCCAGGTCAGGAGCGCGCGCTGGTAGGTGTGCTCGTGGCCGCTTGCGATGATCGAGATGCCGGACTCATGGAGCGCCTTCACCATCCGCGCGCGGCGTTCCTGCAGGACCGGGTCCATTTGCCACTCCATGCGGTGGGTACCGGCCGAGAAGGGGGGATGGTGCATCATGACGATCACGGGCCCGGTGTGCTCCTTGACCCGGGCCACGAGCCACGTGAACTCCTCGTCGGAGTACTTGACCTGCACCTCGCGCGTCCAGTGGTTCTTGGGGTCGACGATCGGGTTCGTGTCCAGCGCGATGAAACGCACCCAGCCGTCGGCGCTGTCGAAGCAGTAGTAGAGGCGATCGCCCCCGATCGGCAGACCCGTCGCGGTGCGCCAGTTCTCCACTCCCTCCACCGCGTCGGTCCGTTCATGATTGCCGGCGACGGGGAAGTAGGGAATGCGGGAGGAGAGCGGGCGCGTGATGCGCAGAAATCGCTCCCAGGTCGCGGGGTAACGCCCGTCGAACACGAGATCGCCGGTATTGATGACCGCGGCGACCGTTCTTCCTTGAGCCTGCAGCGAATCGATTTTCGCTGTCATTGCGTTCAGCACCTGGTGCTCGCGCCCCCATTTGGGCATGTGCCGGATCTCGGCGGGGATGTCGCGGATCAGGGCCAGGTCGGGGAACAGGCCTCTTACGAGCACGATGGGTATGGTGATCAAACCGCGCGCGATCCGGACCGGGTTCAAGGAGAACATCTGCCTGATGGTCGTGAACTGGGGCTGAAGCCGTGACGTGCGATAGCCAGGGCGGTTGTCCCCGAAAAGCATGATGTTGAGGGTATCGGCGGTGTATCCGTCGCGCAGACGCCCCAGAAACCGGTGCGCGGAATCCGCGGTTCCCGGCAGGAACCCGATCAGCGTGTCGCCGAAAAGGGCGCGCAGAGGCTCGATCGGATGTTCATCTCGTTCCCGCGCCTCCGCGGAGCTGTCGGGCAAGACGGGGGACACGGTGGGGCCCACGTTCTGAAGCCGTCCGATGCGGGCACAGCCGGCGAGCAGGAGCGTTGCGGCAATCACCGCGGCGGCGAGGCGGCACACAGCAGCCCGGCGGCCCCGTTCTCGGAGGGGAGTGGCATCCGTCACCCCGCGTGTCTCACGCGGGTCACGATCCAATCCGGACCTGTTCGCGAGAGCTCGACGCGCACCGGCCCCGATCCGCTACCGGGAATCGAGAGCTGAAGCTCAAGACGGGTCGCGCCGCCGGGGAGGGTCCGGAGATCCATCTTGGCGGTGGTCAAGGTGAGGCGCTTGTGCGACCGGTCACGCCCGCTCTCCGATTCGACTTCCACGTCGTATCCGCGCGCGCCGGCGAGACCGATGTCCACGGCAAGGTCGTGAAACCGCAGCATGCCGTCGTCAATCCAGAAAAAGTCCAGCGGGGCCACTCGGCCGAACCAATACCGCGCGATCTTGTCGCGCCGCTGGATCAAATTGCGCACCAGGAACTCGCTCGCCCGCGGGTCCTCGTAATGCGCGGATCCCACCGCCGCCGCGATCTGCGCGTTGGAAAAGGAGGCCACGATTTTCGCGCCCCAATAGGCGTCCGCATCGGTCATCTCCCGGAATGCCGCTTGCTGCTGCTCCGTAGCGAAGTGCCCCGGATAGAAAACCTCCGACTCGAAGTTTCCGACGGAAGGGATCCCGCTGTTCTCGTGCGCCTGCCGCCAGGGCTCGATCGCGAATCCGAACATCACGAAGCGCCGTGCGATCCACCCGAAGTCGACGGTACTCTCGTACCCCTGCCACAGCGCCTTGGGGCCGTTGGCCTGCGCCCCAAACGAGGACCCGACATCAAGCAAGTAGTGATCGACGTGTCCCAAGCTGTCCGGGCGTGCAAGGAACGTGTCGAGGAATTGATGATCCTTCGTGTCCCAGTCATCGATCCAGGAGCATAAAACGTAAAGGCCTCGAAGCTCGCGGCGATTCGTGTGCCTGTACCAGTCGTTGGAGTCGCCCGGGCGCCGGCGGCGCATGCTCGGCGATCCCAGAACGTGGCCGGGTAGGAACAGGCTGGCGAACGCCGAATAGGTGCCGTCGGATAAGACCGCCCCGCGTGACAGCAGGGAGTCGAGATCGGCTTGGGTAAAATGCTCCCCCTTCGCCCCGCGGAGCAGGTCTTCGTCGATCTTGATGTCGCTCTTCCGGAAACGGACCGGCTCGTTATGAGGCACATTGTACCCAGCTGCGTGCACCAGCGTGCGCGCCACCATGTCGGCGCCGGCGCTGAGCTGCGGATGGTCCCGCGGGTCGAGCTTCACGAGCCATTTCTTCCCGTCGGCGTCCTTGATCTGGAACCCTGCGCTGGCGCCGCCCTGCTTGGCGTGCTTGACGACCCAGGGCTTCGTGGGAACCGCCAGGGAGTCGGGACCCCGCGCGAGATCCGCGACCGGCACGGCACGCATGTGGTTGCGATTCGTGAACCATGTCGAATTGGGCGCCTCATCGAACACGTTCACATTCACCGCCTCGCGCCGCGTGTGGGCGCCGAGGACGCGCGCCAGGAACAGCATCTTGTCGGGGATGTCGAACGCGTGCGAAAGAGGCTCGGAGATCGCCTCGCGGAACTGATGTCCCCAGAAGCTGGGCTCCCAATCGGGCGGCTGAGGAATCGGGCGTCCATCGTGGTCGACCCATGTGCCGTTGTCCACTCCCGAGTCCGACGTATCGTGCGCGGCATGTGACGGCCCGCCCGCCGGCGCATGATCCTCCGCTGGGGAACACAGGACCCGCGCAGGTAGGGCTAACAGCAGCGCGCAGGAGAGGGCCAGCGCGAGCGCCGCGCGGGAACGGCCGCGGGGGCGCATCAGAAGCCGCTCCGCATCGTGAGGGTCGCCTGGATTCCTTCGACACTATTCGCCACTTCGAATCGGAGGGCCGCCTCGTCGGTCAGGCCATAGCGCAATCCTCCGCCGTAACCCCACCGCGCGGCGCGGGCCGTGAACGCGCTCGCCTGGGGCGCCACTTCGCCCAGCTCGTAGAGGGCGGTCCCGCGAATGCGGTGCCATACCTCCCAGCGATATTCGATCCGGCCGAGCAGAAGCTGCTGGTCCCGGAATCGATGGGACGGGTAGCCGGCGAAACGCAGAGGTCCGTCGGTCTGGACCAGACGGTAGAACGGAAGGGTTGGCGTGCCGCCGGTCGGATCGACGCCGGCATAGACCGCGCGAAGAGCGATCACGCGGCGTTTCGCGAAAACAGGGGCGTAGGCTCGTCCCTCTACCAGCCATTGATTGAAATCGGGATCGCGATCGCGCACGCCGGCGGCGCGCCGGAGCTCGACCCGGCCGTGCACGCCGATCGTGGGATCGCGCCCGTCGTCGAGCGCGGCGAAATCACCGGTCGCACCGTACAGCAGCTCCTGCGTCGCCCGGTCTTGATAGGGCAGGCTCCCGGGCGGGAAGACGTCCTCGAGTCGAGGGGTTCCCTGATAGCCGCGGCGCGGACCCATGACCGAGTAGCCGCCCACGAGCCGTAATTGCCGAAGCGGCGATGCGCCGAAGAGCAGCGCGGCCTCCCCACTCGCGCTTTCAAGGAGGAAGACCGAGCGGTTCGCCGACGGTGTTTCGTTACCGATACCGTAGAAGCGAAGGTTCGGCTTGTAGTCGTAGTCGCCGCGTAGCCGAAGACCGACCGGTCGCCGGTCGCCGATCCGCTCGCTCAACCGTACGCGGCGGCGGTCGGTTGTGGACCACGAGCCGCTGAGCCGGAGCTTCGAGTCGCCGGAAGGGAAGCCGGCCCAGGTGATGGCGGGACCGGCGCCGACTTCGGTCACGCCACCGACGTCGATCGCCGCCGCGACGCTCAGACCCTTTGCCGCGCCCTTCGGCGCTGGATTCATGACCCGATTGCCGTAGTGACCCACGCCGGCCTCCGCACCGCGCGCTACGAGCCGCAGCGGAAAGAAAGCGATCCGGAACGGCGTCCGCAGCGCCGTTTCCCACCGGCGCTCGTGATCGGGACGGGCGACACGCGGCCCGTCCGTTGACGGATCTCCGTCGGCGCCTACGGTCGGAGCCACCCAGCTGGAATCACCGAAGCGCGGTTCCGCCGCTGATGCGCGAGCCGTGAACAGGAGAGAGCAGGATAGAAGCGCGAGGGCGACAAGGGGCGCCGGCATCTGCCGGAGCGTGCCGGCGGCACATGGAGAATGTATGGTCGTACTCCCCTTTCCAATGGCGTTCCGCAACACAAAGGCCTGCGGACGCACAGGTGTCAGCTAATACTGCTAACATAGCACAGTTCGTCCTGAGTATTTCTACTCGGTTACGCCGATTCGTGTTCGGCGACGAGTGTCAAATCCTCCATCCAGGTCGGACGTGCTTGTAAGAATTACCCGTCCCCCCACCGCCGCGTCGAGCGCGCGCTTGCACATCGCGCGACGATACCTGTACGTTTGATGGACAGAATGCATGAACCCCGCCAGTCTCGCAGTCCGATCGCGGTCCGCTAGTCGTGGGGAACCTACCGGCGCGCTTGCTTGAGAGCATTACACAGCGGCTCAATCTTGAGGAGCACGAGCGGTGGTTGCTCCTCCTCATGGGGGCGCTGGTCGCGACCCTTTTCTGCGCCTATACCATCGCCAAGGTGCTGCGCGATGCGCTCTTTCTCGCGGAATTCGGGGCGCTCGCTCTGCCGTATGGGTACATCGGGGTCGCACTGGCTGCGGCCGGGTTCGTCTGGCTCGAGAGCCGTGTGACTCTCAGCTTCAAACGTGTCGGCGCTACGCGGTTCAATCAGTACGCAGCGATCGGGTTCAGCCTCATTGCGGCCGCGGTTTTTCCGATCGCGCGCCACTGGACCACCGCCGTGTTCTACGTCTGGGCGGGCAGCCAGGCGATGATGCTGCTGCCTCACTTCTGGGCCCTCGCGCTCGACGTGTGGGACTCCCGCCGGGCGCGCAGCGTGTTCCCACTTCTCGGCGGCTGCGGCCTGGTTGGCGGTCTCGTCGGCGGCGCCTTCGCCGCGTGGGCGACGCCGGTGGTGAAGCGCGACGGGTTGATGTGGACGGTGTCGTGCCTCCTCATCGTGGCGCATTTGCTGACGCGCGTGATCGAGAGGCACCGCGCGCGCCGTCCCGGGCCGATCGAGGTCGCGCAAACAGTTTCCGGCTGGGAAATCATACGTCGGTCGACGTACATCAAGGTTCTCGCCGCGGGGCTCGCGTTGTCGGTTATCGTGTCGACGCTTGTCGATTTCCAATTCAAGATATTCATCCAGAAGCTGTATCCCGATCCGCACGCGCTCACGCAATTTTTCGGCAAGTTCTACGTCGGGCTCAATGCTCTGGCGTTGGTGTTTCAACTCAGCGCGGGAGGTTGGCTGATGTATCGGCTAGGGCTCGGGCCCACAACCGGCTTGCAGCCGATCACCGCGATGCTGTTTGTATCGGGTCTGGCCGTCGGCGCTGGATGGTGGATCGTCCTCGCGATGCGATGGGTCCAGGGCGTCGTCTTCCAGACCGTCGGCAAGTCCTCAGCCGAGATCTACTTCATGGCCGTTCGACCCCACGAACGCCGTCGCATCAAGCCCGCCGTCGACACGCTCGTCGACCGCTGGTCGGACGCCGCGGTCGGCGTCCTGCTGATCGTTCTGCTCCGTGTGATGGGCGTTGGAGCCACCGTCATAGCCGTCCTGACCGTCACATTCGTGGCGGTGTGGATCGTCGTGCTTTTTTTCCTGAATCGGGAATATGGCCGCGCCTTCGAACAGGAGTTGAGCAGCCGTTGGACCGAGCCCGATGTTCCGGAGGAGTCGATGCGGATTCCCTCCGCGCGAAAGGCACTCCTACAGGGATTGCGCGCAGACGACGAGCCTCGGATCGTGCTCGCCCTCAAGCTGAGCGAGCACGCGAGGGACCCCGAGATCGCGCACGCGGTGCGCGGCTGCCTCCGACATCCGTCCCCGGGCGTGCGCGCTGCGGCGGTGGAAGCGATGGAACGGATCGGGCTGCGGGACCCCGAGGACACGATCCAGGGCTTTCTCGGCGAGTCGCACGAAGCGCTGCGCCGCGCGGCGGTCGGTTATCTCCTCGCGCGGGGGCCGCGTCCGGCCGTATTCGTGCGCGGGTTGCTCGACGGTAACGACGTAGCGCTCCGCCGGTACACCGTCGACGCGCTGTTCGATCGCCCCTCGGAGGGACGAGCCACGCTCACGCTGGAGTGGGTCGATTCCCGGCTCGGGTCCGGCGAGCGCGAGGATCTGCTCCTTGCGGCACGCGGCCTGGGCGCGATGACCGGCAGCGCCCCGGTGCAGCGATTGCGCGCCTTGTTGACGAATCCCGATGTCGAGGTCCAGCGTGTTGCCCTGCTCTCCGCGGCGCGCCGGCCGAGCCGGGAGCTTCTCGATGTGTTGTTGCCGCTACTTCTCATCCCGGAGCTGAGCTACGAAGCGCGCCGGGCCGTGACGGCGATAGGCGCCCCGGCCGTGCCAGATCTCAAGTCGCTCCTCGACGGCGAGCGCGGCGCTCGGGCCCAGGCGGTTGCCGCGCGAACCCTGGCCCGCATCGCGAGCCCACGCGCGGTCGGGACCCTCATGGCGCTCGTGAGGAGCCCCGAACCGAGACTGCGCGACATTGGACTCCAGAGCGTGACGCGCGTGCGCGTGGAAACCGACAAGCCGGTGCTCCCGCGCTCCACGTCGCACAAGCTCTTCCTACGCGAGCTGGGGGAGTACCGCGGCTTCCTCCAGCCGGCGCTCTGGCTCGAGGGCGCCGCTGCGCCGGAAGTGCGGCTGCTCGCCGATACGTTCCGCGAGTCCTCGGAGATGGCGCTCAGGCGCGCCCTGGGGGCGCTCGCCTGCTGGTATGAGCCCAGGCCCCTCTCCGGCGCGTTCGAACGACTCAAGTCGCGTGAAGTCGGGGCCTCCGCGCCTGCCTTGGAGTATCTGGGGCATGTTTTGCCCCACGCGATCTTCCGGCATGTGAGCAAGATCTTCGAAGGGAAGCCGGGGGACGACGTGGATGCTGCCACGACCGGGGGCGAGCAGCTCGCCGAATCCATACGGATCGCGTGGCGGTCGAAAGATGGGTGGCTGCGCGCCTGTGCCGTGCGCGCTTCGCGCCACGCACCCGCCTTCGATCCTAACCTGTTCGCAACCGGGGGCGGCGACAACCCGCTCGTGCTCGAGGAGCTCGCGGCCCTGTCCGCGGGCGGTGATCCGCGTCGCGAGCCGCTCGCGCCGGCTGGAGCATCCCCGACGCTCACGAGGCCCAAACACGGATAAGAGCCCAGGAGGAACGTGTGGATACGCTGAAGCAGTTGAAGCGGCGCAAGCCGAGCGGCGATTTCTTCGATTGGTTCGAAGAGGCCGCCCAGAACAATATCGAGGCGGCCGGGCTTCTCGACCGGCTCTGTAGCGACTTCGTAAACGTCGATGAGATGGTGGCTCAGCTCCACGATCTCGAGCACAGGGGCGACGGTATCGTGCACAGCATCTACAAGAAGCTGAATAATGTCTTCATGCCGCCGCTCGACCGCGAGGACATCATCGCCATCGCAAGCGCTCTCGACGACGTGATGGACTACATCCACCAGGCCGCCGACGCGATGTCCATTTACAATATCCAAAAGCCGACCGCGGTGGCGAGCCAGCTCGCGGCCGTCATCGTGGCGTGCACCAAGGAGGTGGCGAAGCAGCTTCCTAATCTTCGCCAGCGCCGCGCCATGGCGCGCGTCGAGGAGGGCGTCATCGAGATCCACCGGCTCGAGAACCAAGCCGACACGCTGCTCCGGGAGGGGGTGAAGGACCTCTTCCACCGTCCACACGATCCGACCGAGGTGATCGCGTGGTCCCGAATCTACGAGACCATGGAGCTGGTGACCGATAAATGTGAAGACATCGCCGACGTGCTACGCGGGCTCGTAATCAAACATGCCTAGCGGATTCACGCCGCTGCTTATCGTTCTCATCACGCTGGCGGTCGTCTTCGATTTCATCAACGGCTTCCACGACACGGCCAATGCGGTCGCAACGGTGATCTCAACGCGTGTGCTGCGCCCCTCCGTGGCGATCGTGATGGCCGCAGTGTTGAACTTCGCCGGCGCGATGGCGGGAACCGAGGTCGCGAAGACTGTGGGAAGCGGCATCGTCGGCGCGTCCGTTCCGCTGATAGCCATCTCGGCGGCGCTCGTGGGCGCGATCGCGTGGAACCTCATCACGTGGTACTACGGCATTCCGAGCAGCTCCAGCCATGCGCTCATCGGCAGCTTGCTCGGCGCGGGCATCGCGAGTCTCGGGATCCACACCGTGCACTGGAACGTGCTGTGGGGCAAGGTGGTACTGCCACTCTTCCTTTCCCCGGTGGTCGGATTCATCGTCGCGCTCTGGCTCATGCGGCTGCTCATTCGGATCTTCGCCTCGATGCCGCCGGGGCGGGTGGGTCCCATTTTCCGCCGCTCGCAGATCGTGTCGGCGGCGTTCATGGCGTTCAGCCACGGCAGCAACGACGCGCAGAAGACGATGGGCATCATCACCCTCGGTCTCGTGAGCGCCGGAATCCAGCCGTCGTTCCACGTGCCCACCTGGGTGATCGCGCTCAGCGCGCTCGCGATGGCGGCTGGCACGCTCGCGGGAGGCCGGCGCATCATCCACACGATGGGCACGAGGCTCGCGCACCTAGAGGCCATCCATGGCTTCGCGGCGGAGACGTCGGCAGGGGCCGTCATCCAAGCCGCCTCGCGTCTCGGTTTCCCACTGAGCACCACCCACGTCATCAGCTCGAGCATCCTGGGCGTCGGCGCCGCGCGACGAATGACCGCTGTGCGGTGGGAGGTCGTTCGGAGCATGGTGAGCGCCTGGATGCTCACGATCCCGGTGACTGCGGTGCTGGGCTTCGCCGCCGCGCTCGCTGCCAAAGCGCTGTTCCGGTAGAGGGGCTCGAGGGCGATTGGGTGCCGGCTCTACCTGCGGCTGGTGACCACGAAACTCGTGGGGCCTGTCATCTCAACGTACAGCTTCACCCCTAGGCTCAGTTCCACGTCCTCACCCTTGGTCGCGAGGACGAGGATCGTTCCCGCACCCCCCTGCGATTCGTTTCATGAGTTGTGATCTCTTCGTCTGGGTCCGATGAGTTCTCCAGAGCACGATGGATCTCCCGCGGGTTCCTACCCGCTTCCAGTAAGCCGGCGTAGCAGCGCCCGCGCCCCGGGAGTCGACGCCGCCCACTCGCGCGTCTTGATGTCGATCCCCGAGATGAGCTGCTCGAGAGAATCATACGTCGCACCGACTCTCTTCAACTTCAGGGCGATCTTCCGAAGGAGCTTTTCGGAG
>DASXTQ010000077.1:0-9631 GCA_036505295.1 Candidatus Eiseniibacteriota bacterium
GGCGACGGCCAACGAAGAGAGCATGCGGCAGCGTTACGATGGGGCCGTCAACGAGATCGTGATGATCCAGGACAGCCTGAACACGATTATCCTGGGCGGGGAAGCAGTCATCCCATCCGGGCGCCAGGTCGAGATGCCGGGCACGCTTCACGACACCGTGCTCTCGCGCATCGCCCTGCTCAAGGCCTCCGTGGAGCGCACCAAGGAGCGGATCGAAGAGCTGGACGCCAAGCTGAAGAGGGGCGGCGTCAAGATCGCGGGGCTGGAGAAGGCGATCGCCAGGCTGCGAACGAATGTGTCCGAGAAGGAAGAGCAAATTGCCCAGCTCTCCACGCAGGTCGGTACCCTGAACACCCAAGTTGCCGGCCTCACGACCGAGGTCGAGACCAAGCAGCAGGATCTAGCGCAGAAGCAGCAGGAGCTGACGGACAAGCAGCACGAGCTTGCGACGATCTTCTACACCATGGGGACCAAGAAGGAACTCACCAAGTCTGGTGTCATCGCGTCGAAGGGCGGCGTCCTCGGTTTCGGTAAGACACTAAAACCGTCGGGCACCGTGAACGAGAGCTCCTTCACCCCCCTCGATACAGACCAGGAGACCGTGATCCGCATCCCCTCCGACAAAGCCGTGGTCTTGAGCGCGCAGCCGGTCGCGAGCTATGTGATTCAGCCCGTTTCCAAGGACCTGATGGAGCTCCGAATCGTCGACCCGAAGGAGTTTCGCAAGGTCAAGCACCTTGTCATCATGAGAAGTTAGTAGCCGGGGACGCAACCCCCCGACCATTCGCTCCATCTGCCTCGCGCAATGAAACGAGCCCTGGGAATCTCTCCCAGGGCTCGCTCGTTAGTTGATCGCCGCCATTGACAGCGGAACGGTGTTGCGCAGATCTTTGCGCTCGTGATTTCGGCGATTGTGACCTCGCGCGGCCGAGGTTCTCTGGGTGCTACCATGGCGTGGCTGGCGCTTCTTCCGGCGAGTCCCTTCGCGGAAATCATCTGGGATGCCCTGCTTCACAAGCACCCGCCCGGCTGGTTACCCCTCGCCAAACTGGTTGCGAGCGCAGCCCTGCTTGCGCTTGCGTATGCATCTCCGTCCTTACGGCCGATCCGTGGCTATCTCCAATCGATCACTCTCCTGGTCTTGGGCTACGCGATCCTCCTTCAGGTCGAGAGCACGGACGCGTGGAGAGCGCGGTTCAGCAACGCGCCCGCGTGGAGGTTCGTCTTCGCGGACGCTCTGCTCGAGCTCATCCCGTGCATGCTGCTCGCCGTCAGCATCGTTCGCAGCGGCCTCACGCGTCGCGATCTGTTCCTCACCCGGGGGAACTTTCGCGCGCACTTCCGAATGCCGTTCGGGTTGCCGTCTGGGTCGTGGGCATGGTTTGGGCCGTTTCTCGCATTCTTCCTGGCCGGCCCGCTTGTGTTGCAGCTCCTGTTCACGGTCAGGCCGGAGCTTCACTTGCTCGATCGTGCCGTACGGGGATTGCCTCTGGCGCTAGTGTTCGCCGTATTCAACGCGGCCCAGGAGGAGTTTCGATTCCGCGCCGTTCTCCTCGGCCGACTTATCCCCGTTGTAGGAGCCTCTCAGGCGCTCTGGATCACCTCGACACTCTTTGGTCTCGGCCACTGGTTCGGACACCCGTCGGGACCAACCGGAGTGGTAATGGCGGGGTTCGCCGGTTTCCTTTGGGGCAAGAGCATGCTGGACACACGGGGATTCGCCTGGGCATGGATCATCCACGGGTTTCAGGATCTTGTGATCTTCACTCTCCTCTTGATGGCCAGCGGATGATTCGGCTGCGCGTGCCGGCGGGGCGAGCGTCAGCCCGCGGTGGCAACGTGAGACGTAACGCTATTCGGGGCCCCGGCCGTCTGGTGCTCGTGCCCTGAGCACGCGCCCCTCTCACGCCGCCGCGCTTCGCCTCGAGCGCTGCGAGCGGGCTCCCTCCGATTGGGAGTCCTGGCTCGCCGATGCATCGGGAGCCTCGTTCGCGGCTCGCGCCGGCTTTCTCGAAACGGTCGAGCGCGTGTGGCCGCGGGCACGGGTGCTCTACTTCACGGCGCGGCGCGGCGAGCGCTTGGCCGGGGGCGTCTGTGTCGCAGCGAGCGTGCGCTTGGGTCTGACTTGGGCGCGCTCGCTCCCTTTCGGCACCTACGGCGGGCCGCTGGTTTCGCCGGACGATCCCGATCCGCCCTCGGTGCGAGCGGCGCTGGCGCGCGCCTTCGAGGAGTGGCTCTCGGCCGAGCGCGTGGCGGGCGGTGAGGTGGTGCACGCCCCTCTATCGTCTCAACAGGCGCGCGAGGCAGGTCCCGACCCCGCCTGGCGCGCCCTGGCCAGCAGCATGACGACCAGCCATACACACGTCATCGATCTCGCGCCTGGTGCTGCGGCCATCATCGCCGGACTGCACCGAGAATCGCGTCGAGTCCTTCGCCAAGCCGAGCGCTGGGGCGTCACCATCGAGGAGGATGCGGAAGCGTTGCCGGCCGTGCACCGATTCTACCTAGAGCAGGCGAAGTCGTGGCCCGGCCACCGGCCGTACCCGCTTGCCTTCCTCGAGGCGTTGGTTCGCCATCCGTCACGCTTCGCGCGGCTTTTGGTGGCCCGTCGCGCCGGCCGCGTCGAAGCCGGCATCCTCGTCCTCTCCGGCGGGGGGGAGAGCTTCGTGTGGTGGAGCGGGGCGGCACGCACCTCGCGCCAGAGTCTTGCCTATCCTTCCCTCATGAAGCGCGCTATGGAATGCGCTTGCTCCGCCGGCGAGGCGCGCCTCAACTTGGGCGCAAGCGGCGGACTCGAGCGGCTCGAGCACTTCAAGCGCTCGCTGGGTGCCGTGCCGCGCCCGTTCTGGATCTACCATTTGCGTCCGCAGCGCGACGATTGGCTCTGTCGCGTATACGCTTGGCTTCGCGCCGCCCGAAGGCGCCCATAGGAGCTGACACACGAGCTTGGCGGTCGAGTGGTTTAAGGCGGCGAGACCCTTGCGGCCAGAGGGAAGTCATTCCGCGCGCGGTGCATGGCCGTGCCGTACCTTCGTGGGAGGCGCGCCCTAGGCCTCGAAGCCCAGCTTCCTCATCAGCGGGATCCATCGGGGATCCGCGTGCATCACACGGAAGACTCGCTCGCATCTCGTCTGGGCGGCACCAGCATCCTTTTCCGCGATCGCCCGGTCGAGCCAGCTAAATGCGGCTTCCACATCACCGCGCGAGGCGTGGACGGCCGCGATCTGGTACGGCGCGTTGATGGAGTGCTTCGCCACGAGGTCCGCAAGTGCCTGATCGGATTCGGACCGCTGGCCGAGCTGGAAATACACGAGTGCGAGCGCCGTGAGGCGCGCCCACTCCGCCGGTTCGGCCTGCGCTTCCGCGAGCGCCTCTTCGTTTCGCCCCTGCTCGGAGAGAGCGATCGCCAGCACTTGCCGCGCGCCGACATGCATGGGGGACAGCTCGATGCCCTTTCGCATGGCCTGCTCGGCTTCCTTCAGACGGTCCATCGAACGGTAGACCAGCGCCATGGCGCGGTAGGCGGCCGAGCTCAGGGGGTCCTGCTCCACGGCGGACCGGTACAGGCGTTCCGCCTCATCATAGCGGCCAAGAAGGTGGAGCAACCCCGCGTTGGAGCGCATCACCTCGGGGTTGCCGGGCGCGAGCTCCAGGGCTCGGCGCGTGGAGGCTTCGGCGGCCTTCCAGTCCCAATCGTGCAATCGCTGCACACCGGAGAGCCGTAGGTAGCCTTCGGCCAGATCGGGCGCCAGTTGGATCGCGCGGTTCGCGGCCTCGCGCGCCTTCCGATATCCTTCGAAGGTCGAATCCCAGCCATAGCCCCCGGAGTTGGCGTGGGCCCGCGCGACTTCGGTCCAGGCCAGAGCATGTGTGGGATCCAGAGCCAGAGCCTCGTTCAGGTAGCGTAGACCCTGGGCTGTGTCCTGCTCCGTCACGCGTTCGATGAGGTACTTTCCCTGGAGATACAGTCGGTGGGCCTCGGGATTCGTCCCATGGCCTTTCGCGGCCCTGGCCACCTCCGCCTCCGCTTTCCGACTCGCGTCCGAGTCCGGCGCTTCGCCGAGAAGCGTCGCGCGAAGCTCCTTCACGACGGATTGGGCGATGTCGTCCTGTACCGCGAAGATGTCATCCAGCGAGCGATCGTAGGTCTCCGACCAGAGCTGCACGCGATCCGCCGCCTTCACCAGCTGGACCGAGATGCGAACGCGGTTCCCGGACTTGCGCACGCTGCCGTCGAGAAGCGTCGCCGCGTTCAGCTTCTCGCCGATCACGGCCACGTCCTCGTTCTTGCCCTTGAACTGGAAGGACGAGGCGCGGGCGGCCACGCGGAGCCCGCGGACCTTGGTGAGCACGTTCAGGAGCTCGTCGGCGAGCCCGTCGGAGAAGTATTCGTCCTCCTCACCCCGGCTGCGGTTCACGAAAGGAAGCACGGCGATGGAAGGAACCTCCCGCGAGCCGCCGCCGGGGACGGAGCCATACCCCGAGCCTGAAGAGGGTGCGGGTGATGAGGGGACCGGCGACAGGGGCGCCGGAGAGAGCGGCGCCGGTGATACCGGTGGCGGCGACACGGACGCCGGAGCCGCCGCGATCGCGCCCGACTCGATCTCTCGCTGCACGTAGCGTAGCTCGTTCATGACGTCCCGCGCCGTCTGGAATCGATCGCGTGGATTCTTCTCCAGGCAGCGCGCGATGATCCGGTTCAGGTCGCGGGGAAGATCCGCGCGCACGCTGAGGACCGGGACCGGTACGTCACGCAGAATGGAGGAGCTCACGTCCGCGGGGGATGTCCCGGTGAAGGGTCTCCGTCCGGTCGCGAGCTCGTAGAGAATCACTCCGAGCGCGAAGAGGTCCGACCGCGCGTCCACCGTCTCGCCGCGGATCTGCTCTGGCGCCATGTAGGGCACCGTGCCCAGAACCTGACCTTCGCCCGATAGAGGGGTGCCCGCCGTCGCGCCCACCGTGGCGTCCGGGGAGGCGCCCTCACGCGCCGCCACCTTCGCAAGGCCGAAGTCCAGCACCTTGACCCAGTCGTCGTGCGTCACCATGACGTTGGCGGGTTTCAGGTCCCGGTGGATGACGCCGCGCTCGTGCGCGGCCACCAGGGCGTTGGCCAGAGGAATGGAGAGCTCGAGCACGCGCGCCAGGGGGAGACCCCCAGGTTTCACGATGCGATCGAGACTCTGTCCCTCGACCAGCTCCATGGTCAGGAAGCGGATGCCCCCTTCGTCTTCCACCGAGAAGAGCGTGACGACATTGGGATGGTTGAGCCCCGCGATGGTCCGGGCTTCGCGTTCGAAGCGTGCCAGGCGATCGGGATTCGCGGCCACGCCCTCGGGCAGCACCTTGATCGCCACCTCGCGGCCCAAGCGCGTATCTCGGGCGCGATAGACCTCGCCCATGCCGCCCGCGCCCAGGGGGCCGGTGACCACGTAGGTGCCGATGCGGGTGCCGCTTGTGAGAGGCATAGCCTCACAGTGTAGGCGTTGAGGAGGGACGCTACAACTGCCGCCCGGTTTGAATGGAAACCCCGGCGGCCGCCGCCGGGCTCCTCGCCGGCCCGAGCGCGCGGTACAATAGACCCCATGAGCGACACGGACGATGAAGCCCTGACCGGACCCGATCTCGGCGTCGATGGGGCGGCCCTCACGGATCTTCCCGACGGGGGACTCTTGGCGGGCCACTTCCAAGGCGGGAAGGTGGTGTTGATCCGGAAGGGCGGGGTCATCTACGGCATCTCCGGAAAATGCACCCACTACGGAGGGCCGCTCGAGGAGGGTCTCCACGACGGTGATTTCCTGATCTGTCCCTGGCACCACGCGTGCTTCAGACCCGAAACGGGCGAAGCCGTGCGCGCTCCCGGGATCGATCCGGTGGCCACGTTTTCGACCGAACAGCGCGGCGACCGCGTGTTCGTGACCGGCATCAAGAGCCCGCAGACTCGACGGCCTTCGGTTCTCTCGGCGCCCGCTTCCGTGGTCATCGTCGGAGGGGGTGCGGCCGGCTTCGCGGCCGCGGAGATGCTGCGCCGTGAAGGGTACGAAGGCCCGATCACCATCGTGTCGGCGGACGAAGCCGCTCCCTACGATCGTCCGAACGTCTCCAAGGATTACCTGGCAGGAACAGCGGCTCCCGAGTGGCTGCCGCTCCGCTCCCCGGACTGGTATCGGGACGCGCGCGTCGATCTCCAGCTCGGGACGCGCGTGGAGGCCATCGATCCCAAGAAGCGGCAGATTCGGCTCGAGGATGGACGCTCTCTCCCGTACGAAGCGATGCTCCTGGCCACTGGGGCGACCCCGGTCCGCCTCGACGTCCCGGGGGCGACCCTGCCGCACGTCCATTACCTCCGCACCCTTCGTGACAGCGAATCGATTATCGAGCGCGCGCAGCGCGCGAAGCGGGCCGTGGTCGTGGGGGCGAGCTTCATTGGGCTCGAGGTCGCGGCCTCGCTTACGAAGCGAGGGCTGAGCGTGCACGTCGTCGCGCCCGATCGGGTCCCGATGGAACGCGTGCTCGGCGCGGAGCTGGGTGGTTTCGTGCGGGCGCTTCACGAAGAGCAGGGCGTCCGGTTCCACCTGGGGCAGACCCTCTCGGAGATCCGCGAGGGCTCGGTGACGCTCAGGGATGGGAGCAAGCTCGATGCCGAGCTGGTCGTCTTGGGCGTGGGGGTGCGCCCCAACATCGAGCTGGCGGAGAAGGCCGGGCTCCGCGTCGACCGCGGGGTGGTGGTCGACGAGTGCTTGCGCACGAGCGCCGAAGGAATCTGGGCCGCGGGGGACATCGCGCGCTGGCCGGATCGATACAGTGGAGAGGCCATCCGCGTGGAGCACTGGGTGGTGGCCGAGCGGCAGGGGCAGACCGCCGCGCGAAACATGCTCGGCGGGCGCGAACCCTTCGCGTCCGCTCCGTTTTTCTGGAGCCAGCACTACGACGTGCCCATCAACTACGTCGGATATGCGTCCTCATGGGACGAGATCCAGGTTCTGGGGAGCATCCCGGACCGCGATTGCCTGGTCGCGTACCGGCAAGGCGGCAAGACTCGCGCGATCGCGACGATCTACCGGGACCATGCTTCGATGCAGGCCCAGGCGGCGATGGATCGCGCCGACCCGCAGGAGGTCGACGCGCTGGTTCTGGCAACTGCCTGACCCCCGGCCGCTAACCTAAAGAGTTCTAAACCAAAGAAGTCGCAAAACCCCGCATTGGTTCATTCCCCCGTGAGCGGATCCGCGCAAGGGACGGCCTGTGCTAGATTCCTCGGTCGGTTTCATCGCTCGATACCGGGAGGGCTCGATGTCAGACCCGATCATCGATCGACTCCGCGTCCTGGAGCCGCTCACGCGCCCGCTGGAACCCGGGGCCGAAGAGCGGGCCGCCTTATCTCGCGCCGCGGTCGCGCACGCGGAGTCGTTTCTCTCATGGCTCGAGACCGCGCCGGCGTTTTGCGCCGACGAGGGATCGGCAGCGGCGATCGCGGATGCTCCGATCGGACGGGACCCGATTGGAATGGAGCGCACCCTGTCGCTGCTCTCGCGTCACGTTGATGGCAACGGCCAAAACACTACGGCGTCCGGATTCTTCGCTTTCATCCCGGTCGGAAGTATCTACCACGGCGCCTTGGGAGAATTCGTCGCCGCGGTCTCGAATCGGTTTTCGGGCAACTTCCTCGCCTGCCCCGGAGCGGTCCGCATCGAGAACCAAGTCTTGCGCTGGCTCGGGTCCGTGGTGGGCTATCCAGAGACAGCCGTGGGGAACCTCTCGTCGGGAGGGAGTATGGCGAACCTCAGCGCGATTGTCGTCGCGCGAGAGGCGGCTGGTCTCAAGGCACGAGACTTCGAGCGCGCGGTCGTTTACTTGACAGAGCAGGCCCATCACTGCGTGATCAAGGGACTGAGGGTCGCCGGGCTCGGCGAATGCGTCCAGCGCCGGATTCCTATCGACGAGCGGTTCCGCATGATTCCAGCGGCGCTGGAGGCCGCGATGGCCGAAGACGCACGCGCCGGTCGGATTCCGTGGCTCGTCGTCGCGACCGCGGGAACCACGGACGCGGGCGCGGTCGATCCACTCGAGGCGATCGCGGAAATCTCGGCGCGCCACAGCGCCTGGTTTCACTGCGACGCGGCCTATGGCGGCCCCTTCGCGCTCTGCGCGGAGGGGAGACGAATCCTCCGCGGCATCGAGCGCTCCGATTCGGTCGCCCTGGATCCGCACAAGGGGCTCTTCGTTCCCTTCGGCGTGGGCGCGGTCCTAGTCAAGAACGCAGCGGCGATGCGCGCGGCGTACTCGTTCGCGGCGAACTACATTCCGCGCGCGGGCCAACTTCTAGAGGAGCCGTCGCCCATGGAGCTGTCACCGGAACTCTCGCGCCCATTCCGGGCGCTCCGCCTCTGGCTGCCTCTCCAAGTCCTGGGCGTAGCACCATTCGAGGCTGCGCTGGAGGAGAAGCTCCTCCTCGCGCGCTATGCCCACGCGCGGCTGTGCACGCTTGACGGCGTTGAGGTGGGCCCTGAGCCCGACCTGTCCGTCGTCGTATTCCGCGCCCTGCCACGCCGCGGCGATGTCGATGCTTACAACGCCCGACTCGAGCGCTCGATCCAGGAGGACGGGAGGATCTCCCTTTCGTCCACGACCCTGAACGGCTTGCGCTACCTCCGATTGGCGGTTCTGTCGCCGCGCACCCACAAGGACGCGATCGACCACGCGATAGACATGATTCGCGAAAAGATCCAGGCGCTGGCCGCAACGTAACGGGACAAACCGCAGCAACAGTCACCCCGGGCGCAACTCCGAATAATCGGGTAAGGTGCTGCGACGACGAACGCGGAGGGGTTTGCGAATGCGCCGTGGATGGCTGATTCTCGCCCTACTCGGGCTGGTCGTGTTCCTTTCGGCTTGCGGCGACGACAACCGTGGTGGCCACCCCATGACGCCTCCCACGTCGCCGCCTCCATCGCCGTTCGTAGAGGACTCACTGGTATTCCGAACGGCGGGAGGGACCGTCATCGAGATGGGAGATTCGGCGATCACCTGCTGCGGCCTCTACGACCCCGGGTTCATCAACGAGCGCGTCATTCGAATCATCTATTACGATCCCACGCTCCAGAAACAATCGTGGGTGATCGAAATCCTCATCGACGCCACCGCTCCGGGATCGGTCCACACGCTACCCACGCACCCGGTGCCGCCGCACGCGGTCCCCTACGTGACTCTCTTCGCTCACTTCGGAGAGTACAGCAGCAGCGAGGAACTGGCCTCCGGAACCATCACGCTCCATTCCTTCGGGTGCGGTGCTACCACGACGTCCGTGGACTTCAGCGTGGACGCGACGCTCGAGAGCGAGACGATGCATGGGTCGACCATTACCGTCCAGGGCCGTTTCCGGGCCGTCTACCCACGGAACGAGTGTCCGCACTGACGGTATACCGCCCCCCGCTTCAGAGGCTTGTCGAAGAATGACTGCTTCAAGAACCACATTGTTCGTGCGCCTCATCACAGTTCTTCTCTTGGTTGCGGGATGCGGCAACGAGGAGGGAAGAGGCGCAGCGCCGATTCCTATGGCCGACTCCATGTCCGCGACAGGCGCGGTCGCGTGGATTCAGGACTACTACCGGGCGATCAACGAGCGTCGATATCG
>DASXTQ010000078.1:0-14081 GCA_036505295.1 Candidatus Eiseniibacteriota bacterium
GCGGCCCGATCGATCACCTCGGGATCGCCGACCGCCACGAGGCGCGCCTCACGGCGAAGCGTCTGGAGCGCGAGGGTGCGAACGAGGATCTCCGGGCCGATCCCGGCAGGGTCCCCCATCGTGAAGAGGAGCGTGTGCCGACGCGCCGCCACGTTCTCGCGGCCTCCTCGAGTTCAGTCCTTGACCTCGATATTGACGTTCTTTCGGATCCGGTCCAACCAGCGGTCGTACGCGTCTCGCAGCTTCTGGTTCAGCACGATCTTCTTCAGATCCTCTTTGATCTCCTCGAATCGATATTCCCTCTCGGGGACGCGTCCCCTTAGCTTGAAGACATAGTAACCGGCTTCCCCCTTGAGGGGGACGCTCACTTCTCCCTCGCGGAGTCCGGTCAACGCCTCCCGGAATGACGGGGGAAGGTTGGGCACCGCCACATCGCCCAGGTAGCCGCCGGAGTCCTTGGTCGAGGTGTCCATGGAGAAGCGCTTGGCCATGGCGGCGAAATCGGCGCCCTTGAGAAGGGAATCGCGCACCGAGAGCGCGCGTTTGCGCGCGCGTTCCTCGTCCGCCGGCTTGATCGCGGCCTGAAGCAACACGTGCCTGGCGTGGACCCGTTCCCCGCTCGTGTCGGTCTTGGCGAAGTGCTCCAGCACCTGGATGATGTGCCATCCGTATCGGCTGCGGACAGGCTGGCTCACGTCCATCGGCTTCAGCGAGAAGGCCACTTCCTCGAACTCACCCACCATTTCTCCCCGCCCGAACGTGCCCAGGTCGCCCCCCCTCACGCCGGAAGGGTCGTCCGAGAACTTCCTCGCGATCTCCTCGAACGGCCGGCCCTTGCCCACGATGAGGTTTCGGAGACTGTCCGCGCGTACCCGGAGACGCTTCACCTGGATCGAATCGGGGTCGAACCCGACCACGATCGCCGAGAGCTTGAGCTCCTCGGGTTTCTTTCCCAGCGAGTCGCGTTGTGAGACGAAGTAGCTCTTCACCTCGGCATCGGTCACCGTGGTCTTGTTTTGAACCTCGCGTCCGACGAGACGCATGACGAGGAGCTGCTTTCGGACCTCCGGCTCGTACTTCTTGCGGAGCAGATCCTCGGTCGTCTTCTCCTCCGCGAGCGCCCGCTGAAAGTTCTGCTCGGTTCCAAGCCGCGCACGAACGTTCTGAATCGCCTGCTTCACCGCTTGGTCTAAGTCCGCCTTCGGGATCGTGATGCTTTGCCGCTGCGCTTCCGCCAGGATCACCTGCTCGTCGATCAGCTGCTGGAGCACGTCTTTTCGAAGCTTCGCGATCGTCACCGAGTCACCCGGATCGACGCGGAGATTCCCCATGGCGGTTCGAAGCTGCTCGTCGACATCGGACTCGAGAATTACCTCCTTGTTGACGATCGCGGCGATCCGCTCGGAGGCTGCGAGGTCGTGTGTCGCCGGGGGCGCCGCGGCGGCAAGAACCGCCAAGGCGGCGATCCGCGCGATACGCATCATTCCATCACGCCTCATCGACGCTTTCCTCCGGCGTTCGAGCTCAAATCGAGGCGAACCGCGTCCAGCCGAGCGGGCACGGTTCGGGCCGGCGTGGCGGCCCGCAGTCGGTTCAACTGATCGGTGACCCACGCGTCCTCCCTGGTTTCCCGGGAGTCTACGGCAGCATCCGCGGCCGCCTCCGAGAAGCTCATGGGCCGGGCCGCCTCACGACCGAGGACCATACCGAGCGCGTACCCGTGCGGCGTATGGACCACGGGCGCCATCTGACCCGCGTCCAGGGATCGGACGGCGAGGCTCAGAGGATCCTTGCCCGTATCGAATAGCGGGATCTCCGCGTAAAGGTTGGCAAGAAGCGAGGCCGCGGTCGCCCGCTCTTGCACCCGGAATCCATTTGCGATCAAGCTCGAATCTCGAAACCCGATCCCGTTCCAGGTACGCAACGCCGCCCGGGCGGAATCCTCCGAGTTGTACATCGCGACCAATGCGCGCCGGGCCGGAGGCCGCTGATAGCGCGCGGAGTGGGACTCGAAGTACGCGCGGACGGCGCCGGAGTCGCTCGGTTCAGGCGCGGCTCGCGCCACCATCGCGCGCGTCGAGACCTCGTCACGGATCAGCCGCAGTGTGCGCGCAACCGCGGGGTCTCGATCGACGCCGTACTGGTGCGCGTCTCGCGCGATCAGGCGAGGAAGGATTGCCGTCGCGCAAAGGATCGCGAGCTTCCCGGTGGTCTCGATACGCACCTTCCCGTTGTTGTCAGGCCTCAATGTCTCCGAGAACGCGATATCCAAATAGGTAATCGAATCTCCATCCACCCGTGCGAGAACGCCGATCGCTGGGCGCACCCCCCGCTCCAGCCGCGTTCCGGCGGGACCGAGCGAAGCCAGGATCGAGTCGACTCGCTCGGTAGCCGTAGCGAAGACGACCGAGTTCGCGGCGGCGGGATCGACTTCGAACTTGAATCCCTTGAGAAGAGCGTCGGCATAGCGCGGCTCCAGGCCAGAGGCCCTATCGCGCAGGAGCTTCTCACGGAGTTCCGCGTCGTCCGGATCTCTAATGGCTTCGAGTCTATAAATCTCATAGGACCCGCTATTCGGGTAGGGACCCAGGATGTCTCCCGGCTTCGCGGTCTTGAGCGCGTCCCGGGAAGCACGATTCAGCTCGCCTGCCCACTTCCATCCAAGGTCGGCCCCCTCGATGGAGGAAGGATGAATGCTGTAGCTCGAGGCGACCGAATCGAACCTCGCCCCCTTTTGGAGCGCGGCGAAAACCTCGATGGTCTTTTGGCGATCGGTGAGGGTCTGGATATAAGATATTCTGACGCGCCGATAGAGGCCCCCCGCGCGCGCCGTGTCCAATTGCGCAGCGGTGGGCCGCATCTCAGGAACAAGGATTCGGTCCCGCATCACCGGGTAAAGGAAGTCTGCGGTTCGGCGCTCGATTTCGTGTTTGATCGCCGGATCTTTGAGGAGCCCCGCTCGCTCCGCCTCCAATGCGAGAAGCTCGCGATCGATGCAGAGGTCGAGGAGCTTCTTCCGCCACAGGGCGGGGTTCTTGGTCCTGAGCGGATCATCAGCCATCACGAGAGCCGCGCGGCGGATGTCCGCCTCTTCTACCCGGCGACCGGCGACGGTTGCGATCGGACCCTGGACGGAAGGCGGACGCGCTCCCTGGGCATCGTGAAATGCGGGAGCCGCGAGTGTAAGTAGCGCTGCGCAGGTAACCCTAAGTTTTCTCATTTGGATTCGCCGTATCGGCGGGCCTTCCGGCTCCTCACCGCTACCCGTTAGTACCCCGAACTCCCGCTCGCGGTTCAACTTCCAGCGGCTGGAAGAGGCAGATCCGCGACACTACCAGAGCCCCCCAGCACCCGCAACAGGTTTGTGGTAAGTGAGATCGGCTCGGCGGGGGACCGGACGCGGAAAGACCCAGTTCCCCCTCCCAAGAATTCGATCCTGGCGGGGGTGGAGGCCACCAGGCGCAGAATCTGGTCCCGCTTGAGCGGATCGGCCAGATCCACTTCGAGCCTGTCCTTCCCGACGCGCAAACGAGTCGCGCCGGCGTCCCTGCCGGTCAGGCGGAGCCTCTTCAGCTCGAAAAGGTGCTCCGCTTCGGGCGGAAGCGGCCCGAATCGGTCCCGGAACTCGGCTCGAATTTCCTCCAGCTCGCCAGGCGCCGTGACCGCGGCCAGGCGGCGATAAGAGTCCAGTTTCTCGTCCGGATCGGTGATGTACTCGTCGGGGATGAACGCCGGCAGATCGCTCGAGATCGAGGGCTCGGGACGCCGTTCGGGCGCCTTGCCCTGAAGCTCCTGGACTACCTCGTCCACCATGCGGCAGTAGAGATCGAATCCGACGCTGACCATGAATCCGTGCTGCTCCGGCCCGAGGAGGTTTCCGGCGCCCCGAATCTCCAGATCCCGCATCGCGATCGTGAGCCCCGCGCCCAGCTCTTCGTGCTCGGCGATCACGCGAACCCGCTTTTCCGCCTCTTCGCTCAGCACCGTGCCGGCTGGGACCAACAAGTAGCAGAACGCCTGGTGGTGCGACCGGCCGATCCGGCCGCGCAGCTGATAGATCTGGGCCAGCCCCAGCGTGTCCGCGCGATTCATGAGCATGGTGTTCACGGTGGGGATGTCGAGGCCGGATTCAATGATCAACGTTGTGACGAGGACGTCGGTACGGCGCTCGAGAAAGTCGAGCATCACGCGCTCCAGCTCCACATCGCGCATCTGCCCGTGCGCGACTCCGTAGCGCAGCTGGGGCACGATGCTCTGGAGGTAGTGCGCGATCCGATCGATCGACTCGACGCGATTGTGCACGAAGAACGACTGCCCGCCGCGATCCGCCTCGCGCAGGAGTGCGTCGCGGACCACGTCCTTGTTCATCTCCACGATCTCGGTCTTGATCGGGTAGCGACCCCGGGGTGGGGTGTTCATGACCGACATGTCCCTCGCCCCGAGCAGGCTCATATGGAGCGTCCTGGGAATCGGCGTCGCCGTCAGCGTGAGCACATCGACATTCTCGACGAGGGTCCGGATCCGCTCCTTCTGGGCGACCCCGAACCGTTGCTCCTCGTCGATCACCGCAAGCCCGAGATTCTTGAACTGGACGTCTTTGGAAAGGAGCCGGTGGGTTCCGATCACGATGTCGATTTCTCCGCGTCCGATCTTCTCCACGATCTGCTTCTGCTCCCGGGGGGAGCGGAACCGGCTCAACATGTCGATCCGAACCGGAAAGTCGGCGAAGCGCTCGGTGAAGGTGACCAGATGCTGCTGGGCGAGCACCGTGGTCGGGACGAGCACCGCGACCTGTGTCCCGTCCTGGACTGCTTTGAACGCCGCCCGTATGGCGACTTCCGTCTTCCCATAGCCCACGTCGCCGCACACGAGCCGATCCATCGCGCGCGGCGACTCCATGTCGCGCTTTACCTCTTCGACGGTGCGAAGCTGGTCGGGTGTCTCCTCATACGGGAATGACGATTCGAGCTCACGCTGCCACGGCGTGTCCGGCGGGAAAGCTCTTCCGCCTCGAGCCTTTCTCACGGCGTAATTCCGTAGGAGCTCCTCGGCCATTTCCCGGATCGCGCGGCGCGCTTTCGCCTTGGTCCTCTGCCACGCGGTGCCGCCCAGGCGCGAGATGAGCGGGGTACGCCCTTCCTCTGCGGAGTACCGCTGCACCATGCCGAGCTGATCGATCGGTACAAAGAGGCGATCGTTTTGGGCGTATTCGATATGAATGCATTCGGTGTCCTGGCCGTCGAGCGTGATCCGCTTCAGGCCGCGGTAGAGCCCGATTCCGTGGTCCAAGTGGACGACGTACTGCCCGGGCTCGAGCGTCATCAAGTCGCGGATCGAGGTCCGCGAGGGACCCGACCGGCGGCCGCGGCGCCGACGATAGCGCGCGAAGATCTCGTGGTCCGTGAAGACGGCGATCCGCGCCGCCGGGAGAACGAACCCCGCCGTGATCGAGCCCACATCGACGGAGACGACGCCTTCCCCCAGGATCTCATCAAGCCGCTCTGCCTGGCCGCGATTGTCGCAAACGATGACGCGCTCGTACCCCAGCTCGGCGAGCCTGCGAAGCTCGCCGCGCAGGAGATCGAGCTTGCGGCCGAACGAGGGCTGCGGACGCGCGTCGAACGAAATTACCTGGCTGCGATCCGCCGCGCCGCCCGTGACCCTGGATTCCATGCGAAGGAAGCCGCGGAGACGCTCGAGGCAGCGGTCGGGCGGGTCGAAGAGGTCATCGCGCTCGGGCAGGTGCGGGGCACGCCGACGCGCGTCCGGCTCGAGACGCTCGGCCTCGCGCTCCGCCGATTCCAACTCGCGCTCGATCGCATCGGGCTCGTCCATCCAGATCGCCGTGCCCGGCACCAGGTAGTCGAGAACGGATCCGAGGGGGATTCCGAGATGGGGCGCGAGCCAGTCGATGCCTTCGAAGTAGACGCCCTCCGTCACCAGGTCCCGGATCCGGCTCCCCTCGAGGTCCTGTGCCAACCGCCCGCGATCGAGGGGCCTGACCCGTTCCTCGAGGTCCTCGGGGAAGAGGATTTCCCGGGCGGAAGCGATGCGCGCGCGCTCGACCGGGGCGACCGATCGCTGAGTCGAGATGTCGAACGTGCGAAGCGACGCGACCGCGTCGCCGTCGAATTCGATCCGCACGGGATAGGCCATCCCCGGCGCGAAAACATCGAGGAGGCCTCCCCGGCGGCTCACCTCGCCAACCTCTCCCACTTCGCTTACCGCCCGGTAGCCGCCCATGATGAGCCGCCGCGTCAGGACTTCGGGCGCCATCTCGACGCCGGGGGCGAGGGTCACCGCCTGCGCGCGGACCGAGGCCGGCCATGGGGCAAGGCGGTAAAGCGAGACGGCCGGAATCACCACGAGCGGCGGATCGGGGTCGCCGAGCCGGAGCATCGCCGTGATGCGGTCGTCCCGAACCGGGCCGGTCGCGACCTGGTAGCTCCACGGCACGACGTCGTGCGGCGGAAGCGAAACCACCCGATCGCGCCCGAGAAGAAACTCAAGGTCATCCCGCCACGCCTCCGCGCGATCCAGATCCGGAGCGATGACGGCGAAGGGACGACGGACGGAACGCGCGAGGCCCGCGAGAAGGAGCGCTCCCGCGCTGCCCGCGATGCCGCGAACGGGCACCGCCACGGCGCCCCCCTCGATCCGGGAACGGAGCTCGTCAAAGCCAGGGTGACGCTCGGCGGCCGCGAGGAGCTGGTCCGCGAGCGAGTCAGCGGTCTTGATCACGGCGACAGGGTGCGGGCGCTGCCGAGGGCCAGCTCGGCCGCAAGAAACAGGGCGGACCCCATGAGAAAAAGAAGCCAAAGCTCGCGGCCTTGGCGCGTGTCTCGAAGATGCGTCTTGAGCGACCCCAACGTCAGGAGCGTCCGGGGAGCCTCGGCGGCGCCTGATCGTAGCGAATCGATGGAGATCGGCCGGAGATCGCTTTCGATCGGATCAGGATTGACGGCCACGGTCGCAGCCTCCCGCGTGCCGGCGTCGAAGACATAAAAGCCCGGCGCCGGCGCGGGGGCATCGGCCACTGCGCGGAACCCGGAGCCCTCCGACACCACCTGGGCCTGCGAGCGGTAAGACTCGGGGCCGCGCACCACCACGGCGCCTGCCGGAGCGTTGTCGAGCCGCGCCGACGGAGGCCGGCCCACGAGCGCGCGATCCCCCGCCCCGGGGGACGTGGCTCGGGCGGCGTAGTCCACGAGGCCCCGTACCAGCGGGACGAACGCTCCCGAATAGGGCAAATCCCCCCAGTCGTCGGAGAGCGAGCTGAGAAACACCGCCGTCTGAGGAGCGGCGACGACGAGCGGCAAGCCGCCGGTCGTGGAAACCACCGCCAGGGCCTTGGAGGATGTGACCCGCCCGCGCAAGAGCCCCGTGAGCTTGGACTGGGTGAGGGGCGAGCCCACGTCCAACGAGAGGCCCTCGAGGATCGGATGCCCGGGGATCCTCGCGCGCACCTCGAAGGCTTGCCCTTCGGCGGCGCGTTCGGTCCCTTCGAGCGCGAGATCGATCACGCCGGGAAAGAGCTTGTGCCCGTAGTAATCGGGATCCGCGTGGGGGCCGAGCGCCACGACAAGCCCTCCTCCCTCGCGAAGAAATCCCCGGAGCCTCGCCTCGGCGTCGCCGGAAAGGGAGGCGATATCCTCAAGGAGCAGGACGTCGCACCGGCCGAGGTTGATTCCGAGGAGTGAGGCGGGCGTTCCGCTTTCGACCGCATAGCCGCTCGAACCGTCCTGGAGCGGATCCAGCGCGAGCGCGGTGAACCGCGACGCGGGGGCCCCCGCGCGCGATTCGGCGATGCGGAGCACGCGGAGGCGCCGTGGGGCGCCGAGCACAGCGTACCAGCGATCGTCGGCGGCGAGCGCGTCCACGTCCGATTCCACCACGACGGGCGCTTTCGCGTCGGGGTTGCCGCCGTTTCCGACGGCCGCGCCGCCCCGCCACTCGATCGGGAGGGACGCCCACCGGGCCTCATCGGCCTGGAGCGCGACGTCGCCTCCTCCGATCAGGACGTCGCCGCGCCGCGCGCGGATCGCGAGCCTTTCGCTGGGAGAGTCCGCGTGATTTGCGAGACGCGCCCGCAACTCGAGCCCCTTGCCCTGGGGACCGGGGCGAAGCTCCGGGTCAAGATCTTCGATCGCATGATTCGGAACCCGCGAGGAAACGAGCGGGAGGAGGTGCACACGCACTCCCGATCGCGAGATCTGGACAAGTTTTTCACGCGCTCCGCGCGTGACGTTGGTTGCCTGAAAGTCCCCGACGACGTAGATCTCGCGCGAGCGAAGGGCGGTTCTTCCTAGAAACCGGCGCGCCCGCTCGAGCGCCGCCTCCATCCGGCCGGGATACCAAGTCACCGCGATCTGCCGCACCGTCCGCTCGAGACGGAGGCGGTCGACCGCGTGATTGGACAGCGACGCGTCGGGGCCGGTTGTCGTCGTAATCGCAACCTCATCCCCCGGGCGCGCGGCATCGACGATCGCGCGCGCGCGCGCGCGCGCTCCTTCGATCCTCGGGCGCCCTTGCTCGTCCATCGCACCCATGCTCTCCGAGTCGTCGACCACGACCGCGACCGCGGCTGCGGCGCTTGTGATCGCGCCCTTCGGCTCGACCGAGGGCCGGGCGAACGCGCACACGAGCAGGAGGATGGCGAGGGTGCGGAGGATCAGGAGCAAGAGCTCGCGCAGCTTGAGCCTGCGGATTTCACGGGGCTCAAGAGCGCGCAGGAACATCACCGTGGGAAAGCGGATCTCCGGAAGCCTCCGCTTGCTCAGGAAATGGATCAGAATCGGGATCGCTGCGACCGGCAACGCCCAGAGGAATCCAGGATTGAGGAAGGAGAAGGAGGACATCAGCTCGAAGATCTCAGAGGAGCCGGGCCCGCTTTGAGAGATATTCGAGAAGCGCGCGGTCGTAGGGCAAATCGGTCGTCACGGAAACGTAGTCCGCCTGTTTCTCGACACAGAACTGTCGAATGCGCTCCATCCAGCCGAGAACCCGACTGCGGTAATCGCCACGCAGCTCCTGAGGCCGAGTCGTGATTCGCTCTCCACTCTCGAGGTCGATGTAGGTCGCCTCTCGCTCGAACCGGAACTTCACCTCCTGCGGATCCAGCACGTGGAAGACGAGGACCTCGTGCTTCCGGTGTCGGAAATGATGGATCGCCCCGGCGATGCGCTCCGGGTCGTCCAGAAGGTCCGACAGGATGATGATCAGGCCACGCTGCTTGACCCGCTCCGCCAGCGCATGAAGGGAGGACGCGAAATCGGTCCCTCCTGTCGCCTGGAGATGCTCGAGCAGGACGAGGAGCTGCCTCAAGTGGCTCGGCGTGGAGCGCGGTGGGATCAGCTCCCCGCGGCCGCTGGAGAATGCGAACATCCCTACCGCGTCTTTCTGCCGGAGCATCAAGTAGGCGAGCGACGCCGCCAGCTGCCGCACATAGTCGAGCTTCGAGAGACCGTGCGAGGAGTAGCTCATGCTCGCGCTCGTGTCGATGAGGAGCGTCGCGCGGAGGTTCGTCTCCTCTTCGTACTGCTTGAGGTATTTGCGGTCCGACTTCGCGAGCACCTTCCAGTCGAGGTGGCGCAGGGGATCTCCAGGCATGTACTGGCGGTGCTCCGCGAACTCAACGCTGAACCCGTGATACGGGCTCTTATGGAGTCCGGTCAGAAACCCGTCGACCACCAGGCGCGCCCGAAGATCGAGGCGGGCGAGCTTCGACACGAAGTGCGGGTCGAGCAGTCTCTGCGACGTTTGGGCCATGGCCGCGCCGGTTACGGGCGCTTGCCGTCGCCGCTAGGAGTGGTCTCGAGGAGCTTCGTGATGATGTCGAGGCTCGAGATGCCGTCGGCTTCCGCGTTGAAGTTGGGGATGATGCGATGCCGCAGCACGGAGGGCGCGACCGCCTTGGCATCCTCTACGCTCGGCGTCGGCCGCCCGTGAAGCGCCGCGCGCGCTTTCACCCCGAGGACGATGTACTGGGCCGCGCGCGGCCCCGCACCCCAGCTCACCCAATCGCGAACAAAAGACGCGCTCTCCGGCCCGGGTCGTGACGCGCGCGCGAGGCGCACGGCGTAGCGCACGACGTGGTCCGCGACGGGAATCCGCCTCACGAGGCGCTGCAACTCGAGGATTCGGTCGACCGCGAGCACGGTCTTGGGCTCGGCCTCGTAGGCGCTGGTCGTCGTCGCGACGATGCGCTCTTCCTCCTGGTCGCTCGGATATCCCACCGAGATGTGGAACATGAACCGATCCAGCTGGGCTTCGGGAAGCGGGTAGGTTCCCTCGAACTCGATCGGGTTCTGTGTGGCGAGCACGAAGAATGGAAGCGCGAGCGGATAGGTTTCTCCCCCCGCGGTGACCCGGTACTCCTGCATCGCCTGAAGAAGCGCCGCCTGGGTCTTCGGGGGCGTACGATTGATCTCGTCCGCCAGCACCATGTTCGCGAAGATGGGCCCGTGGATGAACTTGAATGCGCGCCTTCCGGTCACCGGGTCGTCTTCCAGGATCTCGGTGCCGGTTATGTCCGAGGGCATGAGGTCCGGCGTGAATTGGATCCGGCTGAACTTGAGGGCGAGGATCCTCGACAATGTGGAAACGAGAAGGGTCTTCGCGAGCCCGGGCACCCCAACGAGAAGGCAATGGCCGTTCGCGAAGAGCACGGTCAGGAGCTGCTCCACGACCGTATCCTGACCCACGATGACCTTGCGCAATTCCGTGAGAATGGCCCCGCGCGCCTCCTTCAGCTCGTCGAGCAGCTCGAGATCGTCCTTTGGGGCAGCCTGCGTCATGGTTTTTTCTCCGAGGTTGCCTGCGAGGGGCGATTCAGCGCGGCCGTATGCGCCGCGACCCGACCATGTGCATAATTGGTGGCTTTGGCATAAGGGACGTTTGAGTAAGCCGCTGATGCGTCGACGCTTATCCCGTTATCCACCGTACTTTGCGAGTTATCCACAACGATCAACTTGCCGCTGAATTCCGGCGCGCATATCACCCCAGCGACCTGAGCACCGTGACGAGCCGGTCGAGTTCCTCTTCCGAATGGTAATCGATGAAAATCGACCCGGTCCCCCCGCGCCGGCGGGTGACGCGCACCCGGGTCCCCAAGGCTCTCATAAGATCGTCTTCGAGCCCCATTAGTTCCGCGGAGAAGGCGCGCTTGGCGGTTTTCCGGGGCTTTGCAGTTGAGCGATCGGCCCCGAGTCGACGGACTCGTTCCTCCAATTCGCGAACGGACCATCCATGGGCAGCGGCCGATTTCGCGAGATCGGACTGGGCCTTCTCGTTCGGAAGCGACAGCAAGGCACGAGCATGGCCCGAGGTGATGCTTCCGGTTTCGAGGAGACCCTGGATCTCAGCGGGTAAGTTATTGAAGCGAAGTATGTTGGAAACAGTCGATCGATCCTTTCCAACTCGCTGCCCGATCTCTTCATGGGGAAGCCCATATTCCATTGCGAGTTTATAGTATGCGCGTGCCTCATCCATCGGATTTAAGTTCTCACGCTGCACGTTCTCGATCAGCGCGATAAGCAGGGCTTCCCGATCGGTGAACTGGCGAACGATCGCGGGGATGGTTTCCAGCCCGGCCTCTCGCGCCGCCAGGAATCGACGCTCGCCGGCGACAATCTGGAACGTTCCTCCCGAGGGTCGGACCAGTACGGGCTGAAGCACCCCGCGCTCGCGAATCGAGGCCGCCAGCTCGCGAATTGTATTCGGATCGAATTGGGTTCGCGGCTGCGCGGGATTGCGGATGACCTTGCTCAGGAGGACGTGTTGGATCTCGCCCTGCCGAGGCTCGATTGGCCGAAGCTCGGGTGCCACGGCGACCTCTTTGTTCACCGCAGCCGGAATGAGCGACTCGAGCCCCCGACCCAATGCCTTCCTAGCCATGATTCATCACCTCGCTCGCAAGGTTCATGTAGCTCACCGACCCGGCACAGCTTGGATCGTAGACGACGACCGGTTTGCCGAAACTGGGCGCCTCGCTGAGGCGGACATTGCGGGGTATGACGGTACGATATACACGTTCCGCAAAATACCTCCTGGTCTCATCCAGCACCTGCTGCGAGAGATTCAGGCGGTTGTCGAACATTGTCAGCAACACGCCTTCGATCTGCAACGAGGGGTTGAGCCCCTGTTGTACGAGCCGTATTGCGCCAAGGAGGTGGCTCAGACCTTCGAGGGCGTAGTACTCGCATTGGACCGGCACGAGAACCGACCCCGCCGCCGTGAGCGCGTTGACGGTGAGGATCCCGAGAGAGGGCGGCGCATCGATGAAGATGAACTCGAAGCGCTCGACCAGGGGGGCAAGCGCGTCCTTGAGCCGATACTCCCGGCGCTCGGCATCCACCAGCTCTACCTCCGCCCCTGCGAGCCGCTGGCCGGAAGGGATCAGGCTCAGCCCGGCAATCCCGGTCGCTACGACCGCCTGGTCCGCCGGCAAGCCGCCGGTGAGGACCTCATAAATCCCGCGATTTGTATTCTTGAGATTTGGGAGCCCCAGCCCGCTTCCTGCGTTTCCTTGGGGATCCAGGTCGACGAGAAGGACCGACTTTTCATTCAGGGCTAGCGCGGCCGCGAGATTCACCGCCGTCGTCGTCTTTCCCACCCCACCCTTTTGGTTCGCGATCGCGACCGTCCTGGCCATCTATCTCTCCCCTTGTTTGGCTCAGGCGAGTCGAACTGCGCGCCTCAGCCCTTACGTCCCTGTCGGGGTCGCGGTAGTCTACTGATTGCGAGAGCCGAAATCCATTCTCAAAATGTTTCACGTGAAACGTTTTTGTAAGCCGCTGTGGTTAGATTGATTCGTGGCCAACGATCGAAGAAAGCCGGCCCCGTGTGGGGATCCACCGGGTGGAGGCCTCCCTGGGGGCCTCCGTGAGCCTTGGCGGCGCCATTCGCGCCGCGATCGCCCCCTCATGGCAACGCACGCACACAGAGTCGCCGATCGCCTCGGACTCCCTCCCCAGCCGCGCGTGGGACGGGGACAGGGGCGCTTCGATGGAGCCGTGGGAACCAGCGCGCGACGCACGCCCCTAGAACCTACAGCCCCCCTCCCTATGCCGCCCAAAGGGTCAACGCACGTCGTTGGAGCAGCTTATCGATATGTTTCACGTGAAACACGCCTGGAGTGCTTTGCGGCCGCCCCGCACCGTGGCCCTCCACTGGGGTTCGGGCCCGCAGCGGCGAACTTGCTCGGCGCACGCGCGGGGCCGAATCACCCCGCTGGCGGCCGCGGCGGCCCCGGGGGAAAGTATCCCCGTAGGAGCCTTCCGCCGAAGGCCCCCTCTAGAATTGCCGTCCAACCACCCGGGACGCCAATTTGTGAGACAAGTCTCTCGGGAGAGGCGCCCATTCCGAGGAAATAGATCCACTGGCCGCTCGGGCTCGAGGCGCGCTCCGCGGAACGCAAGATCTCGGGCAGATCCCCCAGAGCCCGGATGAGGACGTTTTGGTGGGGTTCGGCCGTCCAGGTCCGCCCGTATTCCTCAAGCCGCGCGCAGGCGACCGTCACGTTCCGCAGGCCCAACTCCCGTCCGACCCTCTCGAGGAACCCCGCCTTCTTCTCTCGGGATTCGAGGATGGTGAAGCGAGTTCGTGGCCAAACAATGGCGAGCGGTATGCCTGGAAACCCCCCACCGCTACCGACATCGAGTACAGATGATGGCGGCGGGGATTGGAAGTCGATCGGATTGAGCGAGTCGAGGATGTGCCGTGTGTATAGTACCGTGCGGTCGCCACGGGCGACGAGGGAGAGCTGCGCGACCTGCGTGTAGACGAGCTGCCCGAATCTGGCGAGGAGCTGAAACGCATCGGGCGTCAGCGAGCCCGACGCGATCCGTTCCGACAGGCGGTCCTTGAACTCAGCGAAATCCGGCTCAAGGTCACGCGGTAGTTGAAGAGATGTGTGCGCGGCGACGCTCCCGTTCGGCATAGATTACGAGTATCGCGGCATCGGCCGGGGACACCCCGGGAATTCGCGCGGCCTGCGCGACCGTGCCGGGCCGAAGCCTTTGGACTTTTTCGCGGCCCTCGTTCGAAAGCTCCGCAAGCGGCTCGTCCCAGATCGAGTCACC
>DASXTQ010000079.1:0-3559 GCA_036505295.1 Candidatus Eiseniibacteriota bacterium
GCGGCTGTCCTCGTACAACACCAGCGTCTTGCCCAGGAATCCCTGATCGCTGGTCGTCTCCGGAGTCCCCGGAGCCCGGACCAGCGAAGACGTTCCGCTCGCGCTGGAAAGGATCACGTCGATGCCGGGGACCGCGCGCACAACACGCCGGATCGTGCTGGGCTCGAGCCTCCCGATCACGATCACGAGATCCGCGTGATCGCGGACCTCCGACACGGCGCGAGCGAGGGACGAAACAGGGTCCGAAATCGAAAGTGCCGCTGTGTTCGCCTCGAACTGGGGCAGCGTTCCCGGACCGTGCGGCGGCTCGAAGGCCGAGACAACCGCGACACGAAGGCTGCCCGCGTGAACGATGCGGGAAGCGGGCGCGAGCCGGACCCCTCGCTCGGCCACGTTGGAGGAGACGTACGGAATCCCCAGCCCCTTCGTCGCCTCCCGGAACCAGCCGCTCCCGAAGAGCAGCTCGTTCATGCCTATAGCGGACGCGTCGTATCTCATCGCGGCCATCGTCTCGAGATAGAGCCGTTGCTCCTCCCGGGAGAGGTAGTCGAGCTCAGTCTGATTCTCCGGCCGCGTGAAGGCGTTTCCGAGGTCGACGACGGGCGCGCCGGGGTGTTCGTGCCGCAGCCGTTCGAGGACCGTCGCACGGCGTGCGACGCCTCCCGACTGGTTCGCTTTGCAGCCGCAATGCTCTAGGAAGCCGTTCGTGTCTCCGGTGAAGATGACGGTGATATCGCGAACAGGCTTTCCCGCGGGCGGCGAGGGATTGGGCTCGGCCGGAGCGAGACCGAAGAGGTGTTCCACCGGTATGGCTTCCTTCCCTCGAACGTAGCGGGACCGGAACGCGTCCCAATCACGAGGCTTCGTTCCCGAAATCGAGGCCCAGAGCGAGGCGGCGGGCCGGGTTCGGAACATGCTCCGCACGACCCGGTCGAGCGTCTCGCGGCCGCCTGACCGCTCGCGCAAGAGGCGATCGAGATACGCGAGCAGAAAGGGCGCCACTACGCGGCGCGCGAGCTCCGTGTCCAGCTTCGTCTCGTAGAGCTCCTCCAGATCGCGCTCGGCGTCCTGGACGCGTCTTGCTCCGGCGTAGGACGACGCGAGATCGCGCTCGACCTCCTCTTCGTCCACCAGCCCCGCGGACGCGACGGCGCGCCAGGCGTAGAGATTGGTGATCCCGTCGAGGACCCAGTACTCCTCGGGACGTGAAATCTCGTCGCGGTACGGCGAGAATTTCAGGTACGCCTCGAGCAAGCTCTGGGAGTAGCGGCGCAGTCGGGTCGGCGTCACGGGGGAGAGGGTTCCCCCCTGGCCGCCGGCCCACGCCTCGCCGTGGATCTCGTTGCCGTCGGGAGTGGCCGGCAGCACGACGGTGACGTAATCGCGGCCGAGATCGCGCCCAAAGAGGGCCTGCACGGTTCGCGTCGCGCGCTCGATGGAACCGATCGTGGAGTCGTCGACCGCACCCGGGCGGCCGGTCTCGTATGCAAAGCGATACCGCGTTCGCCCGACGGAAATGGACCGCTCCGAGAACCGGCCGAACGCCAGCGTGGAGGCGATCAAGTGCTCGTCCGCGAATCGCCCGCCGATTCCTGGGTGGAAGCCGTCCCCGACCCGTCGCCACGGTGTGACCGCGCGCCAGCCTTTAGGTAATGAGAAGCGAACCCGGATGTCCCGCGGGGACGGCTCCGGTCCCGCCGGAAGGAGAAAGAGATTCCTGCCGGTGATCAGACCGAAATCCGGACCGAGATAACCGTACCGGACCCCGCTGAATCCGACGTGGGCGTCGCCTTCCCGGACATCGGGGTCGACGCGATATCGGATTCGGATGCGTGACGAGAGCGGCCCGCGGATGATGTACCTCGGCACGGCAATCTTCCGGCCCTCCGCCAGGAGGGTGCCGGTCGCGGGGCGGACGGATCGTGCGGCCCCTGAGCCGTCCAACGCCGAGAACTCGGAGATTCGTAGGACCTCCGTGCTCTCGAATCCGCCGAGCACGAACGAATCCCGCGGTATCCCCTCCCACTCGGCGGTTACCAGAACGCTTTTTGGATTCGAGGAGGAGATCGCGACCAGATACCGAACGGAGGGAGCCGAGCCGCAGCCCGAGAGGAGCACGGCGAGAAGGAGAATCGAGGGCGAAAAGCGCCGGGAGCGTGCTGGCATGGACACGGAAATCAACGCGGCGGATCGGCGGTGCCACCGATCCGCCGCTGGACCTCTTGCTAGTGCGGGCCGCCGCAGGCGACCGTGGTACAGCCTCCCGAGAACCTGCACCTCGTGCCACTGCCTTCGGTGCACACGTAGCCCGGGGACGCGAATTCGCACGCCCGGTTGGCGCAATTTGCTGCTTCCGCCGTGGCGACTCCGACGCTCGAGAGCGCCGATTGATAGGGACCTGTCGCGGTCGCCTTCGATCCGCTCGTGACGAACATGCCGACGAGCGTCATCGCGATCGCAAGGACAAGAACGAATGCCATGAGCTTTACGCGTGATGTCATGTCTCCATCCTTACCCGACCAGGATCGAGCGACCCGCCCGGTGGTCGGAGGCTGGGCGGGAACCCCGGCGGCACCGCCGGTAACGAGCGAATCGGCGGTGCCACCGATCCGCCGCTGGACCTCCTGCTAGTGGGTGCAGCTGACCGTCTGGCAGCCCCCCGAGAATACGCACGTCGTGCCACTGCCTTCGAGGCACACATAGCCCGGGGATGCGAACTCGCACGCCCGGTTGGCGCATTTCTTCTTACTAGCCGCTTCCGCGGTGGCGACTCCGACGCCCGAGAGCGCCGATTGATAGGGACCTGTCGCGGTCGCCTTCGGCCCGGTCGTGACGAACATTCCGACGAGCGTCAGGGCGAACGCAAGGACGAGAACGAATGCCGTGAGCTTAAGGCGTGATGTCATGTCTCCATCATCCTTCCCGACCACGATGTGAGTGGCCCGCCCGGTGGTCGGAGGCTCGGGCGGGCACGCCGGCAGCACCGCCGGTATTGAAGAGATCAACTTGGGCATCCCGTCTCCCTGTCCGCCTTGTCGGTGCCGAGCGTGCGCGTTGGGACGGTGTAGGGCAGAGATCATACCAGGACGGCACGCGCTGGGGGAGCCCCGATGCTCGGCGGAAGCGGCATGCGCTTTCGAGCATCCAGCAGGTCGCTTATGCTAACTTTCACCCGTCCGGATACTTGCTCTGATAGGCCCACAAAATGAATCAAGGAGAAGCAATGTCCACAACGAGCACGGTCACGCCAGACCAGCTGCGTCGCGCCGGTCGGGAGTCCTCAGCCGCGGACCATCCGGGGACGATCCGGGCCTACTACCCGTTCTGGGACACGCAGTATCGGCCCTTCCTTCTGCTCGCTGCCGCGGCGATTCCGCCCGAGCGCTTTGATTTCAAGCCGACCCCCGAGATGTTCACGGCGCATCAGATCCTGGTCCATATCGCCGAATGCGAGCACGGTTGGATCGACGGCATCGTGGAGGGCAGGCCGGTGGAGGATTGGGTGGTCCCGCACAAGGACCCCAAGCAGGGATGGGTCACGGTGGTAGACCTGCGCGAT
>DASXTQ010000080.1:0-12794 GCA_036505295.1 Candidatus Eiseniibacteriota bacterium
ACTGGGGCTCGATCTTCCGCGAGGGAAACGAATCGAGCCGCTTCGGGCACCAGCTCAAGGACTTCGCGTGTCTCTACACGAGCCGGGTCTCGAATTTCCTGCACTACCCGATGAGCTATTACTTCCAATCCCCCATCGGATACATGCCGCACGATATTTGAAGCGCCCTGCCGATCGCCGCGATCGCGTGGCCGAGCTGTTGCTCCGTGATCGTAAGAGGCGGCGTAAAGCAGATGACGTTGTCGTGGACGCCCCCCGGATACGCGAGCACCCCTTCGCGGAGGAGCGCGCCCAGGACCGTGGCGGTGACCGCGGGCGCGGGGGCACGCGACTCGCGATCGCGCACCAGCTCGATCGCCGCCATGAGGCCGGCGGCGCGAACGTCTCCGACGGCGGGGCAGCCGTCCTGGATGGAACGGAGCCCCGCGGCGAACGCCGCGCCCGCGCGCTCGACGTGCGCGCGCGTCTCAGGCTCCGTGAGCCGCTCGATCGCCCGGAGCGCGCCGGCGCATGCGAGCGGGTGTGCGTAGAAGGTGCTCGAGTGCGGCGCCTCCCCCGACGGGAGGACGTGCTTCCGCCAGGACTCCATCAAAGGGTCGCTCCCGAGCAGCGCGGCGACCGCCACGCCTCCCCCGATTCCCTTCCCCGTGACCAGAAGATCGGGGACCGCTTCCTCCCCGAATTGCTCCCAGGCCCAGAACGGCCCCGTACGACCCGCTCCCGTCATCACCTCGTCCAGGATGAGGATCAGCCCGCGCTCGCGGGTGAGCGCGCGAAGCCGCGGAAGAAAATCGCGCGGCGGCAGGACGCATCCGGAGCGGCCCTGGACCGGCTCCACAATGACGGCCCCAGGGGGGTCGGGACCACGAAGCTCGCGATCCACGATCTCGAAGGCGGAGTCGAGACAAGCGAGGTCGCAGCGGCCGCACCGTCGGGCCAGCGGACAGCGGTACTCGTAGGGAAACGGGACGCGGATCGCGAGGTCCGGGATCTGTCGCACGAAAGGCGCGCCCAGGCCCGGATAATCGGTCACGGCAAGCGCGCCGTACGACTGGCCGTGGTAGGCGCCGGTGAAGGACACGACGCGGCGCCGCCCGGTCGCTACATGCGCGGTCTTGAGAGCCAGCTCCACCGCCTCGGCTCCGGTGCTCGCGAGGAGCACGCGGCCAAGAGAACGCCCGCCCACCGCCGCGAGCCGCCGGATGAGCTTCTCGCGGCCTTCGTGCGGCATGAGATCGCCCAACCCCTGTGTGAGCTTTCTCGACTGCGCCGAGACGGCCCGCGCGACCTCGGGCGCCGCGTGCCCCAGGGAGAGAACGCCGAACCCCGCCGTCAAGTCCAGGTATCGGTTCCCGTCGAGGTCCAGGACGACCGCGCCCCTTCCGCGAGACCAGACGATGGGGGCTTCCTCCGATCCCCAAATCGCGGCGCCCTCTCTTCGCCGCAGCCGGCGCGCCGCTGCGCGCGAGCGCGGGCCCGGCGGAGGCACGACGATCCGCGGCAGCTCCGTGCCGTCGAGGCGCTCGCGCGCGCTCATCGGGTCGGGCCCGCCGCGCGCGCCCTTACCGCGGCCCCCGTGCCCTTTTGGATCTCCACCCAGCTCACGCCGATCAGAATGAGCGCGGCGCCGGCAAAGAACGCGGGGCCAAACCTCTCGCGGAAGAGAATCCAGGAAAGCACGCTCGTGAGGACCGGCTGCGCGTTCGTCGTGATCGCGACCTTGGACGCTTCGAGCCTCCGGAGCGCGTAGAGCCAGAGCGGGTAGGCCACGACCGACGTTCCAACCGCCAGGTAGGCCAGCCCTCCCCACACCGGCAGCCCGATGGAGCGAAGCGGCGGAATCGCGCCCGGGATGAGGAGCGCCGGGAGGCAGAGCGCCGTTCCCCCTACGATGACCCACGTCGTGACCGTCATCGGGTCGTAGCGCTCGAGGAGCCGTTTCGAGCCGATCGTGTACGCGGCCCAGGAGAAGACCGCGAGCAGGATGAGCATGTCCCCGCGCAAAACCGCGGCTTCGCGCGCGAGCCCGCGGTCCAGGAGGATCAGCGCCACGCCCGCGAACGCGGCCGCGATGCCGATGAGCTTCGCCCTCGCGTCCCCCTCGTTCAAGAAACGTCGAGCGAGAAGGAACACGACGAGGGGCGTAAGCGCGTAGAGGAACGCGGCGTGACCCGGGGTCGCTTGCGAGAGCCCGAAGAGGTAGAGCCCCTGGTTCACCGGCACGACGAGAAAACCGAGCCAGATCAGCTTGGGAATGTCGTTCCGAGCGACGCGTTGCCTCCGCGGGCGGAGGAGCTCGAATAACAAGAGGGTCACCGATGCACAGATGAAGCGCAGGAGCGCCGTGGCCAGGGGCCCGATGGCGGTCAGCGTGGCCTTTGCGAACAGGTGGGTCCCGCTCGAAAGAAGCTGATTCAAGACGAGCGCCGCGATGACACGTTTCTTCTGGTCGATGGGGGAACCCTTCCCGTGCAGAGGGTTTCGCGAATCGGACCGCGGAGTGTACCACGACCCTCCCGATGCGATATCCTGGATGGCCCGGAGGGAGCGACAGAATCATGGATGCCGATTTCAGAAACTATCTCCGCGCCGCGCAGGGGGAGGAGCCTCCGATCGGCGCAGGCGAGCCGCGCTGGGCCGAGACCGAAGCGCTCGCGCGGAAGTTGATCGCGGGCGCGCAGGCGGAGCCCGCGCTCAAGGCGCTGAAGCAGGAGCCTCAAGCGCGAAAACGCTGGGACCTGCTCCTTCTTGCGGGGCTCTTGAACGACGCCCTCGGCGAGCGCGGTGCCTCGATGGAAGTGTTCGAGGTCGTCGGCGACAAGCTGGCGGCGGCGGAGGACCGCGAGGGAGTTCGGACGCTCCTCCCCCGGTTCCTCGTGCCCGCCCCCGTTTCCGCCGCGGTCCGGCTCCTTCATTTTCTGGCGCGCCATTCCGCTACCGACGAGGAGAAGATGGGCTTCCTGCGCCAAGCGCTCGAGATCCGGCCGAACGAACCTCATCTTCTCTCGGAGCTGTCGCAGATCTTGGAGCGAGGCGGCGAGCCGGACGAGGCATGGGGGATGAGGCTCCGGGCCCTCGAGCTCTGGCTCGAGCTCAACCACCCCGAAGCGGTCTCGGAGGAGCTCCTTCGCGTCGTGGAGGAGGATCTTCCGCGCGAGCCCGCCCGCGTCGGGAGGATCCTTCTCCGCTACGCGGCAGCCGTTCCGTGGGAGGACTCGGAGCCCATCCTCGATCTCGCGCTTCCCGAGCTCACGCGCCGGGGGGCCGGCCTCTGGGGCTGGCGCGAGCTCGAGCCGGTCGGGGCACGCGCGCCTCAGACCGTCGAGGCGCGGAGGCTCCTCGCGGCGTTGCTTCGGATCGCGGTCGCGTCCGAGCCCGACCCCGACGCGATCGTCACGGGGTCCGGAATCCAGAACCCCGTAGAGCCCTTCGCTGGGGTCCGGGCGCGCGTTCCCAAGATCCTCTCCCTTCCTCCAGGGGCGGATGTCGCCCACGCGACCTGGGGCCTGGGGCGTGTCGCGGCGAACGACGGAGAATCGGTGTCGCTCGAATTCCCCGGCAGGACCGGACACAAGATGTCGCTCGCGATGGCGGCGCGGTCGCTCGACCGGCTGCCCCCGGACGGAATCCGCGTGCTCGCCGCGCGCGAGCCGGAGCGCCTGCGCGAGCTGATCCGGACGCGCGATCCCCAAATCGTGGTCTCGGCGCTTCGCGATCTGGGAGGTACGGCAACGCAGGCGCAGATGAAGCCGCGTATCGAGGCGGTGCTCCCGCCGGGAGAATGGTCCGCGTGGTGGAAGGAGACCAAGGAGAACCTGAAAAACGATCCGAGGCTCGACTTGAGCGAGGCGTACCAGCAGCTCTTCAAGCTCGAGTCGGAGGAGAAGTCGCGCGAGGTTTCGCTTCCCGAGCTGAGCCAGCGCGCCGGCGAGGAGGGACTGGGGCTGGTCCGGAAATTCCTTCGCGAGCACCCGGAGCAGGAGTCGCGGCTGGCCCCGCACGCCGCGAAGGTCATCGTGCGCTGGGCGGAGGATTCCAAGCTCAATCCCGCCGTGCGCGCGCAGGCGCTTTATCACGCGCTCTCGTGGAATGCGCTCGCCTCCGATGCCGCCCGCGGCGTGCTCGACACGCTGATCGTGGAGGGCCTATCACCGGGGGACCTCACGCTGAGCCAGCAGCAGGACGCCCTGATCGATCTGGCGAAAGGCGCGCGTCAGGAGGAGACGTTCCTCTGGCGGGCCATCGAGAGCCGGCTCCCGCGGCTCCGGGAAAGCGGCCGGTTGCGGCTCCGGGCGCTCCTGAGCCCGGCGTTCGGAAAGGCCATCTCGAATCAGCTCCAGCGCGCCGCGGAATCGCCGGTGCTCGCGGCGCGCCTGATCGAGCACTACGCCTCGAATCCCGGCGAGGAGGAGGCACCCCCGACGCCCGCGCTCCTCATGAGCGCACTCCGGCTTCTCGAGCGCGATGGCGCCGGCGTGCCCGGCGTCTCGGAGCGCCTCCTCGAGCTTCTCGGTCCGGAAGGCGCGCTGCGGCGGCTCGTCGAGGAGCGACCGCTCGACACGGAGACGGCGGAGACCCTGGAGCGCACGGTCCTTCATTGGCGCGGGAGCGAGCGCAGGCTCCAGCCGGTGCTCGAGTTTCTGCGAGGGATTGGCCATGCCGGCCTGGCGGAGGCGCACGAGAAGCGTCGAAGCGCCACGGCGCAGAGTCTCCTCGAGGGGAAGAGCGTTGAGGATCTCGAAACGCGGCACACCATCATGTCTCGGACCACCTACGAAAGGCTTGAGGCGGAGTTCAAGCGGCTGAAGCTCGACCTCAAAACGTCGATTCCGGCTGCGATCGAAAAGGCGCGACAGCTCGGGGATCTGCGCGAGAACGCCGAGTACGAGGCGGCGAAGCAGCGCCAGGCAAACGCGGCGGCGCGCGCCCAGGAGCTGATGAACCTCCTCGACCGCACCAGGCTCCTCGAGACCATCGAGGTGGACGCCACGCGGGTCGGAGTCGGGACGGAAGTGCGACTCGAACCGGTGGATTCGCCCGGAGCGCCTGCGCTCGAGTATTGGATTCTCGGTGAGGGAGATCATGCCCTCGGCCCGGGCATCCTGTCCTACCGCGCCCCAATCTTGAAACCCCTTCTCGGGAAGCCGGAAGGAGCCCAAGCCGTGCTCGAGGTGCCCGAAGGGGCGCGCGCTTATCGCATCGCCTCCATCCGGAAGCGGCTCCCCGGAGAGGCAGCCTGACGCCCCAACTTCTGGTATCATCCACCCGTCAACCGAAACCAACGAAAGGAGAGGCTCACTATGGCCAAGCATCCGATCAAAGCACTGCCGTACGCAAACGACGCATTGAAGGGCATCGGGGCGAAGACGATCGAAATCCACCACGACAAGCTCTACGCCGGCTATGTGAACAAGCGGAACGAGATCGAAGAGGAACTCACCAAGGTCGACCGCAGCAAGGCGAACCAGATCTACAGCCAGATGCGCGGGCTCAAGCACGAAGAGACGTTCGCGGCCAACGGCCAGATCCTTCATGAGGTCTATTTCGATGTCATGGGAGGCGATGGACAGCCGGCTGGCGAAGTGTTCGACAAGATCAAGGAAGACTTCGGTTCCTACGCGACGTGGGAGGAGGACTTCAAGGCCTCGGGCATGTGCGCCCGCGGTTGGGTGGTTCTCGCGTACGATCCCACCGACGGCCGCCTGCACAATTTCATCGGCGACGCGCAGAACCAGGGTGGGGTGTGGGGCGCGTTCCCCGTCCTTCCCTGCGACACGTACGAGCATTCCTACTTCATCGACTACGGCAGCGATCGAAAGGCCTACATCGAGGCGTTCATCCGCAACATCAAGTGGGGCGAGGTGAATCGGCGCTACCTGGCCGCCGCAAACATGGCTCTGGCCAAGAAGTAAGCACCCCGCCGTTGCAGGCCGGTGGGCGCCCGTGCAATACGCACGGTGCGCCCGCCGCGCCCTGAGGCGCCACCCGCGATGGCGGTGCCACGCCCCGCGATTCCAAGCACATAGCGCTCGTTTCTTCCCGCTCCCAGCCGTGGCATATCACTTGCTCGAACCCGCGTGGGTATTACTGCTTTTCCCCTGGACCACGTGCGATCGGGATCGCGAAGGCCAAGGAGACGTCTATGAAGTGGACTCGGGCAGTCCTTGCAGGGATGGCGATGGCGGGAGTCACCGCGCTGCTTTTCGTCGGCGGCTGCACCAGCACGTCGACGCGTGCGGACCTAGTCGTGGAAAGCGTGAATAACGGCAGCCCCTTCTTCAGCGATCTGCTCAACGAAGCCGACACAGCCAAGACATTCATCCCGGTCGACAAGGTGGTCGTGACGTTTGCAAACCGGCCCCACGACGGCTCCGCGGCCGTGGAGCCCGGCACCGGGTTCTCCGAGATCGTGGTGCTCAGTTACACCGTAACCTACAACAACGGCATCTATAACCCGGTCTCGGGTGGCATGAACGTCATTGTCCCCTCGGGCGGTACCGCTGAGGGAGCCATCACGATCAGCGATCTGGCCCAGAAAGCGGCCCTGCCGCTCTCGACCGCGGCCACCGCCGTCGCGACGATCAACTTCACGGGCTATCTCCGGGCGAGCGGGAGTTGGGGCGATGCCGTGACTGCGAGAGCTTATCTCACAGTCCAGGTGGCCAACTTCGGAGATACGAACACCAATCCGTAGCGTCGGACACTCCTAGCGATCCCAGCGGCCCGGAGCCTCATCAAGCTCCGGGCCGTTTCGCTTGATTCAAGCATCGGCCTTCCCTACCCTCGCTCCTATATGCGCGTTCCGCTGACGGGAGCCGCGGCAGGCAGGCGGCTCATCGTCAATGCCGACGATTTCGGCCTCACGCTACCCATCACCGAAGGGACGATCGACGCGTTCGAGCGCGGGATCCTCACCAGCGCAAGCTTCGTCGCGGCCGGCGACGCCTTTGCGCGCGCGGCGCAGTACGCCGCGTCCCATCCCGATCTCGACGCCGGCGTCCACCTGATGATTGTGCACTTGAGCCCGGTCCTCCCGCCGGAGGAAACGCGCTCCCTCGTACAGGAGGACGGGCGATTCCTCCCCGGTTACGGGGAGTTCATGGCGCGCTATCTTTCAGGAGGAGTTCGCGACGAGGAAGTCGAGGCGGAGTGGTCCGCGCAGATCGCGCGGTTGCGGGGCGCCGGCGTGCGCATCACGCACCTGGACAGCCATCAGCACCTCCACCTGGTGCCGGGCCTGTTCCGGATCGCTCTCCGCATCGCGCGGGCGAACGGCATTCTGGCCATGCGCTTTCCGCGCGTCCCGACGGTGCTGCGCCGGGCGGAGCGCGGCTCGGTGCGCCGATCGCTGGAGTTCCTGCCGCTCCGATTGATGGAGCAATCCAACCTGCCTCACCTCAATGCCTCAGGAATCCGCACCCCCGACCGCTTCTTTGGATTTCACAGCACGGGCCACCTCGACCAGAAGGCGCTCCGTTCTGTCCTGTTCGGGGTCCCTCAGGGCACAAGCGAGCTGGTGTGCCATCCGGGCCTGGGAGAGCCCGAGCCCTCCCCGATCGCGGGATGGGAATACGAGTGGCGCGCGGAGCTGGAGGCGCTCACGAGCCCCGAGACGAGACGGATCGTGGAGTCGCAGGGGATCGAGCTGACGACGTTCGCGGACCTGGCGGCGCTGCCGGTCTAGGCGCCCGCCCCGTCGCTCGCCTGGACCGCCGCCGGCACGTTGGCGACGCCGCGCCGGCGCTCCGCCAGGATGAACGCCCACCGCCTCACCGAATCGATCAGGACCGTCCCCACGAGAAGGATCAGGATCACGCTCAGCGCCCCGTCGATAGTCGCGACCGTGGCGCCCTTGTCCGCGACGTAGGCGGGTGAGAGATACCGGAAGGTGTTCAGCACCCCCGCGGTCATCGTGCTCACGGTGAGAAACGCGAGCGGGACCAGCGTCACGAGCGCGTACGGCGCTGGGCGCTGACGCAGGATGAACGAGGTGCCGACCGCGAGCGCGATCACGGCGAGAAGCTGATTGGAAACTCCGAAGAGCGGCCAAATGGTCTCGACGCTCCCGGTCACCGCAAGGTATCCCCAGGCGATGCACACGACGGCGCCCACCAGCGACACGCTCAGCCAATTCGTCGTCGAGCCGAGCGGCGCCCACACGTTGCGTGCGACGTCCTGAAAGAGGTACCGAGCAACGCGCGTTCCGGTATCGAGCGCCGTCAGGATGAAGACCGCTTCGAACATGATCGCGAAGTGGTACCAGTAGGCCATCAGGTGCCCCATCCCGGGGATCTGCCGAAGGATGTTCGCCATCCCGACCGCGAGCGAAACGGCGCCGCCGGTCCGGCCCTGGAGCGTCTCCTCCCCCACAAGCCGGGTCAGCTCGTGCAGCTGCGCCGGTTGGATCCCGAGCGCTTGAACGACTTTCGGCACGCCGTTGATGAGGAAGTAATCGGCGGGCTGAAGCGTAGTCGCCGCGACGAGCGCCATGATCGCCACCACGCCCTCGGTCAGCATCGCGCCGTAGGCGATGAACTTGATGCTTCCCTCGTCGGGCACCATCCGCGGCGTGGTCCCCGAGCCGATAAGCGAGTGAAATCCACTGATCGCGCCGCACGCGATCACGATGAAGCAGAATGGAAAGACCTTCATCCCCGGGAGCACCGGTCCCGTGCCGTTGATGAAAGGCGTGACCGCCGGCATGAGGAGCTTGGGGTGCACGATGGCTACACCCAGGACGAGAAGGACGATCGTCCCGATCTTCATGTAGGTCGACAGGTAGTCCCGCGGACAGAGGAGGAGCCAGACGGGCAGCGTCGCGGCGATGAATCCGTAGACCGGAAGAAGGAGCCCCAACGTCTTCGGCTGCAGCGTGAACCACGAGACGAACTGGGACTTCACGAGCCACGGCCCCGCGATCACCGCCGCGAGAATCAGCGCGACGCCGATCAGGCTTCCCTCCACCACGCGGCCCGGACGAATCCGATACATGTAGAGGCCGAAGAGGAGCGCGGCCGGGATCGTCATCGCGACGGTGAACGTCCCCCACGGCGAGTTCGCGAGCGCGTTCACGACCACGATGGCCAGACCGGCGAGAAGAAGCACCGCGATGAAGAGGATCGCGGCGGTCGCGGCGCCGTGCGCCACGGGACCGATCTCGCGACGGGCGATTTCCGAGAGCGGCGCGGCGCCGTGCCGAACCGACGCGAAGAGGATGATGAAATCGTGGACCGCGCCGGCCAGCGCCGCGCCGATGAGGATCCAAAGCGCGCCGGGCAGGTACCCGAACTGGGCGGCCAGCACGGGCCCGATCAGCGGCCCGGAGGCTGAAATCGCGGCGAAATGATGCCCGAATAAGACGTACTTGTTCGTTTTGACGTAGTCGCGGCCGTCCGCCATCGTCGTGGCGGGAGTCGGGCGCGACGGATCCACGCGCGCGACCTTGTTCGCGATAAAGGCTGCGTAGTAGCGGTAGGCGAAGGAAAAGAGGACGATTGCCGTCAGCGGCAGGACGAGCGAGTTCATGTTGAATTCGATCGCCGACGGCTCATGGGGTTGGGCTATTTCCCCGCTGGGGCTCCCGAGGCCGGGCCACCGGCCTTGTCCTCGTGCAGCGCGACCTTGAGGATCACGATTCCGTAAGCGTCCGCCCGGTGGTAGACGGTTCCCAGCACGTCGACCTTCTTGTGGATGTAGGGCATGAGGGGATCGTTTGGATTCTTCCCGGGCAGCTCTCCCGCGATGAAATAGATCCGGTCCTGGTCGCGGTCGTAGATCGCGAGCGTCTGCCCGGAGCGGGCGCAGTCGATCGCGCACTGGTAATGCCCCGGACCGATCGATTTCGCACCCGCCTCGAGGAAGCAGGCGGGATCCATCACCTCGCCTACGATCGTCATCGTCTTGCCCGCGACGCGCTGGCCGGCGCCTTCCGGAGCCTTCGCGGCGGCGCCGTGATCGTGGTGCGGGCCGGCGGCCGGCGTCTCAGCGGCCGGGGTCGGAGTTGAGGGTGCCGGGGCCTTCGGTTTCTCGCCCGCCTTCTCGCCGGCACCCACCGAAACCGCCAAGAGAAGCGCCGCGGCAAACGCCGCGAGCGCGAGCGTGTAGTGATTCGCGAGCCTCATATACGACTTCCTTTCCGCGAGATCCGATCCCGAGCGCTGGGGCCCCTATTCCGTCGGGACCGCCGTCGCGCTGTAAGGCTCCACGGAGGTGACCTTGATGCCCGTGGCGCCTCCCCGTGAGTAGACCCGCCCCTTGACCAGAACCGTCTGCCCGACATAATCGATCAATCCCTTGTTGGGATCCTCGCCCGGCTTATCCGTTGCGACCATGTAGAGCTTTTGTGTCTTGTTCTCGACGATCCCAAGCACCTGGCCCGCCTTCGCACAGGCGATGGCGCACTCCTTGTGAGAGGGGCCCTTCGCGCCGTTCACGATCCAGCAGGCGGGATCCACCACTTCGCCGATGATCGACCGTGCACCTACCTTGGCGGCTGTCCCCTCCGCCTTCGTCGCCTTCGCGGTCGTGGCCTTCGCGGTCGCTTTGCCGGCCGCCGCGGCGGGTGCCTTGGCCGGCGCCGGCTTGGGCGGCGTCACCTGCACGGTTCCGGTGGTGGCGCTCCCCTGCGCCGCGGCCCGGGTCGGCACCCACGAGGGAACGAGTGCAAGGACGAGAAGGGCGAACGTCATCCGAGTCTTCATCCAAACCTCCATGGGATTGCGGGCGACGGAGAAGCGATAGCCTCGATTCGAAGCCTAACAGAGTTCCGCGACCGGCCACAAGAAGCCCGGGGTCGGGCCGATCCCCCTGCCCCGAATCCCAGCCGGCCCTCGATCACCTGGCGTCGCGCTCGATTTCCGCGAACGCTCGCGCAAGAACCCCTTCGGCGGGTTTGCGTTGCGGGGAGTACTCGGTGTCCGCGGGGCCGCCGGCGCGCGCGTAGTCGGGGTGCCATTTCCATATGAATACCCCGCGAATCCCCGGTTGCTCTGGCAAAACCCGAAAGAGCGCCGCGTAGCAGCGCGCCTGTGTGTCGAGCGAGAGATTGCCCGCGAGATCCCACTCCCAGGGCCGGCTCGCCGCCGTGTCCAGGCTGTGGTAGCCGATCTCGGTCAGAACGACCGGCTTTCCCCACCGCCGCGAGACCCCGCTCAGGTCGGCGAGCGGTTGGCGCCAAGCGTGCACCAGCTCCGTGAGCGCCGGTTCGCGCCGGTGGCTGAGCGGGTAATATGCCTGGACGCCGATCCAATCGAGGGCGTCCCAGAACCGCACTTGGTGCAGGTCCGCCGCCCAGTTCGCGCAATAGACCAGCGGGCCATGGTAATGGTTTCGAACTTCGGCGATCACGGAGCGCCACTCGCGCTCACGCTGCACGGTTCCGCCCAGCTCCGTCCCGACCGCGAGCGCCTCGATGCCGCAGCGCTCGGCAAAGTCCGCGTAGTGGAGGATGAACTGGCGGTACGATCGAAACCACGTCGCCCAGTCCTCCTCGGACTTCATCGCGATCGTCCCCGACCAGCCGGCGCGGCTCCAGATGTGCGGCTTGAGCAGGACGCGGATTCCCCTCTCGTGGGCCCACTGGGTCGTCGCCTCCAAGCCGGCGTCGCTCTCTCCCCAATAGCCTCCCGAGCCGATCGAGGCGGCGATCAACGGCGAGTCCAACTCGCGTTGCCATCCGAATGGCGTTTGCGAGATCCAGTTCGCATGGACGCGGGTCAGCGGCTCGAGATCGGAAGGCTCGATCCTCCCAGCGGCCACCCAACAGATGCCGCGCATGAACGGGAGGTTTCGAGCCAGAGCGGCGGCCGATGGAGACCCAGGTGCGTCGCGACGTAGCGGGGAATGGCTCGGCGTGGATTCTGGCGGCGGCAGCCGAGGTACGATGACCGCGCCCGCGATCGCGCCGGCGAGCACGATGAGAATCGCGACGACGAGGAGGGCCTGACTTCGCCACCGTCTGCTATGATCGGCGCCCTGTTTCCAATGGTCGTTCACGGGAGACTCAAGATGCCTCAACCCTCGCGCCGCAGCCAGTTGATTCCGTTCTCCCCCATCCGAACCATGTTCCGGCTGGCGGACGAGATGGAGCGTGCGGGCGGCGGCCCGGTGTTCCGGCTGCACGTCGGAGACCCCGACTTCACGCCCCCTCCCGCGGTGGTGGAAGCGACGACCGCGGCACTGCGCCAGGGCAAGACCCACTACGCGCCGACGGCCGGCGTCCAGGAGCTACGGGTGGCCCTCGCCGAGAAGGCGCGCACCCGGAACGGCCTCGCCGCCTCGACCGAGCAGGTGATCATCACACCGGGCTCGACCCAAGCGCTCTTCGCGACGCTCGAGATCCTCTTCGGCCCCGGCGACGACGTGCTGCTGCCCGAGATCTACTGGCCCAACTACGTCCAGGAGACGATGCTCCTCGGCGGCCGCCCGGTATTCTACCCGCTGGGCGCAGGATATCAGCCGGATGTCGACGCGCTCCCGAAGCTCATCACGCCGAGGACGCGCGCCGTCCTGATCAACAGCCCGAGCAACCCGACCGGCGCCGTTTTCCCCGAGGCTACGCTTCGCACGTTTTTCGAGCTGGCGCGGGAGCACGACCTCTGGATCCTGAGCGACGAGGCCTATGAAGACTTCGTCTTCCGCGGATCACACGTTTCACCTGGATCGTTCGAGCGCGACCTGCCCGAGGAGAAACGCCGCGTCTTCACGCTCTTCACCTTCTCGAAGTCATACGCGATGACGGGCCTTCGCCTGGGGTGCGTCGTCGCGCCGTCCTTGTACACGGCCACCCTGCTGCG